>NZ_LAVK01000053.1 GCF_001083795.1 Streptomyces sp. SBT349
GCGCGGTGGTGGGCCGCCCGGTAGGCGCGGGGGGTCAGGCGGAGTTCGAGCCGGATGCGGCGGCCGGGGGGCAGCTCCACCTCCAGCCGGGGGCCGCCGACGGGCAGTTCGCGGGTGCCGAGGGCCGGTTCGGGCGCGGTGTACGCCCGGGGGTCGCCGGGGTAGCCGGGTCCGTCGCCGTCGCCGTCGCGGAGGGTGTCGAGGCGGACGGTCTCGATGCGGTGCTCGCCGAAGGACCCGGCGCGCACCACGACCCGGCGGGTGCCGGTGAGGCCGGTGTGGACCAGGTGCACGCGGGTGCGGTCGGGTCCGATGGCGTCGACCAGGGCCGCGACGTCCGCGGGGAGCCCCGGCCTGCCGCGCAGCGCGTCCTCGTAGGCCACGCGCAACGGCAGCAGCCCGCCGTTGTACAGGACTTGAGGGGTGCCGGTGGTCAGATGCAGCAACGCCTCGGTGAGCACGGGGTTGTGGCGTTGCCAGTGGTGGATGTCCAGGCTGCCGGGGGTGCCGGCGTCGGCGGCGATCAGCGCCATGCGCCGCTCCACCTGGGCGAGGGCGACGCCGAGGGCGGCCGTGGGGTAGTCCGGGTTCTCGCCGCGCAGGTAGGCGATCCAGGGCGCCTCGTGCCCCGCCTCCTCCTTGTTGCGGAAGCCGCGCACCACGCTCCAGTCGTAGCCGCTGGCCTCGCGCAGCCGCTCGATGCGCGCCATGTCCTCGGCCTCCGCTCCGGCCTGCCACAGCCAGACGGGCAGGGCGAGTTGGGGTGGCTGGTAGTCGAACCAGCCGCCGTCGGCGTACCGGTTGGGCACCAGCAGGGTGGGGCGGGCCGCGTCCTCGCCGAGTTCGGCGTGCCAGCGGTCGCGGATGCTCATCTCGGTGTCGGCGACGGCGCCGGTCACCGCGTGCCGGGCCACGAGGTCCAGCGGGCCGCGGCCGATGTCGAGCCCGTCGGTGCGGCCGGTCAGCAGCACGCTGTTGACCGCGGCGATCAGGGCGGCGTTGCCGACGCTGTAGAGGCCGTGCGGCCAGGTCCAGCCGTAGTTGCCGCCGTACCAGCGGCCCCCGTGCAGTTCCCCCACGCGGCCGGAGGGTCCCACGTTGTCCGGCAGGACGCCGCCGCACTCCGCGGCGCGCCGGCGCCAGGCGTCGACGTAGCCGAGCGCCCAGTCGCGGTAGCGGTCGTCGTGGCCGTACAGCCAGGCGTTGGTGGCGAGGCTGGTGACGGCGAGGTTGACGGCGGCGTCGCCGCGGCCGATCCGTTCCCGCATGGCGGCGCCCATGCGGGCCGCGTTCCCCGGGTCGGCCAGGTCACCCCACGCGCAGATGCCCGGCAGGTCGCGCAGCGGCAGTCCGTAGGGCCGCATCGAGGCCAGGCCGGTGCCGTAGGAGGCCCACTCCTCGTTGATCCCGTAGCGGGGCCCGCCGGCGCCGTTGTGCGGGGCGCGGATCACGGCGGCCTCGGGGTCGTAGTTCCCCGTCGGGGAGGACGGCAGGTACAGCTCGGCGAAGCGGTGGGCGCGCGCCTCGAACCGCTCGTCGCCAGGGTCGGCGGCGCAGATGCCGTAGAAGAGCAGCATCGACTCCCCGAGGTGGAACCAGTCGTAGCCCCGCTCGAACTCGTCCACGACATGGCCGCGTTCGGTCAGCTGGGCGGTGACGCCCCGCCAGTGGTGCTTGGCGGCGTCCAGCAGATCGTCGGCGCCGCCGAGCTGGTAGAGCGTCGGCCAGTTGAAGAACGCCTCGTAGAAGTCGTCGGCCCCGTCGCGGCCGGCCGGGGGGCCCTCGTAGCGCAGGCTGCCGTCGGGCGCGCAGTAGCGCCGGGCGAAGGCGCGCCAGGACTCGTCCAGCGCGTCGAAGAGCCTGCGCTGGAGGACGGCCCACAGGGGCGGCACGCCGACGGGAACGGTGGCGGTGACGCGTGGCGGAGCGGGCTGCGCTCCTCCTTGCCCAGGGCTCATCACTGCCTCCTCGACTCGGTCGATCATGGTTTAGTGGGTCAATAATCGAGCAACGATAAATTGATAGATTCACGTCAATCAGGCGTCAAGGCACAGGACAGGAGTGAAAAGTTGATGACGGTGGCCGTGCGTTCCACGCCGAGCGAGTCATAAATTTCTGCACCATGGAGACACCCGAACCCGTGACCGATCCCCGCCTTCCGGAATTCCCGCAGCTGAGCGAGGAGGACCGCGCGACCCTGCGCGCGTGGTCCGCGCGACCCCCCGAGGCCCTGCGCATGCGCAGCCGCATGGTGCTGGCCTGCGCCGAGGGGCTGACGAACGCCGAGATCGCCAGGCGGCTCCAGGTCAGCCCCGCGACGGTGGCCAAGTGGCGTGAGCGCTACCTGAGCCGGGGGGTCGCCGGGCTGAGCGACGCTCCCCGGTCCGGGCGCCCGCGCAGCGGCGGCCGGCAGGTGGCGGAGAGCCGCATCGCCGACGCGGTCGAGCAGACCCGCCGGGGCGACCCCGTGCCCTCCACCCGCGCGCTCTCCCGGACGCTCGGTCTGTCCCAGTCCACGGTCGCCCGGATCTGGCAGGAGCAGCGGCGCGAACGGGAGGGGGCGTGGCCGGAGGCGGGCGCGGACCCGGCCGGCGGCGGGGACGAGGCCCTCGCCACGCCGCTGCCCCGCCAGCTGCTCTCCGACCACGTCTACGCGCTGCTGCGCGGCTGGATCGTCGGCGGCGAACTGCTGCCCGGCCAGCGGCTCGTCGAGTCGCACATCGCCCGCCGGGTCGGCACCAGCCAGGCCCCCGCCCGCGAGGCGATCCAGCGGCTCGCGCACGAGGGGCTCGTGATCTCCCGGTCGCACCGGGGCACGTACGTCGCCCAGGTCTCCGAGCAGCAGGCGCAGGACATCCGCGACATCCGCGTGATGTTCGAGGAGTACGCGGCGCGCAGGGCGAGCGGGCAGCTGGACGGCGAGCACCTGCGGCTGCTCACCGACGACGTGGAACGGCTGCGCCGGGCGGCCGAGGAGGGCGACATCGGCGCCTTCCGGGACGCCGACATGTCCTTCCACCGGCACGTCTGCGAGGCCGCGGGGAACTCGGCGCTGACCCGCCTCTGGCGCATGATCGAGTCCAGCATGTGGGGCCTGCACGTGCTGGGGAACCCGCGCTACACCGGCGACTGGCGGGCGATGGCCGAATACCACGCCGAGCTCCTGGAGGCCCTGCGGGCGGGCGAACCGGACGCGGCGGGGCCGATGTTCGCGGCACACGCCGCCGGCGAGGCGACCCGCTACCACCGGGAGCACCCCGGCCCCGTGCCCCACCCGGCCGGTGAGCCAGGTCCCTGGCCCGCTCCCTGACCCGCTCCCTGACCGTTCCCGCGCGTGTCCCTGTTCCTGTTCCTGTCCCTCTCCCTGTCCCCCGCACCGAAAGCCGAGGCCATGAGCCTTCCCGCACGCAGAGAGGTCCTGCGGCTGGGTGCCGCGGCGGCCGTCGCCGTTCCCCTGGTCGGCACCGCGAGCGCCCGCGCCGCCTCCGCGGCCACCGAGGTCTCCGGGGCCACCGCGTCCCCACGTTTCCCCCCGGCCTGGTTCCCGATCACCGACTACGGCGCCGTCGGCGACGGCGTCCATGACTGCACGGCCGCCATCCGGGCCGCGGTGGACGCCTGCCACGCCGCCGGCGGCGGGCACGTGCTGGTGCCGCCCGGCGCGTGGGCCACCGGCGCGATCCACCTGCGAAGCGGCGTCGACCTGCACGTCGCCGAGGGCGCGACGGTGCTCTTCAGCACCGATCCGGCGGCCTACCTGCCCGTGGTGCTCACGCGGTGGCAGGGCGTCGAGGTCTGGAACTACTCCCCCCTGATCTACGCCTACCGGCAGCACGACATCGCCGTCACCGGCCGCGGCGTCCTGGACGCGGGGGGCGACACGGAGCACTGGTGGCCGTGGAAGGGGTCGGGGCAGTACGGCTGGGAGCCCGGCATGCCCAGCGAGCTCGCGGACTGGGGCGACCTGGAACGGTGGGGGGCGGAGGGCGTCCCGGTGGCGCACCGGGTCCTCGGCGACGGGCACTACCTGCGGCCGAGCTTCCTCCAGCCGCACTCCTGCCGGAACGTCCTCGTCGAGGGCGTCACCCTGCGCAACTCCCCGTTCTGGAACATCCATCCCGTCCTGAGCCAGGACATCACCGTCCGCGACGTGCGGATCGAGTCCCTGGGTCCCAACAGCGACGGCTGCAACCCCGACTCGTGTCAGAACGTCACCATCCGCCGCGTCACCTTCGCCACCCACGACGACTGCATCGCCGTCAAGTCCGGCCGCGACCAGGACGGCTGGCGGGTCGGCGTCCCGTCCCGCGACATCCTCGTCGAGGACTGCCTCTACCTCAGCGGCGGCGCCGCGCTGGCGATCGGCAGCGAGATGAGCGGCGGCGTCTGCGACGTGACCGCCCGCCGGCTGCGCCTGCCGCGCGACCCGAACCTGGAGGAGGACTCGGTGGGCTGGGTCCTCAACGTCAAGTCGACGCCCACCCGCGGCGGTTACGTGCGCGACATCCGGGTCACGGACGTCGACGCGCCCGCCTGGACGTATGTGCCGTTCGAGGTGACCTTCCAGTACGCGGGCGGCACCGGCGGCGAGCACGTCGCCCAGGTCTCGCGGCTCTCCGCGGCGCGCTGGTCCCTGGGCGGCCCCTGCGCGTACCCGGTGCGGGTCCGCGCCCGCCCGGAGGCCCCGGTGCGCGACGTGCGGCTCGACGGCCTGACCTTCGAGGAGGCCGCTCAGGACATCCTCCTGGAGTCCGTCACCGGCCTCTCCCTGCGCGGCGTGGTGGTCAACGGCGAACCCCAGGAAGGACCGCGCTGACCCCCGCGCCGCCGGGCCGTCCCGGTCGGCCGCCCGGCTACGGCAGGTCGCCGCAGGCCACGTCGAGGTCCCACAGGACGACGGACAGGGCGAAGGGGCTGATGGTGTGGTCCCCATGGGTGGCGTCCTCCAGCAGTTCCCAGTGCCCGTTGCCGATGACCTCGACGCGATGCCGCACCACCGGCTCGTAGCCGCGGTGGCCGACGGCGTTGAAGCAGCACTCGTCGAAGCGGTTGAGGATCTGCATCTGCCGGCGGTGTGCTCCCACCGCGGCCAGGGCGTACAGGTCCATGAAGTCGGAGATCCCGTAGAACGCCGGGTGCCGGTCCCTGCGCTGCTCCCAGTCGCCGGTCGTGGGGCTCGGCTTGGGCGGCGCGGAGCGCAGGAAGAACGGCAGCGACCCGGCGGCCGGATAGCTGCGCGTCACCCGCGGGTCCAGGGCCGGGTAGACCGTCGCGGCCCAGCCGCCGCCCGACAGGCCGATCATCTGCACCGAGGGCGGCCGGTACTCCCGCAGCACGTGGTTCATCGCGACGGCCGGCGGCTCCAGGAAGAACCGCAGCGTCGAGAACTCCGGCGTCTCCCACGGCCCCAGGTCGTTGTGCGACTCGACGGTGACGGTGCGGGTGGGATCGAGGGGATCCCGGAGTTCCCTGGGATTCCAGTGGTAGAACGGCATCGCGAAGAGCAGCACCGCGTAGCCCGCGTCGAGCAGCGCCTGCGCGGTGCGCGTCATGGTGCCGGGCTCCTCGCCGTGGCCGTTGTGGTAGAACGCGAACCGCCCGTGCTCGCTGTGGCGCGGCAGGAGCAGGAAGACGACCGAGCTGAGGTCGAACGGCATGCGCACGCTGAGTCGGTCGACGCGGCGCACGCCCGCGAACGCCGGCAGTTCGGGGGCGTCGACGCCGCGCTCCACCTCGGGCAGCGCACTGGGCAGCAGGCCGTCGGCGGACTTCCAGACCTCCGCGACCAGGGCGGCCCGGAGGGTGCGCGTGTCCTCCTCGGTGCGCACCGTCATCAGCTCCTCGCAGTCGACGCCGACCACCTCCTGCGGCAGCGCCTTGTAGTCGATGCCGTGGGCGGCGGCCACCTCCGCGTTGACCGGACCCACGGGCCGCGACGGGAGCCGCGCCGGAACGGGCCGGGCCGCCGCGGCGGAGGGCGTTGCGGCGGACGCCGAGGGTGAGGCGGCGGCGGACGCCGCCGCCGTGCCGAATGTGCCGAATGTGCCGATGAGCGCCCTGCGCGATACCGGGGACATGAAACGTTCTCCTGCCGTGGTCGTGGTGGCCGAATCCGGGGGCGGGGGCGGGCCGGCTACGGCCGGCGCGGGTCCCAGCCGTCGAGCAGGGTCGCGGGGTCGCGCCACCGCTCGGCCTCGGCCGCGTCGAGCTGGCGGGAGCAGGGCAGCCGCTCGCCCACGTCCACCGGGGCGCCGGCCAGGTCCGTGCTGCCGTGCTCCCAGAAGCGCAGGCCCTCCGCCGTGGCGCAGTCGGCGCCCGTCAGGCCCCAGCCCACGGGGGCGACATGGGTGTCCATGACCGAGTCGATGAAGGCGACCTGGCTGCCGAGGAAACGGTCGTCGATGCGGCCGAGCAGCACGGACCCGTCGGGCACCGACGGGGCACGGGTCAGCCGGGTGTTCACGAACACGTTGCCGGGACCGTCCGGGGCGTTGCGTATCTGGGTCACGTAGCCGACGTCCAGGGAGCGCAGCTCGGAGTCCTGGACGAACACGCCGCCGGTGCCCCACACGAAGTCGACATCGCCCTCGACATAGCTGTCGGTCACGAAGGCCCGGCCCTGGAGCCGCAGGCTGTCCTGGTGGCTGAGCACGGCGACGCGCGCCAGGACGTGGCGGTCGCCGTTGCCGCGGAACGCCTCCGCCTGGGAGCCGCCGTCGGGCGTCAGGTTGTGCACGGTGAGGTCTTCCAGCCGGAAGTCGTCCGCGTCCACGCCGAACGCCGCCCGCCAGCAGTTGAAGCGGTCGGGCTGCGGGAGCACGCGGCGCGGGCAGTAGCTCTGCCGGGCCGGCACGTCGGACATGGCCGCGTCACCGTTGAGCACGCTGTTGTTCGGATACCCGATCACGGTGCGTCCGGCGCCGCCGCCGGCGACCGTGAGGTGCGGCTTCGTCTGCGGCACGTAGACGATCTCGCGGTACATCCCGGGGGCCACGTCGACGCGGACGTCCTCGGTGTTGTCCTCGGGGACGAAGTCGACGGCACCCTGGACGGTACAGAAGTCGCCGCCGCCCGCCTGGTCGACCGTCAGCTCCGAGGCCCCCGGCTCCGGGCCCTCCCGGGTGCGGAACCTCCAGGTGTCCGCGTCCTCGATGCCCTCCCGGCCGCGGACGAAGCCCTCGTCCATGGTGACGTAGTACTCCTGACCCGGGTCCAGGACGTAGTGCAGGTGGACCGAGACGGTCCCGCCGTCCACCACCACCGGCTCGTAGAACCAGCGGTGCACCTCGCCGTAGTCCGTCAGCGCGCCGCCGATGCTGCGCTGGTAGGTGCCGGGGTCGGCGAGGTCGACGTTGTCGACCAGCGTCCCGTCGGCGTGATGCACCTGCAACTGGCCGCTGTCGCCGAGCCGTACGGGGCCGTCGAAGGTCAGCCGCAGGGCGGTGTCCACGCAGACCGGGTCGGCGAGCCCCCGCGGCTGGAGGTCCGGCGCGGGCGGGGCCGCGGGGGTCGCGGCGGCGGCCTGATGGGAGACGGCCGGCACGAGGAGGACCGTGAGCACCCCGGCGAGGGCCACGAGGGGGCGGAACAGGCGCATGGGAGGGGCTCCTTACGCAGGCGCGCCGCGGAGCGACGACTCGGCGGACCCGGAGGGCGCTGCTACTCTTTCGAGCGGCATGCATCTGGCATACCACGTTGATGGAAGCACAGCGACACCACGCTGAACACCCCCCTCGACGCCACTTTCGGGGCCGCCCCGCCCGACGCCGTCTCCCCCGAGGAGTGTCCGCATGACCGATCTCCGAAAGGCCGGTGGGCCGGTCCCCGTCGTTCTCTGCGGCATCCGCGGCTACGGCGGCTGGCACCGTGCCAACCTGCGGCGGCTCACCGAGGAGGGCCGGGTGCGCGTGGTCGGCGTCTGCGACCCGCGGGCGCCCGCCGACGGCGAGTTGGACGGCCTCGGCGAGCCCGCGTGGTCCGCCGACCTCGGTGCCCTGCTCAACGAGCGGCGCCCCGCGATCACCGTTGTCTGCACGCCCATCCACACGCATGTGGACCTCGCGCTCACCGCCGTCAGGTCCGGCTCCCACCTGCTCCTGGAGAAGCCGCCCACGCCCACGCTCGCCGGGTTCCACGCGCTGGCGGGCGCCCTGCGCGAGACGGGAGTGGCATGCCAGGTCGGCTTCCAGTCCTTCGGCTCCCGCGCCCTGGACGCCGTGCGGGAGCTGGTGGCCGACGGCGCCATCGGCCGGCCGCACGGCATCGGCGCCGCCGGGGCCTGGGTGCGCGACGCCCGGTACTACGTCCGCGCGCCGTGGGCCGGCCGGCGCCGTCTGGGCCCGGACGAGGCGGGCGCGGCGGGCCCGGTGGACGTGGTGGACGGCGTGCTGACCAACCCGCTGGCGCACGCCGTGGCCTCCGCGCTGCGGATCGACGGCGGCGACCGCGCCGAGGACGTCGCCACGGTGGAGCTCCAGCTCCACCGGGCCCACGACATCGAGGCCGACGACACCTCGTGCCTGCGGCTGGTGACCACGCGCGGGACGACCGTCACCGTCGCCGCCACCCTGTGCGCCGAACGCAACGCCGTGCCGTACGTCGTCGTGCACGGTGAACGGGGCCGCCTCGTCCTGTGGTACACGGAGGACCGGGTCCGCCTGGAGCGCGCCGGCCACGCGCCGGAGGAGCGCGTGCATCCCCGCGGGGACCTGCTGGAGAACCTGCTCGCGCATGTGCGGGACGGCGAGGAGCTGGTGAGCCCGCTGGAGCGCAGCGGCGCCTTCACCCGCGTCGTCGAGGCGGTCCGCACGGCCCCGGACCCGGCGCGCCTGGCGCCCGGGACCTGGCACACCGAGCAGGGCGGGGCGGCGCCGCGCCGCGTGATCCCCGGCGTCGGGGCGCTGGTGGACGCCAGCGCCGCGACCCTCTCCCTCTTCTCGGAACTCGGCGCGCCCTGGGCCGTCCGCCGCCCCCCGGCCCCGCCGCGGCGCCGGGCCGCCCGGGGCGAGCGGGCGGCGCGCCGCACCCTGTACCTCGCGGGCGACTCCACCGCCGCCGCGAAGCCTGCCTCGGCCGCCCCGATGACCGGCTGGGGCACGGCACTTCCCCGCTTCCTCGCCCCGGACCTGGCCGTGGCCAACCACGCCGCGGACGGCCGCAGTTCCCGCAGCTTCCTGCTGGAGCGCCGGCTCGACCCGATCCTGCGGGACCTGCTCCCCGGCGACCTGCTGCTGATCCAGTTCGGCCACAACGACCAGAAGGCCGAGGACCCCTCACGGCTGACCGACCCGTTCGGCACCTACCGGCACGGCCTGCTGCGTTACGTGCGGGCCGCGAGCGACCGGGGCGCGCACCCGGTGCTGCTCACGCCGGTGGAACGGCGCCACTTCGACGCCGAGGGCCGCGCCCTGGCCACCCACGGCGACTACCCGGGGGTGGTGCGCGAGGTGGCGGCGGCGGAAGGCGTCCCGTTGCTGGACATCCAGGCCGAGAGCCTCGCGCTGTGGCAGCGGCTGGGGCCGGAGAGGAGCAAGGACGCCTTCGTCTGGCTCTCCCCCGGCGAGCACCCCAACCACCCGCGCGGCGCCCGGGACGACACCCGCCTCCGGCCGCGCGGCGCCGCCGAGGTGGCGCGCCTGGTCGCGCGCGGCCTGTGCGAGCGGGGGGTGCTCGCGCCCGAGGAGGTGCGCACGCCCGAGGAGCTGCGTGCGATGGCCGACCCACCGGCCTGCCCCTGAACCGGCCACGGTGGATCGGGTGGCGTCGGGGGGTGGCGGTGGTGCGGTCCCGCCGGCGACGTGGAAGGACGTCGGTCGCCCGGCGGGACCGCGGTCGAGCGGGTGGTCGGCGGACCAGCGGGTCAGAAGGTCACGTCGCTGCACATGAAGTAGATCTGGTCGCCGTGGGAGGCCTTCCAGATCGTGTAGACGACGTGGTGGCCGGAGCGGCCGGGCGCGCTGACGTCGACCGTGTAGTGCGCGGCGGGCCCGTAGCGGCCGGTCTCGGCGACCATCTCCAGGTCGCCCCAGTCCAGGGCGTCGGTCTCGGCGTCGTAGCCCTGCTGGGTGACGTAGACCTGCAGGTAGTCGGCGCCGTGCTGGGCCAGGTCGTAGACGTCCACGGTGAAGTCGGCGCCGACCTCGGTGGTCCACCAGGGGCCCGGGGTGTCCATGGCCGCGAATTCGGCGTTGTAGGTGTGGCCGGCGCTGCAGAGCTGGTTGTCGGGGATGAACGCCTGGAAGTCACCGCCGGTGCCCTCGCGGTACAGGCCGCGCCAGCCCCACATGTCGGTGGGGTCTCCCAGCCCTCCGCTCCGGTGAGGCTAGTGCGGGGGTCGCCGTCTGTCGATAGCTTTCGTGAGAAACTTTCCGCCAACGAGCAGAGAAAGTATCTGACTTGCCGACTGCCCGAGTGCGAGAATGGCGCCCGTGTCGGACGAGGGAGGGCGATCGTGACGGACGAGCAGTCGGCGGCATCAGGGCCATCGAACGCATCGGGGGCATCGGGGGCATCGACGGCGGACGGGCCGAGCGCGGGAGGGGACTCGCGGCGGCCGGTGACGATCGCGTACATCGCGGAGTCGGCGGGCGTGTCGGTGCCCACCGTGTCGAAGGTGATCAACGGCAGGTCGGGGGTGTCCGACGACACCCGGGCCCGCGTCGAGGAGTTGATCAACCAGCACGGGTACCGCAAGCCGCCGGGCTCCCGCAACAACGTCGTGGAGCTCGTCTTCCGCGAGCTGGAGAGCATGTGGGCGGTGGAGATCATCCGCGGTGTCGAGCGGGTGGCGCGCGAGCGCCGGGTCGGCGTCATGGTCTCCGAGTTCGGCCTCCACGACTCGACCCCCATGACCATGGACGACACGGTCGGACGCCGCCCGAACTGCGTGCTGTCGGTGGCGCAGCTCTCGGCGGCCGAGCGCGAGCAGCTGACCGCGAAGGGCATCCCGTTCGTCGTCTTCGACCCGACCACCGAGCTCCCCGACGACGTCCCGTTCGTGGGCGCCACCAACTGGCGCGGCGGCCAGGCGGCCACGCGGCACCTGGTCGCGTTGGGCCACCGGCGCATCGCCATGATCAGCGGCCCCGAGCAGGTGCTGTGCTGCCACGCGCGGCTGGCCGGCTACGGCTCGGCCCTGGCGGAGGCCGGCATCGCGGCGGACCCCGGCCTGGTGGCCCGCGCCCCGCTGACCCGCGAGGACGGCTACGCCGCCGCCCGCACCCTGCTGACCCGCCCCGACCGGCCCACCGCCATCTTCACCGCGAACGACCTCCAGGCCCTGGGCGTCTACCAGGCCGCGCGGGAGATCGGGCTGAGCGTGCCGGAGGACGTGAGCGTGGTCGGCTTCGACGACCTGCCGGTCGTGGCCTGGGTGGATCCGCCGTTGACGACGGTCCACCAGCCGCTGACCGAGATGGCGGTGGCGGCCACCGAGTTGGCGCTCGCCCTCGGCCGTCGCGAGAAGGCGCCGCAGCTCGGACTGGAGATCGCGACCACCCTCGTCGTCCGGAACAGCACGGCTCCGCCCAAGGACTGAACGGGACCCGCGCACGCCCCGGAAGGACGGCGACTGCTGGTGAACGTTCGCCGGCGACGGCATCCGGCAGGTGCCCCTCGACCCACACACCTGCGGGTCGTTCGGCCCGTCGCGGGGTTCGCGGTCGCCGGGTGCGGGACGGCGAAGGGGGGCCTTCCGCCCATGAACGACAGCGGTACACCGAGCCAGTGATCACCGTGTCGCACGCACAGCTCCCCCCGCCACCTCCGGCTCGACGCCGCCGCCTGCCCGCCGGCCCCCGGCCACCCGGGGGCCGGCGCGTGCGCGTCAGCGCCGGACGTGTGTCAGCGTGCCGAAGCCGAGGTCGTCGAAGCCCCCGCTGGTGGTGCCGTAGTCCCCGCCGCCGCCCTCGGGGCTGTTCGCCCGGGCGATGGCGGCGACGTTGGGCGTGCTGAGGTTCCGCCGTCCCCAGTAGTGGTGGTAGACGCGCTCCCAGACCGGCCTGACCTGGCCGCGGCCGCCCGCGCCGACCACGGTCTGCTGCTGCTGCGCGCAGTTCTGGCCACTGCCCCAACGGTAGGTGGTGAACGGCACGTCGTTGCCGAGGTTGTACTGGGCCACGTACTCGCATGCCTTGAGGAAACGGTTGCCGTCCGCGCCGTAGAGGTCGACGCCCTGGTTCCAGGCCATCTCGCAGATCGTCCCCATGAGGCCGATCCCCATGATGCTGTGGCCCTGGTCCCGACCGCTCTCCTGCCACTGCGCGAGGTTGGCGCCGTGGAGGAACGGCACGGCGTGGGGCAGGGAGCCGTTGCCCTCTCCGTTGTGGAAGTAGTCCACCGCCCGGTCGAACAGCGCCTGGTCGTCGTTGAGGATACCGATGGCCATGATCGCGGCCATGGTGCACAGGTCCCAGTTGGCCCAGTAGTTGGTGATGCAGGCGTCGTTGTGGTTGACCAGGAAGTTGTCGCACAGCGGGTAGAAGACGTTCCGCATCATCGACTGGAAGCGCCCCAGGTCGAAGCCGGAGTAGCCGCGCATGATCTCGGCCGCGTTGGCGAACTGGTAGCCGTAGATGCCGGCGGCGAGGAAGCGGTCGGCGTTGCCGGTGACGGTGGTGAGGGTGCCCGACCAGGCGTTGAGGATGTCACGCGCCTTGTTGCCGTGGGCGGCGTCCCCGCTGATCTTCCAGCGCAGCGCGTTCTGGTAGGCCGCGTGGATGTCGTTGTAGAGCTGCGGGTAGTTCTGGCCGGTGCCGCCGCGGATGATGGTGGCCGTCGGGCGCGGGGCCCAACCGGCGGAGGAGTGGCCGTTGGCGGTCAGCCGGTTCCAGCCGGCGAGCCAGGGTTGGGTGCCGGCCTGGACCCGACTCCGCATCCGGTCGAAGTCCGCCTGGACGTGCAGCATCCCCGGGTGGGTGAAGGCCATCGGGCGCACGCCCGTGGCACCCGGGGTCGGCCCGGTCGGCGAGTCGGCGGCGAGCGCGCTGTGCGCGGCTCCCGCGACGACCGCGGCGCCGGCGCCGAGGACCGCGGCCTTGAGCATCCCGCGGCGGCTCGGTGCGTTGCGCACATGCTGTCCCTGCATGAGCACGTACCTCCAGAGGTGTGGGGGGCGTTCACGTGCCGTCATCGTGGGGCCCCGCCCTGCCCCCGCTCCCCGGCGCGCTCGGAATTGGAAAGTTTTCCAACGGATGTGGGGCGGTTCCAGCGCGGTATTTGGGATCAACGTTCTCTGCTCGGCCGACGGACCCCGGCTGCGGACCATGGCGGAAAGCCCCAGGAAATTTCCCGCGTTGGGGAGGTTCTCGCCGGCAACAACTGGCGGTACCGTCCTCCGCTAGAAATCGTTTGCTATCACTCCGTACTGCTCGAAGGAGCGACATGGGCATGCCGCACAGAGCCGCGTGGGGGCCCCCGGACCAGCGCCGAGCCCACTCGCCGACGCTCATCGTGACCATCCTGCTGACGATGGTGGCGGGGCTGCTGACCGCCGTGGGCACCGGGCCCGCCATCGCCCGTCCCGCCGACCGCGGCCGCAACCTCGACGTGCTCGTCTTCGGCGACGAGGAGTCCGAGGCCGCGCACGGCCTGAACGCGCCGGGCACCACCGTGGAGACCGGGGAGCCCGGTGAGGCCGCCCGGATTGCCCAGCCGCTCGACCCACCGGAACGGCGGGGAGCGGACCTGACGTTCACCATGGCCGTCGACCCGCGGGAGCAGAACTACCTGACCGTCAAGTTCTGGGGCGGGGACACCAGCACGGAGAAGACGATCCTCTACGCCAACGGCGAGCAGGTCGGCTACCGGCGCCAGGGCGACTACGAGGCGATCAACCCGGGGCACGACTCGCCGGCGCCCGGCCGGTTCGTCTTCGCGACCACGATGCTGCCGTTGCCGGTCACCCGGGGCGAGCAGGAGGTGGAGATCACGCTGGCGTCGTTCGCCAACGACTTCGCGACGCCCCTGACCTCGCCGTCGCGCGGCTTCTACCGGGCGTACACGCACACCGAAGCCGAGGTCGACCTCATGGGGGAGACGCTGCCCGCGTTCGAACCGCCGACCGACGTCGCGGCCGGCCTACCGGCGGAGGAGGAAGGGGCGCTCGTCGACGCGTACGCGCGGACACAGGTCGCCCACTTCGAGGAGATGTCGGCCGCGATCGACGCCTCCGGCACCGCCAGGCTCAGCATCGAGCGGTACAAGGACGATCTGCGCTTCTACGCCACCGCGCTGACGACGGACTGGTCGCCCGCGCGGACGCCGGAGGAGAAGGCGGCGGCGCTGGAGCGGATCTTCCAGACCGTCGACAACCATGTCATCGACTACTACGGCGACACGATGCTGCTGGGCAACGGCGGCCACCAGTCCGACTGGGGCGGCTACTACGGCGCCCTGGGCGAGGCGCTCTACATCGTGGAGGGCCTGATCGCGGACGAGGACGTCTACGGGAGGGAGCGGTTCGAGGCGTTCCTGGACGAGCCGTTCGACACCGGCACGGAGGCCGGTGACACCTCCCTGGCCTCCACCGACTGGGAGGGCGGGGAGCTGACCCGCCGGGAGGCGTGGGAGCGCGTTCTTAAGGCGAACTTCGACTTCTCGCGCTCCCGGCTGTCGTACATCTTCAACCAGGTGATGTACACCTACGAGGGCGCCTGGGAGGCCCATGAGGGCCTGCGGGTCATCGGCAGCGGCTTCTACGAGGGCAGACAGCGCAGCCACGGCATCGTCCGCGAATCGCTCGGCATCGCGCCGTTCCTCGGCGAGGAGGTCCTCGTGGGCCCCGACGGGCAGGACCTGGATCTCTTCCACTCGCTCTTCCAGCACGACCGCACCGCGCGCTACACCGACGACTACCGGCAGATCGTGATGAAGGGCCTGGCCAGGAGCGACGTGAACGAGGACGGCACGGTGCGCCGCCGCCTCCCGCTGGGCGAGCACTACTCCACCATCACGGCGGCGGGCCTCACCCGGGAGAACGGCTACGTCGGAAACTACGGCGAGTCCACCAACTACTTCCCCGAGTGGTTCCACCGCACCTGGGGCCACGAGGGCGACGAGGAGCTGAACGACGAGATCCTGCGCATCACCCTGCGCACCTTCCACGCGAGAGCCCAGACCCGTTACAGCGACACCGACGCCAACGGCGACCGGGTCATGCGCATGAACCAGGTCGTCGACGAGCGCAACACCGCCTTCCCCGGCAAGGTCGCCTACACCAGCGTCGACCGGCCGATGCACTACGCCTCGCTCGAACGGCACATGGCGGAGAACGCCGGGCACTATACGGGCGAGGAGTGGGACGACTCCTGGCGCTACGCCGCCGAGGCCGTCGGATCCATGCAGCAACAGCTCGCCGACAACCAGTACTTCAACAACTTCGCCACCAACACCGGGGCGAAGTGGCGCGAGGACCTGAGGCTGGCCGACACCTACGCCTATGTCACCGGCGGACGTGCCGCCTACGACCGGTTCGACGGCGAGGCGCTGGCGGGCGTCGCGCTGCCACAGACGGACTTCCGCCGCTACACGGACGAGCAACTGGCCGAGCTGGGCGTGGACCGGGCCGATCAGGAGCGGTCCGCCTGGGTGGACGTGGACAACGCGTTCGTCTCGCTGCGCGACGGCGACACCCGCATCTTCGCCGCGCTCAACGAGCGTCAGCGCGGCTACGCGGGCAACGGCCGACTCCACGTCCAGCGCGGCGACCACGACGCGGTCGTGCAGATCGAGACCGAGGGCCTCTTCCCCTACGAGGACTACTACGGCCGCATGGACAACATCGACGTCGACTTCATGGAGGACCAGCAGACCGGCGGCGGCGACGCCCCGCAGGCCCTGGCCGGGGAGATCGCGCCCATCATCCTCCAGCCGGGCGTCGGCGAGGTGCGGAGGGAGAACTTCGAGGCCGACCACGCCTACTCCGGCTATCCCGACCTGCTGACGGCCCGGTACGGTGACTACTTCTTCGCGTTCAACACCACCCGCGAGGTCCACGGCAACGAGACCACCCACCGGGTACGGCTGCCGGACGGCGTCGGCGGGCGGGTGCCCGACCTGGTCTCCGGCGAGGACATACGCGTCCACGACGGCGCGGTCACCCTCGCGCCGAACTCGGCGGTCGTGCTCGAACTCGACGGTGCGGCCACCGCGCGGACACCGTCCAACGTCGACTTCACCCGGGCCGTCCCCGGCGACGGCGAGGTCGCGCTGAGCTGGAACCCGTCCGCGGGGGCCGAGTCCTACACCGTTCGGCGCGCGACCCGGGAGGACGGCGACTACCGAACCGTCGCCCGCGGCGTCACCGCCACCGACTGGGTGGACGAGGACGCGCGCAACGGCCGCACGTACTACTACACCGTCACCCCGGTGAACCGGCACGGCACCGGCAACGCCTCCTACCGTGCCGGGGCCGAGCTGACCGATCCGGTCTCCGGGCGGCTGGCCGGATCCGGCTGGCGCGACGACCGCCTCGGCTCCATCTCGGCCGGGCGGGCCCGGGTCTCCCGCGACGGGATCGCCATCTCCGGCGGCGACGGAGCGGGCCTGGGGCAAGGGGACGACTACAGGGTCCACACCCGCGACATCGACGACGCCCTGCACTTCGTCAGCCGTCCGCTCACCGGCACGGGCACCGTCACCGCGCGGCTCGACGACCACGCGGGACCGGCGACCGGGGTGATGCTGCGGGACTCGAACGACGCGGACACCCGCTACGACCGGTACGTCTACTTCGGCGCCGACGAGGATGGCGACCTGGTGCTGGCCAACCGGTCGCGGGACAGCCGTCACGACTGGCAGGACGAGGTGCGCAGCCCGCTCACCGTTCCCGCCGAGGGCATGACCGGGGTCTCCCACCCGTGGCTCCGCCTCCAGCGGGACGCCGGGACCGGGCTGGTGACGGCCTTCGCCTCGGCAAACGGCGCCGACTGGGAGTACGCGGGAGCGCTGTTCACGCCGTTCGCGCAGAGCGTGCACGCCGGGGTCGCCGCCGCCGGATCGGGCTCGTTCGGCGCCGTGGACGTGGACCGCATGGCGCCCGGCGCGGTGCTGCCCCACGCCCGGCGCGACGCCGACCAGGTCACGCTCGCCTGGAACAAGCCCAAGGACGCGGTGCGGTTCGAGGTGTACCGCACCGACGACGCCCGCGCCGCGGACCGCGACCCCGCTCGCCACCCGCGCGGCTGGGCACGCGTCGCGGAGGGGCGGGACACCACCGCGACCGACCGGCTGCGCAGCGGGAACGCCTTCTACCGGGTGGTCGCGCGGCTCGCCGGTGGCGGGCACCGCACCTCCGAGCGCTCCGTCCCGGTCACCGCGGAACCCCTCGCGGACGCCCTCGCCCGGGCCGAGGCCGTGACGCCCGACTCCTTCACCCGCGGCAGCCACGTCCTCTTCGCCGAGGAGGTGGCCGCGGTCAAGGCCGGCGCGGCGGCGCCGGAGCCGGATGTGCCCGCCCTGGTGGACCGCCTCTACGCGGCCTACGACCTGCTGGAATCCCGCGACACCCTGCTCGAACCGTTCCCGGTCACCGAGGAGATGGTGCTCGCCTCCACGCCGCCGTGGGGCGGTGGCGGCACTCCGCGGGACAACGCCTGGCGCGCGTTCGACGGGGACACCGCGACCTTCACGGACACGACGGCGGCCACCAGCTGGATCACCGTCGACCCGGGTGACCTGGGGCCGGTCCACGTCGAAGCGGTGCGCTTCCATCCCCGCGCCGGCCATCCGGCGCGGGCCAACGGCACCGTGTTCCAGGGGTCGAACGACGGCGGGCGTACCTGGGAGACGTTCCACACCGTCGCGGGCGTCACCGAGGCCCGCTGGCACGACGTGCCGCTGGAGCGACCGGTGAGCCATCCGCTCATCCGGATCCTCGACGACCACGACGGCCGGGTGAATCTCGCGGAGGTCCAGATGCGAGCCCTGATGGTCGACACCACTCTGGTGGCACTGCTGCTCGACCGGGCGGCCGAGGTCGAGCGCGACCAGCACGTCCCGGAGGCCCTGGCCGCGCTGGACGCCGCCGTCACCGCCGCGGAGGAGGCCATCGGGACGGAGGACCAGGCCGCCGTGGACACCGCCGCGGCCGATCTGCTGGCCGTGCTCGACGCGCTCGCGGACGCGACTGGTTGACACCCCGGGAGCCGCGGATCTCGAAGACCCGCCGGTCGGCGCCGAGCGAGGGCGCCGGCCGGCGGCATGTTGACCGGCCGACTGCGGGCGCATAGGTTAGAGAACGATTTCTAGATGATCCAGGAGGGCCTTTCCCCATGTCTGAGCGTCCCTCGGTGGTGTTCGCTCTGGAGGCCCGCCACCTTCCGCTGCTCTTCCCGCCGGAGGTGATGTCGCGGCTCGCCGCGCTCGCCGACCTCGGTCCGGGAACGGTCGTCGACCTGCGGGATCCGGAGGCGCTCGGCCTGCTGGCGGGGGTGGACGTGCTGATCACCGGCTGGGGCTGCCCGCCGCTCGGCCTGGACGTGCTCGACGCCGCGCCGCGGCTGCGCGCCGTGCTCCACACCGGCGGTTCGGTGAAGTACCTTCTGCCGCCCGAGGGATGGGATCGCGGACTGGTCGTCTCCTCGGCCGCCGCGGCCAACGCCCTGCCCGTCGCCGAGTACACGCTCGGCATGATCCTGCTCTCGGGCAAGGGCGTCTTCGAGCTGCGGGAGCGCTTCCGGGCGGAGCGCTCCTTCGTGATGGGCCAGGTGCACCGGTCCGTGGGGAATGCCGGCCGCCGGGTCGGTCTGATCGGCGCCTCGCGCATCGGGCGCCGGGTCATCGAGCTGCTCAGGCCGTTCGACTTCGACGTCCTCCTCCACGACCCGTATGTGACCCGGGAGGAGGCGCACGGTCTCGGCGTACGCAAGGTCGACCTGGCCGAGTTGCTCGCGATGAGCGACGTCGTCAGCGTCCACGCGCCCGCGACCCCCGAGACGCGTCACCTGATCGGCCGGGCGGGTCTGGCGCTGATGCGGGACGGGGCGGTACTGCTCAACACCTCCCGCGGCAGCCTGATCGACCACGACGCGCTGACCGAGGAGCTGGTCTCCGGGCGCCTGCGGGCCGTCCTCGACGTCACCGAGCCCGAGCCGCTGCCCGCCGCCTCACCCCTGTACGACCTGCCCAACGTGCTGCTGACCCCGCATATCGCCGGCTCCCATGGCAACGAGCTGCGTCGCCTCGGCCTCACCGCCGTGGAGGAACTGGAGCGGTTCCTGGCCGGACGCCCTCTCTGTCACCGCGTCGAGCACGGCGATCTGCACCGGGCCGCCTGACCTCGCCGCCGGTGCCCCGCCGGATGGTGGCGGGGCCGGCGTCCGGCCCCGGTCGCCGGTCGGCCGCCCTCGCCCTGTCACACCACCGCGGGCGGCGCGGTGCTGTCCCGCACCACCAGGCGCGTCGGCACCTCGGTCGGCGCGTCGGGGAAGGTCTCGCCGTCGACCATGCGCAGCAGCAGGCGAAGGGCCCCGGCCGCCATCTCGGCCACCGGTTGCCGCACGGTCGTCAGCCGGGGGAAGCTCCACAGCGCGGGCGGCAGGTCGCCGAAGCCCACCACGCTGACGTCTTCGGGCACCCTCATCCCTCGCCGGGCGAACTCGGCACACACGCCGAGCGCCATCGCCTCGGAGCACACGAACAGCGCCGTGGGGCACTCGGGCAGGGCCAGCAACTCGGCGACCCGTTGCCGCGCGCGTGTCTCGTCGGCGTCGGCGTACCGGACGTACGGCTCGGGCAGCGTGAGCCCGGCCGCCTCGACGGCCGAGCGAAAGCCCGCGACGCGCGCGCCGTCGCGCCGGGAGCGCGGGCTGCCGCCGATCACGGCGAGCCTGCGGTGTCCCAGGCCGAGCAGGTGGCGGGCGGCACCGGCCCCGCCCTGCCGGTCGGCTGCCACCACCGAGGGCGCCCCGGGGGGCGGGTCGAGCGCCGGGGCGATCAGGACGAACGGGACGCCGTGCCCGGCCAGCCAGTCGTGGGCTGCCCGCGGCAACGCGTCAACGCTGAACAGCACGCCGGACGGCCCCCTGCCGTGCAGGAGGTGGAACCACTCGTGCCGCTCGGAGCCGAGCCGGTCCCCCGTCGGCGCCGCGGAGACCAGCAGGCCGACGCCCGCCCCCTGCGCGGCCTGCTCGATGCCGCGCAGTACCGCGCCCGACCAGGGGCTGTCGAGCCGGTCCGCGACGAGCTCGACCAGTGCCGGGCCCCTGCGGACGGCGGACGAGGGGCGCTGGACGTAGCCGAGCCTGCGCATCACCTCCACCACCCGCCGCCGGGTCTCCGGTGCGACCCCTCCCCTGCCGTTGGCGACCTTGGAGGCCGTCGGCACCGAGACCCCGGCCTCCCGGGCCACCACGGCCAGCGTCGGGCTTGCGTTCCCCGATCTGATCACGACGTCCATCCATCCCTCTTGAGCGAGGAGCCACGACCCTGACAGCAAACGTCTTCTAGACCGTAGAGGGGTGCTGTGCCCATGTGAAGCCCTTGATGCGGGGGGATTTCGTTGACGGACGTCGTGGCCCTCGATATTTTCAGACAAACGTTATCTGGATGGATGAAGCCGAGCCCCCGGAGGTCGTGCCGTGTCCGATGCGCCCGTGAGCGGTGGGGGGCGGACTCCTGCCCGGCCGCCGGCACTTCGCGTGGCCGCCCGCCGCCGGGGAGTCCTTCCGGCCGCCCGGTGGTGCAGAAAAGGTTCACCGCGATCCACCGCCGCGAGCGGAGCCGGGGGCGGCGCCCGGTGTGCTGCCGTGCGGGGCGCCCTGGTGCGCGCGTGTCCGGTCGAAGCCCCGGTGAGCAGGCGGAGCGGTTGCGCCGGAAGCATTGACGTTCGGCGAGGCGGGCGTCTACGGTGCCGGATACATCGGGGCCCGTCCAGCTGGGATACGGCCGGTGACCTTAGAAAAGGATTTCTACAAAGGCGGGCGAGCGGCTGGGGCGGCGGCCTCGGCCGGGAGTCGTGCGGGCGTCGCCTCGCCGCGTGCCCGCCCGTCGCTCGAGGACGGGACGCGAGATGCGCGTCGTCCGAGAGAGAACCGATGACGAGGACTCGGGTGGCACCGGGAGCCGGAGACGGCCGCGGGCCACGGGCGAGTGCCTCTCGACAGACGATCAGGAGCACAGATGGACAGCGCGAGGAAGCGTTGGTTGCTCGGCGGCGTGGCCTTCGGCCTTGTCATCGGGACCGCCGCGTGCGGTGGCGACGGGGGTGGTGACGCCGGCGGCGGCGAGCCCGTGGTCCTGGAGGTGTGGAGCGACAAGGCCGGCACCGAGGCGAGCGTCGAGGCGTTCAACGCCGCGCACGAGGACATCGAGTTGCGGTATGTCGAAGTCCCCTATGCCGAGATCCCGGGCAATCTCAACAACGCCCACGAGGCCGACGACCCATCCGGCACCGCTTGCCTGGCGGAGTCGGACAACCGCCACGGCAGCATGCTGCTCGCGCAGGGGATCATCGCCGACATAGCCGAACACCTGGAACCGAGCGCCGACGCGTTCTCCGAGGGCGCGATCGAGGCGCTTTCCCTGGCCGACGCCGTGTACGGCGTCCCGAACCAGCGGCAGCCGGTGTTCACCATGTTCCACGGCCCCGCCTTCGAGGAGCGCGGCCTCGCGTACCCCACGACGTGGGAAGAGGCCATCGACGTGGGCCGGGAGTTGCGCGAGGACGGCATCCACATCTTCAACCTGGCGGGCGAGGACCCGTCGACGTTCATGGGACTCGCCTGGCAGGCCGGTGCCCGCTGGTACAGCGTGGACGGCGACGCCTGGCGCGTCGACTTCACCGACGAGGCGTCGCGGTGGGCGGCGGAGACCATGCAGACGCTGCTCGACGAGGACCTGGTCGCACGCATCTCGTACGCGGAGTACGCCGCGATGATGCAGGAGTACGACCAGGGCCGGATCGCCATGCGCCAGCTGTCCACCTGGCAACTGGCCGGCCACCAGCGCAACATGAACGCCTCGCTCGGCCAGTGGGAGCCGGCTCCGAACCTCGCCGCCCCGGGGCAGGACACGCCCCTGTCCGCCGCCGACACCAGCGGCTACGTGGTGCCCGCCCTGTGCGAGCACCACGAGGAGGCCGTGCAGGCCGCGGTGTGGCTGTCCACCGAGGAGGAGCCCGTCACCGCCATGGCGGATCCGGTGAACGGCTCCGGCTGGTATCCGGCGGTGGCCGACCCCGCGCCCTACGCCGACGCCCTGGTGCCCGAGCAGCTCTACGGCGACCACGCCGACCGGGCGGTCCCGGTGATGGAGGGCGCGGCAGAGTACGCCGAGGGCTGGCTCTACGGCCCCAACTCCACCGCCATGTACGAGGAGCTCGCCGACCAGTGGGGCAAGGCGATGAACGGCGAGACCACGGTCGCCGCCGTCCTCGAGCACATGCAGCGGTGGACGGTCGAGGACCTCCGGCGCGAGGGCATCAACGTCATCGAGTGACCCGGGCCGCCGCCCTCCCAGGGCGGCGGCCACGCGGCGCACTCAGCGAAACGGCAGAACGGCGGGCATCCATCATGTCGACCACCACTGTGACCGTGGAGCCGAAGGGGAACGTCGCTCCCCGGCGCGGCCACCGGCGCCGCCCGCGGTGGCGGACGCTCCGCGCGGCCAAGGGAGCGGGCTTCGCGGCGCCCTTCTTCCTCGGCTTCCTCTTCGTCTTCGTCATCCCCGTCGGCTACGCGGCCTACGAGAGCCTGTTCTCCGAGCAGAGCTCCGGCCTCGGCATCGGTGGGCAGGAACGTGTCTTCGTCGGACTCGACAACTTCACCCGCGGCCTGTCCGACGGCGCCTTCTGGGCCTCCATGGTGCGGGTGCTGGTCTTCGCCTGTGTCCAGATCCCGGTCATGCTCGGCCTGTCGTTGGTCATGGCGCTGCTCCTGGACACCCTCGCCACCCGCACCGCTCACCGGTTCCGGCTGGCCTTCCTGATCCCCTACATGATCCCCGGCATCGTCGCGGCCCTGATGTGGATGTACCTCTACAGCCCCCGCCTCGGCCCGCTCACCGACGCGTTCGGGATGTTCGGCATCGACGCGGACTTCTACGCCTCGGAGATGCTGTGGGGCTCCATGGGCAACCTTCTGACCTGGCACGGTCTCGGCTACAACATGCTGATCATCTACGGCGCGCTGCTCGCCGTGCCGCGGGAACTGTTCGACGCCGCCCGGGTGGACGGCGCGTCCGAGCTGCGGATCGCCCTGACCATCAAGGTGCCGTTCGTGCGCGGCGCGCTGGTGCTCACGGGCATGCTCTCGATCATCGGCATGCTCCAGATCTTCAACGAGCCGCTGATCTTCCGGCAGGTGGCCCCCGAGACGGTCACCAAGAACTACACGCCGATCCTGATGATCTACAACCAGGCGTTCGACGCGAACGACTACAACTACGCGGCAGCGCTCTCCATCATCCTCGCGCTCATCGTCGGCGCCGTCTCCTTCGCCTTCTACAAGCTCACGAACAGGCCGCAGGCATGACTCTCTCCGAACAGATCACCGCGGTTCCCGAGCCCGGCGCTCCCGAGCCCGCCGGATCCCGGCGCCGCACGCGCGCCGACCGGCGCGAGGCGAGGCGGGCGCACGAGGGGATGCCGGTCGGCGCCGGGCGGTCACGGGTGTCGAACGGACTGGTCCTCCTGGCCCTCGGCCTGTTCACGCTCTACTCCGTCACGCCGGTGTGGTGGCTCCTGGTGTCCGCCACGAAGGACCAGCGCGACCTGCTCTACTCCAACGGGCTGTGGTTCGCCGACTTCAACCTCGCCGACAACATCGAGCAGGTCTTCACCTACAACGACGGCATCTTCTTCCGCTGGCTGCTGAACTCCCTGCTCTACGCCGGGGTCGGCGCCCTCGTCTGCACCCTGATCGCGCTCAGCGCCGGCTACGCGCTCTCCCGCTTCCAGTTCCCGGGGCGGGGCGCGGCGCTCGGCGCCGTCATCGGCTCGTTCCTCATCCCCTACGCGATGCTCACCCTGCCGCTGTACCTGCTCTTCGCGCGTCTCGGCCTGGTGAACACCGTCTGGGCCGTCCTGATCCCCTCCTTCATCAGCCCCTTCTCCGTCTACCTGGCGAAGGTGTACGTCGACGGGGCGGTTCCGGAGGAGCTCATCGAGGCGGCCCGGCTCGACGGCGCGGGGGAGCTGCGGATCTTCTTCCAGATCGTCATGCGGATGATGACGACAGGCGGGGCCACCGTCTTCCTGCTGGCGTTCGTGCAGAACTGGAACCAGTTCTTCCTGCCGCTCACGATGCTCCGCGGCGAGGAGCAGTGGACGCTCAGCCTCGGCCTGTACGCCTGGAACGCCAAGCGCGACGAGGCGGAGATCGATCTCTCCGCCCTCGTGCTCACCGGCTCCCTGCTCTCGATCGTGCCCCTCGCCGTCTTCATGGTGGCCATGCAGCGCTACTGGCGCGCGGGCGTGACCCTCGGCAGCCTCAAGTAGTGGGCGCCGCACGGTTCGGGGCGCGCGGGGCGGCGTTCTCCGGAGAGGCCGCGCTCCCCCGCGCCCCCGCCGCTCGGGCGGTCCGCCGGGGCGCCACCGCTCGTAGACTGACGCCGTGACCACACAGAACGGTGGGACGGGGAAGGTGAGCCCCGGGCGGACCACACTCAAGGATGTCGCGCACCGGGCCGGAGTCTCGGTGCCCACCGTCTCCCGGGTCATCGCCGGAAACTACCCGGTCGCCACCGCCACCAAGCGCCGCGTGGAGAGGGCGCTGCGGGAGCTGGACTACGTCGCCAACACCCACGCCAGGGCCCTGCGCGGCCAGGGCACCAAGACGGTCGCCTTCATCCTCAACGACGTGCGCGGCCCGTCGTTCGCCGAGGTCGCGCACGGGATCCAGGAGGAGGCCACGCGCCGGGGGCGGCTGTGTCTGGTCTTCGTCAGCGGCGGCGACGCGGAGCGGGAGCTCGATGCGGTCGGGCTCATGCGCCAGCAGGGCGCGGAGGCGGTCATCCTCATCGGCAGCGTCCAGGACGACGCGGTCTACCGCTCGCGGATGGCCGCCATCGCGACCTCCCTCGACCAGTCGGGCTCCCGTCTGGTGCTGTGCGGGCGGCCCCCCCTGGGCGAGTCGGTGCCGACGACCGTGGTCGAGTACGACAACGAGGGCGGTGCCTACGCGATCACCAGCCGCTTGCTCGCCGCCGGCCACCGCAGGGTGCTGTGCCTCGGCGGCGACGCCGGGCAGACCACGTCCGCCGAGCGGCTCGCCGGCTACCGGCGGGCGCTGGCGGACTTCGGAGTCGAGTTCGACCCCGCCCTCGTCGAGAAGGTGAGCTTCGAGCGCGGCGCCGCCTACCTGACGATGCGTGACCGGCTGGCCAGAGGGGTGGACTTCACCGCGGTGTTCGCCCTCACCGACGCGGTCGCCGCCGGTGTGCTCCGGGCTGTCACGGAGCGCGGTCTGTCCGTGCCGGACGACGTCTCGCTCGCGGGCTACGACGACGTCCCCCCGGCCACCGACCTGCGCCCCCAACTCACCACGGTCCACGTCCCGTACGAAGAGCTGGGCCGCACGGCCGTGCGGCTCGCCCTCGACCGGCCACCGGGCCGCGGTGGCGGGGAACAGCACGCGCTCCTCGGTACCCATGTCGTCGTCAGGGATTCCATCGGCCCGCCAAGGCAAGGGGGTTGACGGGTTCCGGATCTCCTGTCCGTCCAGCGGATGCCCCGGTCGGGCCGGCTTCACGGCTGGGTGCGTCGCTCGGCGGCGTCGAACGCGGGCGCGAGCGGGGACAGCGCCGCGCGGAGCTGATCGGGCAATGAGCCGGAGGGCACGACCAGCCCTGCGGCGCCGAGACTCCCGGCGGCCCCCGCGTTCCCGGTCGGCTGGAGCCAGCCCTCCATCGCGATGCGCACCGCCGCGGCCACGCTCGCCGCGAGAACGCGGGCCGCGTGCGCTCCGGCGTCACCCAGGCGTTCGGAGATCACCGCCGTGAGAGGGGGCTCGATGCCGGCGGTGGTGTCGAGGAACGCGTCGCGCAGCGTGGTCCGGGTGGTGATCAGCAGCAGCGCCTCGCGATCGCGCTCACCGGTGTTCGTGTACTGCTCGACCACTGCCTCGGTGACGGCGTCGGCCAGGCGCACTCCCGCGGGCCGGGCCGCGACCGCCGCCGCGATCCGCGCTTCCCGGTCCGCGGTGACGGCGGAGACGATCGCCTGCTCGCGGCTGGCGAAGTAGTTGTTGTAGGTGCGCGGCGAGACCCCGGCCGCCTCGGCGATGTCCTCGACCCGCACCCGGTCCGGCCCGCGCTCCACGGCCAGGCGCAGGGCCGCCTCGCGGAGCGCCTCGCGCGTGGCCTGCTTCTTCCGCTCCCGCAGCCCTGGTGGTGGTGTCGTCACGGGGTCAGCGTTTCACACGGGGCTGCGCGCACGCAAACTTGCGCGCGCGCACTTTTCCTGCCAGTCTCGACCCTCCCGAGACCGGCAGAGAGGACGTCACCATGCGAGCAAGGGGAATGACCTACGACACCGGATTCGTCGTGCACGGCCAGACCTCCCGGGAGCGCTTCGACCCCGCGGTGGTCCGGCGCGAGCTCGCCATCATCCGCGACGATCTGCACTGCAACGCGGTCCAGATCATCGGTGGCGACCCGGACCGACTGGAACTGGCCGCCGGTGCCGCCGCCGAACTCGGCCTGGAGGTCTGGTTCTCGCCCTACCCGCTGGAGCTGGATCCGGAGCAGATCCTCACGCTCTTCCGCGACTGCGCCGAGCGAGCGGAGCGGCTCCGGCAGCAGGGGACCACCGTCGCGTTCGTCGCGGGGGTCGAGCTGAGCGTGATGAACCGCGGGTTCCTGCCCGGAGAGAGCCCCGAGGGGCGGGTCGAGCGGCTGATGAGCCAACCCGAACGGCGGGCCGAAGCGATGCGCGAGCTCGGCGTGCGCGTCAACGCGTTCCTCCGCGACGCCGTGGCCACGGTCCGCGAGCGCTTCCGGGGCAGGCTCACCTACGCGTCCATCCAGTTCGAGCAGGTCGACTGGACTCCCTTCGACATGGTGACGTTCGAGCTGATCCGCTCCGCCGAGGTCGCCGACCGGTTCCGGGACGCGGTGCGCACCCTGGCCCAGGGCCCCAAGCCGCTCGCCATCACCGGCTTCGGCACCGCGGCCTACCGCGGCGCGGGAGACCGCGGTGGGCGGGTGCTGGACGTGGTCGAGCACGACCCCGAGACCAAGGCCCCTGTCCGGCTGAACGGCATATACGAGCGTGACGAGGCCGGCCAGGCCGCCTATCTGAGCGAGCTGCTGGAGATCTTCGAGACCGAGGGCGTGGACAGCGCGTTCGTGTTCTTGTTCGCCTTGCCCGGCTACCCGCACCGCCCGGACGGCGACCCCAGGGACGACTTGGACCGGGCCGGCCTGGGCATCGTCAAACTCCTCGAAGGGCGCCGGGGGCAGACCTACCCCGACATGGAATGGGAACCCAAGGCCGCCTTCACGGCGGTGGCGCAGCGGTATCGGAGGTGACATGCCCCACCCTCACCGAACTCCGCACTCACGTGGACGCGTTGAACCAACGCGTGGAAGTCCGTCCCACCGGGCGGTCACACGCGCAGAGCCCGCAGCGTTCCGCCGTTGTCGAGGACGACGACCGGGGCGTCGCCGGGTGAGGAGTCGCTGACGGTGGTGCTGTCGAACTGGCCGGTCCAGACCTCGCGGCCGTTCTCCGCGTCGAGGATCCGCAGGGTGGTCCAGTGCTGGAACACCCGTTCCTGAGTGGTCCGGTAGAGCAGGGCATACGTCTCGGTGGTACGCACCACCCGGATGTCCTCGGTCTCGTCGTGCCAGCGCTGGGTGCCGTTCTCGGCGGCCAGGCACACCGTTCCCTCTCGGGTGGGCAGAACGAAACCGTCCGCCACGGCCCTCACCGGGCCGTCCTGGTCCGGGACGTAGGTGCCGTCGTAGGTCCACTTCGACCGGCCGGTGAATACGTCCAGGGCGATCGGTCTCCGGCGCTCCTCGGCGGCCGACGGCATGAACACCGTGGTGCCCCGCACCAGTGACTCGAGGGGCGGGAGGGCCCCGCCGCCGGACTCCGGCTCGCCGGCCCGGAACGTGCTCAGCCACACCCTGTCGCCCGTGCTCGTCTCGCGGAAGGCGAGGTCGGTGGTGCCGGCGGTCCGGCCGGCCAGGTAGCACAGGAAGCCCTCGCCGTCGCCGAGGGCGTGCCCCCGGTTGCCCCTCGGCAGGATGTCGGGGTGTTCCCACAGCTCCTCGCCGGTCTCGGCGAGCACCCCCAGCCCGCCACCGAACAGGATCAGATCGCCGGCCGGCACGAACGTGTCGCCGTCCATCGTCCACCGGTAGTCGCCGGTGCGCGGGTCGGTCGCGACCACCAGGCCGTCCTCGCTCGTGATCAGCAGGCCGCTGGGCCGGTGCACGTCCACCGATGCGCCGAGGACGACCTCCCGCCGTGTCAGGCGCTCGCCGCTGGCCGCGTTGTATGCGGACACCGTGTATCCGTCGACCTCGTCCGCGCGGGTGGTCACGGTGATCACGGTGCCGTCGACCACCGTGAAGCGCATCTGGTTCCCGACCCACAGTGCGTTGAAGTCGATCCGCCACAGTTGCTCGCCGGTGGCCAGGTCGAGGGTGTGGAGCACGGCCTTGTCCCGGTAGTCGTTGCCGCGGGCCACGTGGCAGCGCCCGTTGGCCACGATCACGTCGTCACCCCCGTTGTTCACCAGGTCGACGTCGCCGATGTTCCGCGACCAGGCGACCGGGCCCTGCTCGGGGTCGCCGGTCACGTACAGCGCCGCCGCGCCGCCGGCCGCCGCGAGCGCGGCCAGGCCCGCGCCGCGCAGCAGCAGGTCGCGTCGCGAGACACCCGCGCCTCCGGGCGGCACGGGCGGGCCGGTGGGTGCCCGGGTGGTCGGTTCCGGCGCGGCGTCCTCGGTCACGGGGGCGGTCGCGGGGGCGGTCGCGGGCCTCGCGACGGTCGGGGTGGAGC
>NZ_LAVK01000540.1 GCF_001083795.1 Streptomyces sp. SBT349
GCGACGAACCCACCGGCAACCTCGACTCCCGCGCCGGCGCCGAAGTCCTCGGCTTCCTGCGCCGCTC
Organism: Streptomyces sp. SBT349; assembly: GCF_001083795.1. Lineage (GTDB taxonomy): Bacteria > Actinomycetota > Actinomycetes > Streptomycetales > Streptomycetaceae > Streptomyces. Next base: position 68 of record NZ_LAVK01000540.1, read on the forward strand.
CGTCGACGACCTCGGCCAGACCATCGTCATGGTCACCCACGACCCCGTCGCCGCCGCCTACGCCGACCGCATCGTGTTCCTCGCGGACGGCAGGATCGTCGACGAGATGCGTGACCCGACGGCCGACCTGGTCCTGGACAGGATGCGCGGATTCGACGCCCAGGGGCGCACGTCGTGAGTGTGCTGAAGACGTCGCTGCGCAGCTTCTTCGCGCACAAGTGGCGGATGATCCTCTCCGGGATGGCCGTGGTCCTCTCGGTGGCGTTCGTCTGCGGGACGCTGGTGTTCACCGCCACGATGAACACGACGTTCGACGCGCTGTTCGCCGAGACCGCGTCGAATGTCATGATCGCGGCGGAGGACGAGGACGGCAGCGTGGTCGAGGAGGGCTCCGCCACCGGGCGGCCCGAGACCGTTCCCAGCACGCTGGTGGACGAGGTCTCCGCGGTCGACGGCGTGGAGCAGGTGACCGGCACGGTCGCGTCCACCAGCGCCGTGGTGGTGGACGACCAGAACGAGAACGTGAGCCCCAGCACCGGGGCGCCGACCATCGTCACCAACTGGTCCGAGATCGAGCTTCGTTCCATGGAGGTCGTCGAGGGCTCGCCGCCCGAGGGCCGCGACCAGGTGATGATCGACTCCCAGACCGCCGAGGACAAGAACCTCGCGCTCGGCGACCGGATGCGCCTGCTGACGGTCTTCGGGGACTTCCCGGTCACGGTCAGCGGGATCGCCGAGTTCCAGATCACCAACCCCGGCGCCGCCATCATCTACACCGACCTGCCCACCGCCCAGGAGTACCTGCTGGGCGGCTCCGAGGACATCACCAACATCTATGTGGACTCGAACGGGCAGATATCCGACGAGGAACTGAAGAGCGCGATCGCCGCCGTCATCGGCGCCGACACCTACAAGCTCCAGACCGCGGACGAGTACATCGAGGAGAACCGCGACGCGATCGGCCAGGTGCTGAGCATCCTGGAGTACGTGCTGCTCGGCTTCGCCGGCATCGCGCTGCTGGTCGGCATCTTCCTCATCGTCAACACGTTCTCGATGCTGGTCGCGCAGCGGACCCGGGAGATCGGGCTGATGCGGGCGATCGGTTCGAGCCGCCGCCAGATCAACCGGTCCGTGCTGATCGAGGCGCTGCTCCTCGGCATCATCGCGTCGATCGTCGGCTTCGGCGTCGGCGTGGGGCTCGCGGTCGGCCTGATGGCCCTGATGAGCGCCGTCGGGCTCAACCTGAGCACCGAGGACCTCACCATCAGCCCCTCGGTGCCGATCGTCGGCGTCGTGCTCGGCGTGCTCGTCACGCTGATCGCCGCCTACATCCCCGCCCGCAGGGCCGGGACGATCAGCCCGATGGCCGCGCTGCGTGACGCGGGCATGCCCGGGGACGTGCGGGCGGGACGGATTCGGGCGCTGATCGGCGCCGTGCTCACGGTCCTCGGCCTCGTCTCGCTGGGGGCCACCGCCTCCGCGGAGGACGCGGCGGGCGGCGCGGGCTTCCTGGCGCTGGGCATCCTGTTCAGCCTCGTCGGCATGATCCTGGTCGGGCCCGCGCTGGTCGGCCTCGTGGTCCGGGGCATCAGCGCCCTGGTGCTGCGCGGCTTCGGCCCGGTGGGCCGCCTCGCCGAACGGAACGCGCTGCGCAACCCCCGCCGCACCGGCGCCACCGCCTCCGCTCTGATGATCGGCCTCGCGCTGGTCGCGGGCCTCTCGGTGGTCGGCTCCTCGATGGTGGCCTCGGCCACCGAGGAGATCGACAGCTCGCTCGGTGCCGACTACATCATCCAGACGGGGAACTTCACGCCCGTCCTGCCCGAGATCACCGACGCCGTCGCCGATACCGAGGGCCTGGCCAGCGTCACGCCGTTCCACCAGATCGAGGGCCAGATCACCGACTCGGCCGGCGGGGAGGACGACATCTGGCTCGGCGCGGCACCGCCCAGCTACACGGACGACGTCGAACTCGACGTCGCCGAGGGCGACATCGCCGACATCTACGAGTCGGACGCCATCTCCGTCGCCTCCGACTACGCCGAGGAGGAGGGCGTCGCCGTCGGGGACGAGGTGACCGTCACGTTCGACGGCGGCAACGAGGCCACGCTCATGGTGGCCGCCATCGTGAACACCGGGTCCACCATCTCCGCGGCGTGGAACGTCTCCCTGGAGACGCTCCAGCGGCATGTGCCGGAGGAGCAGATCGCGCTGCCGTTCGTCCTGTTCGCCACGGCGGAGGACGGCCGGCAGGAAGCGGCGCGCGCCTCGCTGGAGACGGCGATGGAGCCGTACCCGCAGATGGAGGTCAGGGACCAGGCCGAGTACAAGGACCTGATCCAGGGTCAGGTCGGGCAACTGCTCAACATGGTCTACGGCTTGCTGGCACTGGCGATCATCGTGGCCATCCTGGGCGTGGTGAACACGCTGGCGCTGTCGGTCATCGAGCGGACGAGGGAGATCGGCCTGATGCGGGCGATCGGCCTCTCCCGCCGCCAGCTGCGCCGGATGATCCGCCTGGAGTCCATCGTGATCGCCCTCTTCGGCGCCCTCCTCGGCCTCGGCCTCGGCATGGCCTGGGGCGCGGCGGGCCAGCAACTGCTGGCCTTGGAGGGGATGGACGTCCTGGAGATCCCGTGGGGCACGATCATCGGCGTCTTCATCGGCTCCGCGGTCGTCGGCCTCCTGGCCGCCCTCCTTCCCGCATTCCGCGCGGGCCGGATGAACGTGCTGAACGCGATCGCCACCGAGTGACCGGCCCTCCGGCCACTCGCGTTCCCCGCCGCCCGCCCACCCCCTCGCCGGGGGTGGGCGGGCGGCCCGCGTCAGGACAACTCCACCGGCACCAGCCATCCCACCGCGGCGCCCACCCGCTCGCCGCGGTGGACCAGCCGCCACAGCACCGCCTCCCCAGGGAGCCCGGCCCGCTCCGCCACCCGCCCCGAACCGTCGTTGCCGACCTCGGCCCGCCACGCGAAGGCGAGACGCCCGGCGAAGGACTCCGCGCGCCCGCGCTCATAGGGCGTCATGGGGCGAGGGCGGGTCGGCGAAGTGCCGCCTCACGGCCTCGCGCGACACCTCACGCCCCGGTCGCCATCCCGGGCGCCGAACGGACACGGCCGGGGCCCACCACGCCTCCATGACCGCCGCTCCACCCGACGCCCTTCACCGCGCCGGTTCGGCCTGTCCCGCGGTGGGACCCTCCGGGGCGGCCCCTCCCGGGGCCGGGCCCGTGGATTCGCGGTTGACCAGCGTCGGAGGACGCACCGGTGGGG
>NZ_LAVK01000541.1 GCF_001083795.1 Streptomyces sp. SBT349
GATGCCGTCGAGCCGTTCGCTCACCAGCCGCCGCAGCGGCAGATCGCGCCAGCCGAGGTTCGCCGAGTAGACGGCGAGCCCGGCCCGCTCCGCCACGATGCCGGGCACCGCCACCCCCGCGGCGGCGGCCGCGGCGGCCCCCGACGACCCGCCCTACGAGGTGCTCGTCTTCTCCAAGACGGCGGGCTTCCGGCACGACTCGATCGACGAGGGCATCGCCGCCCTCACCGCGCTGGGCGCCGAGAACAACTTCACGGTCACCGCGACCGAGGACGCGGGCGCGTTCACCGCCGCGAACCTGGAGCAGTTCGAGGTCGTCGCCTTCCTCTCCACCACGGGCGACGTGCTCGACGCCGAGCAGCAGACCGCGTTCGAGGGCTACATCAACAACGGCGGCGGCTACGTGGGCATCCACGCCGCCGCCGACACCGAGTACGACTGGGAGTGGTACAGCGGCCTCGCCGGCGCGCTGTTCCAGTCGCACCCGCACATCCAGCCCGCGGACGTGGTCGTGGAGAACCACGCCCACGACGCCACGGCGCACCTGCCCGAGGTCTGGCAGCGCACCGACGAGTGGTACGACTACCGCACCAACCCGCGGGACACCGCCCAGGTGCTGGCCTCGCTCGACGAGTCCACCTACGAGGGCGGCCAGATGGGCGAGGACCACCCGATCGCCTGGTGCAAGGAGTATGAGGGCGGCCGGGCGTTCTACACCGGCGGCGGCCACACCGCGGAGTCCTACGCCGAGCCCGAGTTCGTGCGCCACCTCCTCGGCGGCCTCCGCTGGGCGTCCGGCGTGGTCGAGGCGGACTGCCGCCCCGAGACCGGCTACACCACGCTGTACGACGGCACGGGCACCGAGGGCTGGGCGCAGGCCGGGCCCGGCTCGTTCTCGCAGGACGAGGACGGCAGCCTGACCTCCGTCGGCGGCATGGGCATGCTCTGGTACGAGGCGGCGGAGTACGAGTCGTACTCCCTGAAGCTCGACTGGCGCCTGGAGGGCGACGACAACTCCGGGATCTTCGTGGGCTTCCCGCCCTCCGACGACCCCATGTCGGCCGTCAACAACGGCTATGAGATCCAGATCGACGCCACCGACGCCGACGACCGCACCACCGGGTCCGTCTACGGCTTCCAGTCCGCCGACCTCCAGGCCCGCGACGCCAGCCTCAATCCGCCGGGGGAGTGGAACACTTATGAGATACGCGTCGAGGGCGAGCGTCTCCAGATCCTCCTCAACGGGACGTTGATCAACGACTTCACCAACGAGGACCCGGCGCGTAGCCTCCAAGGTCACATCGGCATACAGAACCACGGTGACGGCGACACCGTGTCCTTCCGGAACATCCGCATCCAGGAGTTGAGCCTCTGACCCTCCCCCAGCCGTGGAGGCGCCCCCGGACCCCGTCCGGGGGATGCTGGAACCCCCACCCCACAGACCCGTTTCCGCCGCGAGGGGCGGCGGGGACGGACCCGGCCGGTACAGCCGGGAAACGGTGGCGCGGGTGGTGACGCCGAACCCACCCCGCCACCGGCACCCGGTGCCCGGCCACGCACTCCGCGTGGCCGGGCACCGGGCCGCCTTCCGCACCACCCCCGAGAAAAGGGAGGGCCCCCTGTGACAACCGCATCCCCAGAACGCACGGGCCTCTGGCTCATCGGCGCCCGCGGCTCCGTAGCGACCACCACCATCGCGGGACGAGCGGCGCTCGCCGCGGGACTCTGCCCGCCCACCGGCATGGTCACCGCGCTGCCACCGTTCGCCGACGCGGGACTCCCCGACCTGGACCACCTGGTCATCGGCGGCCACGACATCGCCGACACCCCGCTCGGCAAGCGCGCCGAGGAACTGGTCGCCGGCGGCGTCCTCCCGCACGGCCTCCCCGCCGCGATAGCCGCCGAACTCGCCGCGGCCGACGCCGAGATCCGCTACCCCAACGGCGATCCCGCCCTGGACATCGCCGACTTCACCCGCCGCCACGGGCTGGCCCGCACGGTCGTGGTCAACGTGGCCACCGTGGAGACCGACCCCTCCGTCTCGACCGCCTACGCCGCCGCCGCCATCGACGCCGGCTGCGGCTACGTCAACTTCACCCCCGCCACCGGCATGCGCGGCCCCGGCCTCGCCGAACGCGCCCTGGCCGCCGGGCTCCCGCACGCCGGACGCGACGGCAAGACCGGCCAGACCCTCCTGCGCGCCGCGCTCGCCCCGGTGTTCGCCCAGCGCGCCCTCGACGTCCGCTCCTGGTCCGGCACCAACCTCCTCGGCGGCGGCGACGGCGCCGCCCTCGCCGACCCGGCCGCCGCCGCCGCGAAGAACGCGGGCAAGGAACGCGTCCTCAGCGACAACCTCGGCGGCCTCCCCGAGGGCACCGTCCACATCGACAACGTCCCGGCCCTCGGCGACTGGAAGACCGCCTGGGACCACGTCGCCTTCGACGGCTTCCTCGGCACCCGCATGGTCCTCCAGACCATCTGGGAGGGCTGCGACTCGGCCCTCGCCGCGCCCCTCGTCCTCGACCTGGCCCGCCTGGTCGCCCGCGCCCACGCCACCGGCATCACCGGACCCGTCCCCGGGCTCGGCTTCTTCTTCAAGGACCCCGACACCGGCCCCGCCGCCCTCGGCGACCAGTACCGCGAGCTCCTCACCCTGGCCGAGACGCTGCGGAACCACCCGTGACCGCCGGGGCCTGGATCGAACTGCTCCGCGGCCCCGCGGCGTTGACGGTGCCCGGCGACATCCTCGCCGGCGCCGTCACGGCGGGCGGCGCGCCCCCGCGGCGCGTCCTGCTCGCCGCCGGCACGTCCGTCTGCCTGTACTGGTCGGGGATGGCCCTCAACGACTGGGCCGACCGAGAGCTCGACGCGGTGGAACGGCCCACCCGCCCCCTGCCCTCCGGCCGGATCAGGCCCTCCGCCGCCCTGGCCGCCGCCACCGCGCTCACGGCGGCGGGCCTCGGCCTGGCCGCCGCCTGCTCCCGGCCCGCCCTGGCCACCGCGGGCGCCCTGGCCGCCACCGCCTGGGGATACAACCTGGGCCTGAAGAACACCGCGGCCGGGCCCGCCGCCATGGCCTCGGCCCGTTCGCTGAACCTGCTCCTCGGCGCGGCCACCGGCCACCGCCCCCTGGCCGCCCTGCCGCCCGCGGGCCTGGTCGCCGCCCACACCCTGACCCTGACCACCGTCTCCCGCCACGAGGTGCACGGCGGCCACCGGGGCATCCCGCTCGCCGCCGCCGCGGCCACCACCGGCATCGCCGCGGCGCTCGTCACCCACGCCCGCGCGAAGGCCGCGCCCGCCGAGCCGTCCGCCCCGCCTCCCGACG
>NZ_LAVK01000542.1 GCF_001083795.1 Streptomyces sp. SBT349
CACCTAAACCCAGCCCACCCCTGTCGTCGGCAGCGTCAGAGTTGTATAATCGACACCCCCCCCACACCCCCCACCGCCACCCCGCCACCCCCGTCGGCCCCCAGGACCCCCCGCAACCGCCCCGCCTGACCCACCAACGCCCTACCCGAACGCCCCGACACCACCAACGGCACCACACCACCAGAAACCTGCACCGGTTCGTCGGAACCCGCGGCCTCCTGACGTTCCGGCGCCTCCTCCACGATCACATGCGCATTCGTCCCACTCATGCCGAAGGAGGACACGCCCGCCCGGCGCGGACGCCCGTTCCGCTCCCACGCCACCGGCTCGGTCAGCAACTCCACCCCGCCCACCGACCAGTCGACGGCCGGGGAAGGCTCATCCACGTGCAACGTCTTGGGGAGTAGGCCATGGCGCATCGCCATCACCATCTTGATCACACCCGCCACACCCGCAGCCGCCTGCGCATGCCCGATGTTCGACTTGATGGACCCCAACCACAACGGCCCACCGTCCGCCCGATCCCGGCCGTAGGTGGCCAGCAACGCCTGCGCCTCAATCGGATCACCCAGCGACGTCCCCGTACCGTGCGCCTCCACCGCGTCCACGTCCCCCACCGACAACCCCGCGCTCGCCAGCGCCTGCCGGATCACCCGCTGCTGCGACGGACCATTCGGCGCCGTCAAACCATTCGACGCACCATCCTGATTCGTCGCACTGCCACGGATGACCGCCAGTACCTCATGGCCGTTCCGCCGGGCATCCGACAGCCGCTCCACCAGCAGCACACCCACGCCCTCGCCCACGCCGAACCCGTCGGCCGCCGCGGAGAAGGACTTGCACCGACCGTCCACGGACAGCGCACCCTGCCGGCAGAACTCGACGAACGTGCCCGGGGTCGCCATGACGGTGACGCCACCGGCCAGCGCCATCGAGCACTCACCATTCCGCAACGCCTGCACCGCCAGATGCAACGCCACCAGCGACGACGAACACGCCGTATCCACCGTGACCGCCGCACCTTCCAGACCGAAGGCATACGCCACACGGCCTGAAGCAATGCTCGCGGAATTTCCCGTGAGCAGGAATCCTTCGAAATCCTCGGGGACTTCGTGCAGGCGGGAGCCGTATTCCTGCCCCAGGGTCCCCATGAAGACACCGGTAGAACTTCCGGTGAGCGAATGCGGCGGAATCCCGGCACGCTCGAACGTTTCCCAGACGGTTTCCATGATCAGTCGCTGCTGCGGATCCATCGCCAGCGCCTCGCGCGGACTGACCCCGAACAGCCCGGCGTCGAAGCTCACCGCGTCACCGACGAAGGAGCCATAACGGGTGTAGCTGGTTCCGGATCGCTCAGCGGTCGGGTCGTACAGCGAACTCAGATCCCAGCCACGATCCTCAGGGAATTCCGAGACAGCGCTCTCTTCGCGCACCACCAACTGCCAGAGATCTTCCGGCGAAGCGATGCCACCGGGGAAGCGGCACGCCATGGAGACGATCGCGATCGGCTCGTCGACGACACGGCCCACCTGTGCCCGTGCCGGTTCGGCGTCGCCCGACAACCCAAGCGCCTCTGTCCTGAGGTGGCGTGCGAGCGTCATGGGGGAGGGGAAGTCGTACAGCAGAGTCCTCGGTAGCTGAAGCCCCGTCCTCTCGACCAGGCGGTTCCGCAGCCTCACCGCCGTCATGGACTCGAAGCCCAAGTCTTTGAAGGACGCGGAGACATCGAGCTCGTCGGCCGACTCATGTCCGAGAATGGCAGCCGCGTGGGTACGGACCAACCTGAGGGTCACGCGCAGCTGTTCGGGCTCGGAGAGCCCGTCAAGCTCTGGCCGCAGTCCTCCTTCGGAGCTGCCGTTGCCCTGGTTCTCTTTTCGTTGCTCCAACTGGGCGACAGCACGCGACGGCCGCGGTGCCTGCTGGCGGCGCCACTCGGAGAGCACCGGCAGTACGGCCGCGAGCGACGAGTCTGTTTCCACGCCGTCCAGGTCGAGGGCTTCGGCCAACGTGGTGAGGTCCTGGCGCTCGATCGCATCCCAGAACCGCCCTTCGGCAGGGGTCAGGCTGCCGCGCGGGGCCGACGTCTGGTCATGCCAGTAGCGCTTGTGCTGGAAGGCGTAGGTGGGCAGGGCGACGCGGCTCGGGTGAGCGCCGGGGAAGATGGCGTTCCAGTCCAGGTCCACCCCGTGCACGTGAGCCTGCGCGGCGCTGGCCAGGAACCGTGCCATCCCGCCGTGGTCCCGGCGCAGGGTCTCCACCACCGCGCACTCCGCTTCGGCGTCCGCCACCGTGTCACCGATGCCGACGGTGAGCACGGGGTGGGGGCTGGCCTCGATGAAGACCCGCGCTCCTGCCTGCGCCAGGGCGGCGACCACGGGGGCGAACCGCACCGGCTCGCGCAGGTTCCGCACCCAGTACCCGGCATCGAGCGTGGCGGTGTCCACCACCTCACCCGTCACCGTGGAACGGAACTCCACACCGCCCGCCACCGGGCTGATCCCCGAGAGAGCCTGGGCCAGTTCCTCGCGGATCTCCTCCACCTGCGGGCTGTGCGAGGCGTAGTCCACCCCGATCCACCGCGCCCACACCCCCTCAACCTCACACCGCGCCAGCAACTCCTCCACCGCCGCCACCTCGCCGGACACCACCGTCGACGCGGGCCCGTTGACCGCGGCCACCCCGACCCGGCCCTCCCACGGCCCGACCAGCCGCGCCGCCGCTTCCTCGCCCAACGCCACCTGCGCCATTGCACCCCGGCCCGACAGCGACACCAACGCCTTCGACCGCACTGCCACCACCCGCGCCGCGTCCTCCAACGACAACCCCCCGGCGACATGCGCCGCCGCGATCTCCCCCTGCGAATGCCCCACCACCACATCCGGCCGAACACCCACCGACTCCCACAACCGCGCCAACCCCACCATCACCGCGAACAACACCGGCTGCACCACATCCACCCGCCGCAGAAACGCCTCATCTCCCGCACGCAACACCTCCGCCAACGACCACCCCACATGCGGCGCCAACGCCTCCTCACACGCAGCGATCGCCCCCGCGAACACCGGACTGCTGTCCAGCAGTTCACGGCCCATGCCGAGCCACTGCGAGCCCTGACCAGGGAAAACCATCACCACCCGCCGGTCACCACCCGACGCCACCACACCCGACACCACCCGCGCGGCAGGCTCCCCCGCACCCACCCCCGCCAACCCCGCCACCGCCTGACCACGGTCGGACGCCAGCACCACCGCACGATGCTCCAGCCCCTGTCTCTTATACACATCTCCGAGC
>NZ_LAVK01000543.1 GCF_001083795.1 Streptomyces sp. SBT349
GGCGGAGGCGGGCGCGCCGGGCGGCGGGCCCTCGATGGGGCCGAGCTCCCCGCGGCAGATGCGGGCGGCCTCGGCGATCAGGGCGTGCGTCTCCTCGCCGCTCAGGGCGCCGGGCAGGACGGCGAACCCGTCCCGGGCAAAGGAGGCTTCGAGTCCGGTCGTCGTCAGGGTGTCGGTCATGCCCCGATCCTGCGCGGTGGCGCCCCGCGCGGGCCATGGCTCGGCGGCGCGCGGGGATGGCGAATCAGGTCATGCACACATGTTCGCCCAAACTCTTGACTCCCGCCGAAACAGATGAGTAACGTCGGCGCAAGCTCATTTATACGTATTAGACGGGGAGTTCGGGTGGCCAGTTCCGAGCGGCGCCGCCGGCCCACGCAGGTGGACATAGCGCGGCGGGCCGGTGTGTCGCAGGCGACGGTGTCGCTGGTGATCAGCGGTGGCGCAGCCAGTGACCAGATAGCCGAGTCCACGCGGCGCGCCGTGGAGCAGGCGGCGCGGGAGCTGGGGTACGCGGCGAATGTCGCGGCCCGCAGCCTCAAGGGCGGGCGCAACCACCTGCTCGGTCTCTACACCTTCGAGCCGGTCTTCCCCGTCGACCAGCGGGACTTCTACTACCCGTTCCTGGTCGGCGTCGAGGAGGAGACGGCCGCGCAGGGCTACGACCTGCTGCTGTTCTCCTCCGTCGGCTCCGCGGCGGACCGCTCGATCTACGCCGGCGGCGCCAACCGCCTCAAGCTCGCCGACGGCTGCGTCCTGCTGGGCCGCAAGGTGCGGCGCGAGGAGCTGGCCGAGCTGATACGCGAGGACTTCCCGTTCGTCTTCATCGGGCGCCGCGAGGTCGAGGGGGGCGAGGTCTCCTATGTGGCGGCCGACTACGTGTCGGCCACCGCCGCGCTGGTCAGGCGCCTGTCGGAGCTGGGCCACGACCGGATCATGTATCTGCGGGCGGTGGAGGACACCGAGCCCACCTGGGACCGCGAGGCGGGCTATCTGCGCGGACTCGCCGAGAACGGCCTGCCGTTCGACGAGGCGCTGGTGCAGGGGCTCGCCGACCCGGCGGAGCTGTCGGCCGGTCATCTGCGGCGCTGGATCGACGAGCTGGGTGTCACCGCCTTCCTGGTCGAGCCGACCGAGGACAACCGCCTGGTCGAGGCGCTGGCGGCGATGGAGGCGACGGAGCTGATCCGGTTCCCCGCCGACTGCTCGCTGGCGCTGCTGGGCGATCCGCCGTCGTGGACGCCGAAGACGCGGGACTGGACACGGTTCTCGCTGCCCCGCGCCCGGATGGCGAGCGAGGCGGTGCGGCTGCTGGTCGAGCTGCTCGGGGAGCCGGGGGCCGCGGCGGGCCCGGGGCCGCGCCAGCTCTCGGTGCCGTGCAGCTTCGTGCCGGGCGACTCGGCCGGGCCCGTTCCCGCGGGAAGGCGGTCCGCGTGATCCGCATGATCGCCTCCCGGCTGCTGGTCGGCGTCTTCGTGATGTGGGGCGCGGCCTCGCTCATCTTCCTCATCGTCAGGGCCGCGCCCGGCGATCCGGCGACGGTGCTGCTCGGCCCCGACGCGAGCCGGGACCAGATCGACCGGCTCAACGAGACGCTGGGCCTGGACCGCCCGCTCGCCGAGCAGTACCTCTCCTATCTCGGCGACGCGCTCCGGCTGGACTTCGGCGAGTCGCACCGGCTCGGCCGCCCCGCGATGGACGCGGTGTTCGACCGGCTCTCCGCCACGGTGGAGCTGACGCTGACGGCCACCGTGATCGCCGTGGTCGTGGGCCTGACGCTGGGCATGCTGGCGGGCGGCCGGGCCGGCGGGGCGGTGGACCGGGTGGTGTCCGCGGCGACGATCGCGCTCCAGTCGTTCCCCACCTTCTGGATCGGCATCATGCTGGTGCTGTTCTTCGCGCTCGGCCTGCGCTGGCTGCCGAGTTCCGGCGTGGGCACCCCGCAGCACATGATCCTTCCGGCCGTGACGCTGTCGCTGCCGTTCATCGCGATCGTCGCGCGGCTGACGCGCAGCAGCGTCGCGGAGAACATGCGGGAGCCCTATGTAGAGACGGCCCGCTCCAAGGGCCTGACCGAGCCCCAGGTCCTCGTCGGCCACACCCTGCGGAACTCGCTGATCCCCGTGGTGACCGTCGTCGGCCTCCAGATGGGCGCGCTGATGGGGGGCGCCGTCATCGTCGAGAACGTCTTCGCGTGGCCGGGCCTCGGCTCCCTGGTGGTCGACGCGGTGGCCAACCGCGACTACGCCGTGGTCCAGGCCGTGACGCTGCTGATCGCCGGGATCGTCATGGTGCTCAACCTGACGGCCGACCTGCTGGCCACCCGGCTCGACCCACGCATCAGGACGGAGGGCGCGTCATGACCGATCTCGCGACCGCGGGGCGGGAGATGGGGGCGGCGCCGGCCCCGGCGCGGCGCCGGGGGCGGCGCTGGCCGGCCCGGATCCCGTATGTCGTCGTCGGCCTCTACCTCCTGGTGGCGCTGGTCGGGCCGCTGCTCATCGACTACGACCCGGTGCACACGCCGCTGGAGGACCGGCTGCTGTCCCCGGGGTCGGAGACGTCCGACGGCTCGACCGCGTGGCTGGGCACGGACGGCGTGGGCCGGGACGTGCTGGCGCAGATCGTCTACGGGGCGCGCACCTCGGTGATCATCGGCGGGTCCACGGTCGGGATCTCCTGCCTGGTGGGCGTGGCGCTGGGCGCGGTCGCGGGGTACGCGCGCGGCTGGGTGGACGCCGTGCTGGCGCGGATCTTCGACGTGCTGCTGGCGTTCCCCGCGATCCTGCTGGCCATCGTCATCGCCGGGGCGTTCGAACGGAGCGTGCCGCTGGTGGTGTTCGCGCTCTCGGCGACGGCGTGGATCTCGTTCGCCCGGGTGACCCGTTCGATCGCGATGTCGGTGCGGGAGCGGGCCTGGGTGGACGCGGCGCGGGTGATGGGCGTGCCCGCGCGGACGATCCTGGGCCGCCATGTGCTGCCGTTCACGGCCGGGCCGATCGTGGCGCTGGCCACCCTGGAGTTCGCCCTGGTCGTGCTCGCCGAGGCGGGACTGAGCTTCCTCGGCATCGGGCTGCCCCCCTCGACGGTGTCGTGGGGGCAGACCATCGCGGGCGGCAAGGAATACCTGGAGACGGCGTGGTGGATCTCGACGCTTCCCGGTATCGCCCTGTCCCTGCTCATCGTCAACGTCGGAATCCTCGGCGACCAGCTGACCGCCCGCCACCGGCGCGGCGACCTCGCCTGACTCCCCCGATCCCCCACCTCCCCGAC
>NZ_LAVK01000544.1 GCF_001083795.1 Streptomyces sp. SBT349
CAGCACATACCGCTCGTCGTCCACGGGGCCGCCCCACAGCTCCGCCTCGCCGTCGAGCGGGTCGCGGGGGAGGTGCGGGTCGAGGCGCTCGACGGCGAGGCGGAGCTGTGGGGCGGCCCCGTGGACGACGAGCGGTATGTGCTGCTGGCGCGCGTGGTGGAGAGCGCCCGCGGGCGCCGCGGTGGTCAGGAGGGCGGTGCGTGCCGCCCCGCCGAGGAGGGCGCGCCCTCGCCTGCCGGGGAGGCCCCGCCGAACTCGGCCACCGCGTCCTCGACGATCCGCGTCAGCCGGGCGTGATGGGCGCCGCGCCAGTAGACGCGCCCGCAGTCGGCGCACTGCGCGAAGACGTCCTGGGTGAGCAACGTGCCCTGTTCCAGCCGCGGCCTCACCGTCTCCTTGTCCGCGGCCACCAGCGGCCCGTTGCACGCGGTGCACCGGGTCCACGGCGCGAGACGGGGCGCGAAGCGGCCCAGGACGTCGCGCAGCTGCTCGTCGGGGCGGTCGCTGTAGACATACGCGCCGGCCCACAGCTCACGCCGCCGCAGCAGCCCCCGGTCGCGCGAGAGCATGACCCGCCGCTCGGCGGCCGAGCGGGCGGCCAGCGCCGGGTCGCCCGGATCGGCGGACTGGTACGCCGCGTCCACGCCCAGCAGCCGCAGCCGCCGGGCGAGCCGCCCCAGATGCACGTCGAGAAGGAAGCGCAGCGGCGCGCCCGGGACCCGCTGCGGCCGGTCCACCGCCCGCACCTCGACCATGTCGCCGGGGCCCGGCACATACGAGACGGGCAGGGGCCGCCCGTTCACCAGCAGCCGCCCCACCTCGGTGAGCGGGACGCCGAGGGACTCCACCACATGACCGAGGGTGGACGAGCCGTCCGTGACCACGGGGGTCGCGCCCTCCCGCCGCTCCGGAGCGGGGAAGCGCCGCAGCTCGGGCGCGAAGGTGACATGGATCCGGGGTCCGTTCACACCGTCAGCATGCCACCGCGCCCGTTCGCGGGCCGGGCGGGCACGGCCTACCCTGGCGGCAGGGAGGTGTGCCATGTCCGAACCGTCCGCATCCGACGACAACCGTCCCGGCGACGAGGTTCCCACCCCGGACCACCTGCTGCACACCGGGACCGAGGGCCCGATCGACCCCGAGGACCTGGTGCGGCTGAGCGGCAGGGAGCCGACGCCCGAGCTGGTCGAGGAGGCCAGACGCCGCCTGGAGGAAGAGGGTCCGGCCGCCGCCGAGCGCTACCTGCCGTAGCGCGCCCCCGCACCCGCCGCGGCCCCGCCCGGGAATGAACCGGTGCTCTCCCTGGTTGCCGTCCAGGCACGCAGAGGGCAACCAGGGAGGCGGGACGGACGTGGCCGAGGCGTCGGGATCAGGGACACCAGCGGGCGGGCAGGACGGACGGGGCGGTGACGGGATCCGCGGGGAGCGGCGGGGCCTCGCGCCGGTGCCGTTGTCCGTGCTCGACCTCGCCACCGTTGGCAGCGGGGTGACCGCGACGGAGGCGCTGGGCGCGACGACCGCGCTCGCGCGGCTCGCGGAACGCCGGGGCTTCCACCGCTTCTGGGTCGCCGAGCACCACTCGATGCCCGGCGTGGCCAGCTCCTCGCCGCCCGTGATCCTGGGCCATCTGGCCGGGCAGACCGAGCGCATCCGCCTGGGCTCGGGCGGCGTCATGCTGCCCAACCACCAACCGCTGGTGGTGGCCGAGCAGTTCGGCACGCTGGAGGCCCTCGCCCCCGGCCGCGTCGACCTGGGCCTCGGCCGCGCCCCCGGCACCGACAGCGCCACCACCGCCGCGCTGCGGCGCGGACGCGCGGACGGCGCCGACGAGTTCCCCTCGCAGCTGGCCGAGCTGATCCGCTTCCTGGACGACGACTTCCCCGAGGGACACCCCTACACCCGCGTGCACGCCGTGCCGGGGCCGGTGCAGGGCAGCGTTCCCGGCGGCGTGCAGTCGGCGTCCAGGCCCCCGGTGTGGCTGCTCGGCTCCTCCGGGTTCAGCGCGGAGCTCGCCGGGCGGATGGGGCTGCCGTTCGCGTTCGCCCACCACTTCTCGGCGGCCCACACCCTGCCCGCCCTCGACCTCTACCGCCAGGTCTTCCGCCCGTCCGAGGTGCTGGACGAGCCCTACGCCCTGATCGCCGTCTCGACCATGGCCGCCGAGGACGAACGGGAGGCACGGCGCCAGGTGCTGGCCGGCGCCCTGGCCATGATCCGGATGCGCACCGGCCGTCCCGGGCTGGTACCGACGCCGGAGGAGGCGGACGGTTACGCGTTCAGCCCGGCGGAGACCGACTTCATCGACGGCTGGCTCTCCAACATCGTCCACGGCACTCCGGACGCCGTCCGCGAGGGACTCGACGCCCTGGTCAAACGCACCGGCACCGACGAACTGATGATCACCGCCAGCGTCCACAGCCCGGCCCTGCGCGTGCGCAGCTACGAACTCATCGCGGACGCCTACGAGATGGACGTTTCTTCCGGTATGCCCGCACAATGAACGCGGGGGCCGGGCGCTGGGCCGTTCGGGCATTCCGGCCGCCCACGGGTGTCGGGGGCGAGCGGGCAGGGGCTAAGGTGCGGCCGTTCACCCGGCATGACCGAACGGGGGGAGCACCATGGCGCACCGACCGAGCGTGCCCGCGGATCTCGACCATCCGCGGCGGCTGTGGGCGCGGGCGTCCACGCTGGGCCTGCTGGCGTCCGCCGGCGTCGAGGAGAACGACTACCAGCTCCGCGAACGCGTTCTGCGCTGCGACAGTTCGGGCGGCAGCTACTGGTGGCGGCTGACGCGCCACCCGGACGGGCGCACGGTGTTCTGCGGGCGGGACGCCGACGGATCGCACGGCCATCTCCGGCGCGATCCCGTGGACTTCCTGGTCGGCGGGCCCGACTGGCTGCCCTGGCAGGACCTCAGGTACGAGCAGGACGGCTGCGAACTGGGCTATGTCTACTGGTGGCAGGACGGCGGCTGGGGCCGCGCGCCCTACCCGGACGACCTGGTGGACGACGGCCTGGAACTGGCGGCCGGGTGGGTCAGCGGCGACGCGCGGCTCGCCGAGCAGCTGTGGGAGGAGGCCGGGTACGGCGACGGGCTGAACGCGGCGGTCGTCACCTTCCTCGACCGCGCCGAGCGCCGGACGGTGGACGAGGAGGCGGTCACGGCGCTGCTGGCCGCGTTCTCCGCGGGGGGTTCCCCCGGGCCCCAGGCGGTGGCCACCGCCCTGGACTTCGCCTCCCGCGCCGCCCTGACCCCCCTC
>NZ_LAVK01000545.1 GCF_001083795.1 Streptomyces sp. SBT349
CCTCCTCACCCCCGGCACCCCCCGGGTCTGGGGCGCCGCCGCCCGCGCGCTGCTGGAGGAACACGCCCCGGACGCGGCCGCGTTCGCCGCCGTCCTCGGCATCCCCGAGGCGCTCGCCGCCCCCGTTCACGCCCGCGTCCTCGCCAAGCTCGCCCGCGAGCCGGTCGAGGACCTCAGGGTCGACTTCGAGGACGGCTACGGCCTCCGCCCGGACGCCGAGGAGGACGCCGCCGCCGCCCGCGCCGCCCGGCTGATCGCGGCGTCCGCCGCCGAGGGCACCGCCCCACCCTTCGCCGGCATCCGCATGAAGTGCCTGGAGGCCGCCGTCCGCGACCGCGGCATCCGCACCCTCGACATCTTCCTGACCGCCCTCCTCGACGCCGGGCCCCTGCCCGCGGGCCTGCGCATCACCCTGCCCAAGACCGGCTACGCCGAGCAGGTCGCCGCGATGGCGCGCCTGTGCGACGCCTTCGAACACGCCCGCGCCCTCCCGCCCGGCAGCCTGGTCTTCGAGATCCAGATCGAGACCACCCAGGCGATCCTCGGCGCCGACGGCCGCGCCACCGTCGCCCGCATGATCGACGCCGCCGAGGGCCGAGCCGTCGGCCTGCACTACGGCACGTTCGACTACAGCGCCGCCTGCCAGGTCTCCGCCGCCCACCAGGCGCCCGACCACCCGGCCGCCGACCACGCCAAGGCGGTCATGCAGGTCGCCGCCGCGGGCACCGGGGTCGCGCTCTGCGACGGCTCGACCAATGTGCTGCCCACCGGCCCCACCGCCCAGGTCCACGACGCCTGGCGCCTGCACCACCGCCTGGTCCGCCGCGCGCTGGCCCGCGCCTACTACCAGGGCTGGGACATGCACCCGGGTCACCTCCCGACCCGTTACGCCGCCGTCTACTCCTTCTACCGCGAGGGCCTCCCGGCCGCCGCCGCCCGCCTGGCCGCCTACACCGGCGCCGACGCCGGGCCCGGACCGGACGGCCAGGCCGGCATCCTCGACGAGCCCGCCACCGCCCGCGCCCTCGGCGGGTTCCTGCTGCGCGGCGTGGACTGCGGGGCCCTCGACCCCGATGAGGTGACGCGGCTCACGGGCCTGGACCACCCCCGCATCGCCGCCCTCGCGGGCCGCCCGGCGGGCGGCGCGTGAGCACCGTGCCCCGTCACCGGAACAGGACTGGACAAGCCCACCCACGACGGACCACCCTTCCTGAACATGACCACTGATCTTGTCGCCGCCGTGGACATCGGCGGCACCAAAATCGCGGGCGCGCTCGTGGACGGCGCCGGCGATCTGCTCCACCGCGTCCAGCTCGCCACCCCGGCAGGGGAGCCCGCCGAACGCATCATGCACACGCTCACCGAGGTGGTCACCGAACTCACCGCGCACGCCTCCTGGACCCGCGTCGCCGCCGTGGGCATCGGCAGCGCCGGTCCCGTCGACGCCCGCACCGGCACCGTCAGCCCGGTCAACATCCCCGGCTGGCGCGACTTCCCGCTCGTCGAGGGCGTCCGCAAGACCACGGGCGACCTGCCCGTCACCCTCGTCGGGGACGGCGCCGCCATCGCCGCGGGCGAGCACTGGAGGGGAGCGGCCCGCGGCCGGACCAACGCGCTGTGCATGGTCGTCTCCACCGGCGTCGGCGGCGGCCTGATCACCGACGGCCGCCTGCGCCCCGGCCCCACCGGCAACGCCGGCCACATCGGCCACATCAGCGTCGACTTCAACGGCGACCGCTGCCCCTGCGGCGGACGCGGCTGCGTCGAACGCATCGCCAGCGGCACCAACATCGCCCGCTACGCCCTCGCCGCGGGCTGGCGCCCCGACGACCCCGACGGCGACACCACCGCCGCCGGTGTCGCGCGGGCCGCCGCTGAGGGACACCCCGTGGCGCTGGAGGCGTTCGACCGCTCGGCCCGCGCCCTGGCGGCCGGCATCGCCGCCACCGCCACCCTGGTGGAGATCGAGACCGTGGTGATCGGCGGCGGGGTGAGCCAGTCCGGCGAGGTGCTCTTCGCCCCGCTGCGCCGCGCGCTCGGGGAGTACGCCACGCTCCCGTTCGTGCGGAACCTGGAGGTCGTCCCGGCCCAGCTCGGCACCGACGCCGGCCTGGTGGGCGCCGCCGCGGCCTGCTGGAGCGACGCCGACACGTTTCTGGCACGGGGCCCAGCGGGCAACTGACTCAAGGGCGACCAAGGAGGGGGCTCGTGATCATCTGGCTGAACGGCGCGTTCGGGGCCGGCAAGACCACCGCGGCCCGCGAACTGCTCCACCTGCTGCCGGGCAGCACGCTCTACGACCCCGAGGTGGTCGCGGACGGGCTGTGCAGGTCCCTTCCCAAGGAGCGGCTCGCCCGCGCCGACGGCGTGCACGACATCCCGGCCTGGCGGCGGCTGGTGGTGGACACCGCCGCCGCCCTGCTCTGCGAGCTGCCCGGACCGCTGATAGCGCCGATGGCGCTCCTGCGCCAGGAGCACCGGGACGAGATCTTCGGCGGCCTCGCCGCCCGCGGGATCTCGGTGCAGCACTTCCTGCTCGCCGTTGAAGAAACGTTCCTCCGGCGGCGGATCGACCTGCGCGCCGCCGTCGACGGCGAGGCGGCGCGCGGCTGGTGCCTCGGCCACCTGCCGCAGTACACGGCGGCGCTGCCCTGGCTGACCGCCGACGCCCACACGGTCGAGACCTCCCGCCTCACCCCCCGGCAGACCGCGGAGCTGCTGGCCGAGGGGGTCCGCCGGGGCGACGGCATCTGCGAGATCGTGCAGACCCCGCCGCCCAGCGGCCAGACCCTGGCCGCCGGGGTCCTCTTCTTCGACGACCAGGACCGCGTGCTCCTGGTGGACCCCACCTACAAGCCGGGCTGGGAGTTCCCCGGCGGGGTGGTCGAGGCGGGGGAGGCGCCGGCCCGCGCCGCCGTCCGTGAGGTGGCCGAGGAGCTCGGCCTCCGGCTCCCGCACGAGCCGGCCCTGCTGATCGTCGACTGGGAGCCGCCGCGCCCGCCGCGGTTCGGCGGCCTGCGGCTGCTGTTCGACGGCGGCCGTCTGGACACGGACCGCATGCGCGACCTGCTGCTGCCCGGCGCGGAGCTGCGCGGCTGGCGCTTCGCGGCCGAGGACGAGGCCGAACGGCTGCTGTCGCCCGGCCGGTTCGCCCGGCTGCGCTGGGCGCTGCGGGCGCGCGCCGAGGGCCGCCCGCTGAACCTGGAGGCGGGCGTCCCGGTCGGCGCCTGACCTGCCGCGCCGCCCTCCGCCGACACCC
>NZ_LAVK01000546.1 GCF_001083795.1 Streptomyces sp. SBT349
GGCTGGAGGTGGTGCTGCTGCGGGGGCTGGGCCACGACCGGTTCGAGCGCGGCGGCCCCCGTCGGCGACTGGTGCTGCTGCGGCTGGTGTTGCTGGTGCGCCTGCTGCGGTGGCGGAGGGGCCTGACCGGGGTGCGGCTCGTCGTTCGACGGCCTGGCGCGGCGGCGCCTTCCGGTCGGCTCCTCCGCCGGGGCGCCCTGCGACGGTTCGGGCTGCGGACTCTCGGCCGCGGGCCCGAGCGCGCGCCGGCGCCTGCCGTTCCCGGTGTCGCCTTCCGCACGCTGGTCGTGCTCCTGCGACACCTCCGGCTGCTGCTGGTGCGCCTGGTGCTGCTGCTGGTGCTGTTGTGGCTGCTCCGGCCGCGGGCCGTGCAGCGGCTGGGGGCCGTACTGCTGTGGCTGGTGCGTCTGCCGCTGCGGGAGCGCCTGCGGCGGCTCCTGTTCCCGCGGCTCGATCGCTTCCCGCCTGCGCCGCCGCCCGGTCGGCGTCTCCTGAACCGGCTCTATCGCGACCGGCGCCTTCCCCGTCCCCGCCGACGTCCCGCGCATCGGCTGCGAGGGAACCGGCATCACCGTCGTGTCGCCGCTGGCGTCCCGCGGCTTCGCCGGCGGCGCCGTGCCCCCGCCCGCCGCCACCGGCACCTCCAGCACGTACGCCGATCCGCCGCCCACCTCGTGGGTCTGGAGCACCCCGCCGTGCTGCCGGACGATGCCCCGCACGATCGGCTCGTGCACCGGGTCCCCGCCCGGGTACGGGCCACGGACCTCGATCCGCACGACGTCGCCGCGTTGGGCCGCCGCGACCACGATCGTCGAGTCCCCGGGCTGCGGCGCGCCCGTCGCCGCCTGCCCCGTCGCGTCGACCCCGGCGACATCCGCCACCAGGTGCGCCAGCGCCTGCGCCATCCGCTCCGGGTCCACCTCCGCCTCGATCGGCGGAGCGTGCACGGCGAACTGCGCGCGCCCGGGACCGATGAGCTCCGTGGCTCCCTCGACCCCGGCCGACACCACGGCGTCCAGCGACACCCGCTTCAGCGCCAGCTTCTCCCGGCCCTCGTCGAGCCGCTGATAGCTGAGCACGTTGTCCACGAGCGTCGTCATCCGCGTGTACCCGGCGGCCAGGTGGTGCAGCACCTGGTTGGCCTCGGGCCACAGCTGGCCCGCCGGGTCGGAGGCCAGCGCCGCCAGCTCCGTGCGCAGCTGCTCCAGCGGCCCCCGCAGCCCTTCGCCCAGCACCGAGACCAGCTGCTCGTTCCGCGACACCAGCGCGTCGTACGCCCGCCGGTCGGTGAACGCCAGGACCGCGCCCACCAGTTGGTCCCCGTCCCGCACCGGCGCAGTGGTCAGGTCCACCGGGACCGCGCGGCCCTCCTTCGTCCACAGCACCTGACCGCGCACCCGGTGCTTGCGCCCCGAGGTGAGCGTGTCGTGCAGCGGCGTCTCCTCGAACGCCAACGGCGTCCCGTCCGCCCGCGAGTGCTGCACGAGCGGGTGGAGCTCCTGGCCGCCGAGCTGGCTGGCCCGGTGCCCGAGGATCTGCGCCGCGGCCGGGTTGACCAGCACGATCCGGCCCGCGGTGTCCACCCCCACGACACCCTCGGACGCGGCGCGCAGGATCATCTCGGTCTGCCGCTGCTGGCGGACCAGCTCGGCCTCCGTGTCCAGCGCGTCGGACAGATCGCGGACCACCAGCACGAGAAGCTCCTCACCGGAGTAGTCATCGGCGAACGCGGCCTCGATCGCGGACGCGTACGGCGTGTGAGCCGCGTTGAGGCCGGCGCTGGTCACCTCGACCGGCAGCTCGGAACCGTCGGTACGCCGCGCCACCATCCGCGTCGGCCTCGTTCTGACGCTGGGATCCTCCTCGGGGCGGCGCATCGATCCTGGGATACGGCGCGGGTCGAATTCCGGGACGATGTCGAGGAGCCCGCGCCCCACCAGGGGGGCGCCGGGCACCTCGAGGGTCTCCACGGCGATGGCGTTCGCGTTCACGACGGTGCCGTTGCCGTTGACGAGCAACAGTGCGTCGGGCAGCGCGTCGAGTATGGCGGCGAGGCGAGCAGCGCCCCTCGCTGGCCTGCTGCTCACGACGTCGGTTCCTCCCTTGACCCACGTGTTCAGGTGCACGTAGCCCGTGCGTGTCATTAGGGGGAGTCTACGGCCCGGCGCGACGGGCGCGGCGGTCCGTTCGAAAGTCCCTGTTCAGACCCCTGTCGGCCCCCTCTCAGGCGCCGATTTCCGGCAGTGCGGGGACCAGGGCGTCCCACCGCGCGATCTCGCACCCGTCGGTCCGGTCGAAACGGGCGTCGACGGCCTTGCCGTCCCAGACCCCCTTGATGGTCGCGGTGGCCGAACCGCCGTACACATAGGTGCACATGGCGTCCGCGGCGACGGCGGCGAACGGTTCGGCCTGCCGCTCCAGCGCGGCGCAGGCCGCGGCGGGATCGGGGTGCTCGCCACCGGCGGGGCGGCAGGTCAGCTCGTAGGTGCCGTCCGCCGAGGTGCCGCTGTCCGCGACGGTGATGACCAGCCGGTTCGCGTCCTGGCGCCCGGGGGCGTACCCCTGGGAGGCGGCGGTGGCCGCGGCGGCGGGGACGGCCGGTACGGCGGCGGACGCGGCGAGGACGAGTGCGGCGGCGAGGCTCTTGTGCAGCATGCGGAGTGCTCCGTGTTCTGATCTCAGGAGGCGCGGGACGCGCCTCCGCTCCCACTGCTAACGCTCCTGGACCGATCGCGTTGCGCAACTCGACTCGGCGGCGACACCCCCATAGGGTGGAATCCGATTGGCTGCGGCCGTTCGGGCTGTGGCATCATTTGCTCGCACGCCCGCGTGCGAGGAGGCTTCGCCTAGTCTGGTCTATGGCGCCGCACTGCTAATGCGGTTTGGGGTAACCCCCCATCCCGGGTTCAAATCCCGGAGCCTCCGCCCCCTGGAGCAGCCCTGGTCCCCCGCCGACCAGGGCTTTCCGCATGCGTGGCCGCCCCCCGGACAACTGATTTCACCCTCCGCCCGAGGTCATGTAGTGTGTTCCCCACACCGGCCCTCGGGCCAGGCGCTCGTAGCTTAACGGATAGAGCATCTGACTACGGATCAGAAGGTTGGGGGTTCGAATCCCTCCGAGCGCGCAGCAGCTCACAGCCCCTGTCGATCATTCGGCGGGGGCTTTCGCGTGGGTGGCGGCGGTGGCGGTCGGTGGCGGTGGTGGGGACTAGGTCGAAGGTCCGGGTCGTGGTGGGGTGTGG
>NZ_LAVK01000547.1 GCF_001083795.1 Streptomyces sp. SBT349
CTCACCCGCTGGAACGCCGCCCAGCTCGCGGCCATGACCCCCCTCACCCGCCGTCTCCTGGGCCTCGACCCCTGGGACTGACGGCAGCGGGCCTCACGTCGCCTGGCGTTCGGCCTTGCTGAGCGACCAGGCCGCGTTGACCAGGCCGATGTGGCTGAACGCCTGCGGGAAGTTGCCCAGGAGGCGGCCGGTGTCGGGGGCGACCTGCTCGGCGAGGAGGGACAGGTCGTTGGCGTGGGAGGCGGCGCGTTCGAACGTGGCGCGGGCCGCGTCCAGGCGGCCCGCCATCGCCTGCGCCTGGGACAGCCAGAAGGTGCAGAGCAGGAAGCACCCCTCCTCGCCCGCCAGGCCGTCCTCGCCCGTGGCCCCCGAGGTGCGGTAGCGCCGCACCAGCCCCCGGGGGCCCGTCAGGTCGCGGGCGACCGCGTCCACGGTGGCCAGCACGCGCGGGTCATCGGCCGGGAGGAAGCCGGTGATCGGCAGCATCAGGGCGGAGGCGTCCAGCACGGTGGAGCCGAAGGACTGGGTGAACGCACCCGCCGCCTCGTTCCAGCCGCGCTCCAGGATCGCCGCGCGGATCTCCTCGCGCACGCGGCGCCAGCCCTCCTCCCGGTCGGCGCCGCCGAGCCGGCGGGAGAGGCGGAGGGCGCGGTCGAGGGCCACCCAGCACATCAGCTTGGAGTACAGGAAGTGGCGGCGCTCCCCGCGCATCTCCCAGATGCCGTGGTCGGCCTCGGTCCACACCTCGGCCGCCGCGTCGGCGAGGCCGAGCAGGAACTCCGCGAGACCGGGGCCGCCGGCGTCGAGCTGGTCGGCGAACCGGACGGCCGTGTCGAGGAGTTCGCCGTAGACGTCGAGCTGCGGCTGGCTCCAGGCGTCGTTGCCCACCCGCACGGGGCGGCTGTCGCCCCAGCCGGACAGGTGTGCCAACTCGCGCTCGTTCAGGTCGTGTTCGCCGCCGATGCCGTACATGATCTGGAGCCGCGAGCCGGAGGGGACGGAGGTGGCGGCCGAGGTCATGAACGCGAAGAACTGCTGCCCCTCGTCCGGACAGGCCGCCACCCACAGGGCGTTCATGGTGAAGGCGGCGTCCCGCACCCAGGAGTAGCGGTAGTCCCAGTTCCGCGTGCCGCCCAGCGTCTCGGGCAGCGAGGTGGTCGCGGCGGCGACGATGGCGCCGGTCGGCTGGTAGGTCAGGGCCTGGAGCACGCGGCCCGAGTGGTGGACCAGTTCGTGCCAGGGGCCCTGGTACCGCTGGTGCATCCGCGACCAGCCGCGCCAGCTGTCGATCGTGGTGGCGAGCGCGGCGCCGAGCTCGTCCGAGGGGAACGGGCCCCGGGGCGGGCTCGCGGACGGGCCGGACCGGTCGCCGGGCGGGTCCCAGTGCAGGCCGAAGTACAGGTCGTCCCCGGCGTACAGCGTGGTGGTCGCGGTGGCGCCCGCCGGGTCGGGGCCGGGTTCCGGGGTCAGCCGGAGCGGCGTGGAGAGAACGAGCGTCCCGTCCACCGCGCGGGTGACGATCCCGCCCTCGCAGGCGGTGAAGCCGGGCGAGGCGAGGCCGTAACCGGGGCGCGGCCTGAAGTCGACGGACGCCTCCACCTCGCCCGCCTCGCAGCTCAGGCGGCGGACCAGCAGGTGGGGCGCCTCGGCGCCGAGCCGGTGCGGATCGTCGGCGGGGCCGGTGGCGAGCGCGTCGGTGACGGCGACCGTGCCGGTGGCCGTGGTGAACTCCGTCCGCAGCACCATCGTGCCGTCGAGGTAGCGCCGCCGGACCGTGGGCGGGGGCCCGGCGGGGCCGGTGGCGGGCCCGATCGTCCAGCTGCCCGCCCGGGCGTCGAGCAGGCCGCCGAAGACGGCGGGGCTGTCGAAGCGCGGGAAGCAGAGCCAGTCCACGGTGCCGTCCCGCCCGACCAGCGCGGCGCTGTGGCGGTCCGAGAGCAGCCCGTAGTCCTCGATCGGCGTGTCCGCCATGGCCTCACCACCTCACCGCCGCCGGGCCTCGCCACCTGCCGCCGACGGTAGCCGCGGGGAGGACTTCCCGCCTCCCGGCGCTCGCCTCCCGGGCGCTCCCCGGTGCGCCAGGACGGACGGTGGCCGCGGCGCCGGCCCGCGCCGCCGGAGGCCGGAGAGATGGATCACAGACGACTCCCCCTTGACGGCGCGGGAAACGGACCCGCACCATCTGTAAACGATTCCAGCCGTTGGAAACGTTTACGAAAATGACGCATTGAGGGCATACGGGTGGCAACCGGAATGGGGAACGGCGGACAGCCGACCATCGTGTCGATCGCCCAACGGGCGGGCGTCTCCATCGCCTCCGTCTCCCGGGTCCTCAACGGCCAGGCCGCGCGCCGCGATACGGTCGAGCGCGTCCGGCTGGCCGCCGCGGAGCTCGGCTACGTGCCCAACGCGGTGGCGCGTTCGCTCAAGGACGGCAGGACCCGCCAACTCACCTTCGCCATGCCGGACATCGGCAACCCGGTGTACGTGGCCATGGTCAGGGCGATCCAGTCCGTCACCAAGGCCGCGGGCTACCGGCTGCTGCTGCACTCCACGGACGCCGTCGCCGAGGACGAGCTGGCCGTGCTGCGCAGCCTCGGCGACCGGACCAGCGACGGCCTGATCCTCTGTCCGATCCGCATCACCGACGCGCACATCGCCGCCCTCGCCACCGCCGCGGGGCCCGTCGTCGTCATCGGCTCGCTGCCGCCCGGCGTGCCGGTGGACAGCGTGCGCGCCGACTCGGTCGCGGGCGCCGCGCTCGCCGTCCGGCACCTCCACGAGACGGGCCGGCGCCGCATCGCGTTCGTCAACGGGCCCTCCGACACCGTGCCGGGACACAACCGCGCGCTCGGCTACCGCTCCGCGCTCGCCGCCTGCGGACTCCCCCACGACGAACGGCTCGTGGTCCACACCGACTTCGGCATCGAGTCCGGAGCGCGCGCCGCCGAGCGGCTGCTGCCCGCCGGGCCGGACGCCATCTTCTGCGCCAACGACCAGCTCGCCCTCGGCGCCGCCCACGCGCTCCTCGCCCGCGGGGTGCGCGTGCCGGGCGACATCGCGATCGCGGGGATGGACGACAGCGCCCTGGCCCAGGCCGGCTGGCCGCCGCTGACCAGCGTCGACCTGGGCTCCTCAGAACGCGGCCGGTGGGCCGCCGAGTTGCTGCTCGACCGGCTCGAAGGCCGCGCCGGCGAGGGGGCCGTCCCCGAGCCCCGCACCAGCACCGCCCCTCCC
>NZ_LAVK01000548.1 GCF_001083795.1 Streptomyces sp. SBT349
GTGCGGGGAGGCCGGGCGTGGGGAGGCCGGGGGGCCTCGGGCGGTGCCCGCCGAGGTCCATGGTGCGGAATTCGGACGTGCCGCGGCCACGCGCGGCCAGGGCCAGGGTGGTGGGTTCGGACGTGCTCATCGTTCTCGCGTGCCTCCTAGGTCGCGAAGCCGGTGGCCTCATCGAGGGAGCGGGAGGGGTAGGCCAGCGGCAGGGTGACGAGCAGCCCCGCGGCCTGGTCGGCGGCGGGCGGCCCGGCGACGCCCGCCGCCTCCAGCCGGTCGCGCTGGGCGGTGGCGTGCTGGGCGAGGGGGCTGACCACGCGCACCGCGGCGCGGACGCGGAGTTCCCGGCCTCCCCCGGGTCCGGAGGACCTGGTCGGCGCCCCCAGGGTGAGGGTGGCCGCGGCGACCACGCGGTCGGCGGTGCAGCCGCCGAGGCCGGACAGGAGGCGGTGCCAGTCGTGCTGGGAGGTGACGGTCGCGGTGAGAGTGGCGTGCGTGGCCGCCGCGCCCGCCCAACTGGACGAGAGGCAACGCCCGTTCGCCTCGGAGTCGCCGAGCTGCCGCAGCAGCCGGCGTGCCTCGGCCGCGCCCAGCGGCGTGGTCGGGGCCCCGTGCGCGGCGAGGCGGGCGCGCAGCCGGGCGGCAGCCGCCGCCACGGCGGCCCCCGCGCCCTCCTCCCCGCCACCGCGCCGGGCGGTGGCCTCGGGCGCGTCGAGCGGCTCGTAGCGCACCACCAGCCAGGACCGCACCGCGACCGGACGGCTCCCGGAGGGGAGCTGGCGGTAGACGACCGTGGGCTGGAAGCGGTGGTGGAAGTCCCAGGACGGCACGCCGAACTGCTCGACCACCACCTGCGCCGCCGCCGGCCGGGCCGGGTCCTCCGCCAGCCACCGCGCCACGATCCCGGCGGGCAGCGCGGGCAGCGTGTCGCCGGGGAACGCCGCGACCACGGCGTGGCCGCGCCCGTCGGAGAGCACGCCGAGGTCTCCCGCGGGCCCCTGGGAGCCGGGGAGGTTCCCCCCTCGCCCCGGGATGTTGCGGTCGGCGAACTCCGTCACGGCGAGGGCGGGCAGCAGGGTCCGGGCCACGCCCAGGCCCTCGGCACGCGCCTCCGGCGTGGGGGGCCCCGACGGGTCGTCACGGTCGGGGGGAGTGACGGCCAGCCTTCCCCGGCGCAGCCGGGCCAGCACCCGCCGGTCCGCCCAGTCCCCGCGGAACCTCACCAGCGACCCCAGCGCGAGCAGCGCGCCGGCGCCGACCAGGACGTAGCCCCCGTTCCCCCAGGCGCTCCGGACGGCAAGGCCCGCGGCCACGCCGCCGAGCCCGGCCTCCACGGCCACGAGCCGGGCCCGGCCGAACCGGACGCGCGCGAACCGGATGCGCCCGAACCTGCCACGCCCGGACCCGGCACGCCCGGACCGCCGGAGGCGGACGCGTCCCCTCCACCTTCTCCTGCCGCTCATGCGCTTCCTCCCTCGTGCTCGCGCGCCGCCGCCTCGGGGGCCAGGACGGGCCCGGCCGGGAGCAGGTCCACGTAGGCGGTGGGCATGGACCGTGCCAGGGCCGGGTCGTATCCGAGGCGCTCGGCGGCGTCCGGAGAGGCCAGCGGGTAGGCCGTTCCGCCGTCGGTGACCAGGGTGTAGGTGCCGCCGGTGCCGGCGGAGGTGGCGGCGCGGACCAGGGTGCCCGAGCCGGCCGGCAGGTAGATCCGGTCCAGCAGGCCCAGCCTGCCGCCGTCGTCGGCCTCGACGGGCACCGTGTCCTCGGGGGCGGGCATGGTCCCCGGCAGGTGGACGGTGGCCCGCCAGGGGGCGTCACCCGGCTGGCTGCCGGGAGGGGTGCTGACGCAGACGGGCTCGTTGCGTTCCAGCGCCTCCGCCTCCGGCACCTCCTCGGGCCACGCCGGGTCGCCCGGATCGCCGCCGGTACGCGGCGCGTGGGCGGCGTCGGAGGCGCTGATCCGGTGGTCCGAGCCGGCCCCGCCGGACAGCAGGGTGTGGACCAGCCCGGAGATGGGGACCAGCCCTTCCGGGCGCACCAGGTAGTGCTGGCGGGTGGCGCCGTCCTCGTCGGTGTGGGCGATGTCGCCGACGGCCGCGTCGAAGGGAAGCTCGACCTCCGGCTCGTCCCCGGCCCCGGGGCCGGGATCGGGGATGGTGATCGCGGGGCCTTCGGGGACGGTGACGATCATCTCGGCGGGAAGCCGCACGGGCTGCCGGAGCAGGCCCAGCAGGTCCCGGATCGCCGGTTCGACGGCGTGGCGCCGGCCCTGGGTCAGCAGCCACAGCCCGCCGTCCTCCGCCTCCACCAGCAGCGTGGTCCCGCCGCTCGCGGCGTTCCCCGTGGGCACGCCGGGAACGGAGACGTACAGGGCGGTCTGCACCGGGTCGCCGCCGGTCTCGGCGGGCGTGGCGCACAGCGTCCAGTCCCCGTCGAGCAGGTCGTCGGCCTCCGGCAGCGCGTCGGGGGCCCCGGGGATGCCGACCGGCAGCCCGCGCGGCGCCTCGTCCAGGGTCGCCTGCCGCACCTCGGTGGGCCGGCCGCCACCGGCCAGCAGGGCGGAGGCGAGGTTGAGAGCGGGGTGCGCCACCCCCTCGGCGATCACGTAGGAGTCGCCGCTGTCGCCGACCACCACCGCGCCGCTGGTCGGCAACGCCGGGCCGCGCCCGCCGCCGAGCCATCCGGCGACGCCGAACCCGGCCATGACGAGGACGCCGACCGCCACGCCGGCGCCGAGTGACCGGTTCAGGCGGCGGCGGGGGTCGAGGCGGGCCTCGTCCGCACCCCTGAGGAGGCTGGTGCTCATGCGGCGGTTGGCGTACGCGTACGCCTCCGCCTGCTCGCGTGTCGTGGCCATGGCTACGGTGTCCGATTTCTGCTCGGGTGCGCGGTGCTGTCGCCGAGGTGGTCCCGGGTCTGCTGGTCGCCGCCGGTGCCGCCGGTGCCGCCGAGCCAGGCGAGGCTGGCGGCGGGCGGGCCCGGCGCGTTCGCCCGCTCCTCCGGCGGGCCGTCCGGTGCTCCGTGGGGCCCGGTCCGGCCCGGCTCGGTGCCGGCCCGCCAGCCGCGCCGGGCCGCCCGGCGCACGCCGGGGGCGGCCAGCAGCACGAGGAGCACGGCGAGCAGCAGCCCGCCGCTCCAGGCCAGTCCGGTGGCGGCGGTCGAGCCGAGCGGCGGCTCGCCCCGCGGCATCGCCTGAACGGGGATACGCCCGGCCGGCGCCTCGCCGCCCTCTCCCCCAT
>NZ_LAVK01000549.1 GCF_001083795.1 Streptomyces sp. SBT349
CACCCCGTCCGCCACCGCACCCGCGCCCGAGCCCCGCCATCAGGACGACGAGGACGGCGCCGAGGACCCCCGATGAAGCGACAGATCTTCGACGACGAGCACGAGGCGTTCCGCGAGATGGTCCGCACCTTCCTGGCGAAGGAGGTGACGCCCCACCAGGAGCGGTGGGAGCGCGCGGGCATCGTCGACCGCGAGACCTGGCTGGCCGCCGGGCGGCAGGGGCTGCTCGGCCTCGCGGTCGAGGAGCGGTTCGGCGGCGGGGGAGCGGACGACTACCGCTACGGCGCCGTGCTGTGCGAGGAGTTCGCCAAGGCCGCGGCCCGCGGCTTCGCCGTCACCCTGCACAACGACGTGATCGGCCCCTACCTCACCGCCCTCGGCACCGAGGAGCAGAAACGGCGCTGGCTGCCGGGATTCTGCTCGGGCGAGCTGATCACCGCCATCGCCATGACCGAGCCGGGCGCGGGCTCCGACCTCCAGGGCATCCGCGCCACGGCCACCGACGAGGGCGACCACTGGCTGCTCAACGGCGCCAAGACGTTCATCTCCAACGGCATCCTCGCGGACCTGGTCGTGGTGGTCGCCCGCACCACCCCCGAGGGCGGCTCCAAGGGGCTGAGCCTGCTCGTGGTCGAACGCGGCATGCCCGGCTTCGAGCGCGGCCGGAACCTCGACAAGATCGGCCACAAGGCGCAGGACACCGCGGAGCTGTTCTTCACCGACGTCCGCGTCCCCAAGGAGAACCTGCTCGGCCGCCTCCACGGCGGGTTCGGCCACCTGATGGCCCACCTCCCGCAGGAGCGCCTGAGCATCGCCGTGGGCGCGGCGGCCTCCGCCGAACACGTGCTGGAGCTGACCCAGCGGTACGTGAGGGAGCGCGAGGCGTTCGGCGGCCCGCTGGCCGAGCTCCAGCACGTCAGGTTCGAGATCGCCGAGATGGCCACCGAGTGCGCCGTCACCCGGGCGTTCGTGGACCGCTGCGTCGCCGACCACGCCGGCGCGCACGCCGCCGACCACGCCGGTGGCCTCGACGGCGTCCAGGCC
Organism: Streptomyces sp. SBT349; assembly: GCF_001083795.1. Lineage (GTDB taxonomy): Bacteria > Actinomycetota > Actinomycetes > Streptomycetales > Streptomycetaceae > Streptomyces. Next base: position 1,045 of record NZ_LAVK01000549.1, read on the forward strand.
GCGATGGCGAAGTGGTGGGCCACCGAGCTCCAGAAGCGCGTCGCCGACCGCTGCCTCCAACTGCACGGCGGCTACGGGTACATGACCGAATACCCCGTGGCCCGCGCCTTCACCGACGCGCGCCTTCAGACCATTTACGGCGGCACGACCGAGATCATGAAAGAGGTCATCGGGCGGTCGCTCCTCGCCGACCGGCACCCCGCGAACCGGCAGGACCCCCAGGAGACACCGTGACCCACGAAGCGTATGTGTACGACGCCCTCCGCACCCCCCGCGGGCGCGGCAAGCCGGACGGCGCGCTGCACGCCACCAAGCCGATCGACCTCGTCACCGGCCTGCTGCGCGAACTCCCGCGCAGGCTCCCGGGGCTCGACCCGGCCGCCATCGACGACATCGTCCTCGGCGTCGTCAGCCCGCTCGGCGACCAGGGCTCCGACATCGCCAGGATCGCCGCCGTCGCCGCCGGCCTGCCGTACACGGTGGCGGGCGTCCAGGAGAACCGCTTCTGCGCCTCGGGGCTCGAAGCGGTCAACCTGGCCGCCGCCAAGGTCCGTTCCGGCTGGGAGGACCTCGTCGTGGCGGGCGGCGTCGAGTCGATGTCCCGCGTCGCCATGGGCTCCGACGGCGGCGCCTGGGCCATGGACCCGGCGACCAGCGACGCGGTCGGCTTCGTTCCGCAGGGCATCGGCGCGGACCTGATCGCCACCCTGGACGGCTGGTCCCGCCGGGACGTGGACGAGTACGCCGCCCTCTCCCAGGAGCGCGCCGCCCGCGCCTGGAAGGACGGCCTCTTCGACCGCTCGGTGGTGCCCGTCACCGACCGCTCGGGGCTCACCGTCCTGGACCGCGACGAGCACCCGCGCCCCGGCACCACCGCCGACAGCCTGGCGCGCCTGAAGCCCTCGTTCGCCGCCATCGGGGAGCAGGGCGGCTTCGACGCCCTCGCGCTCCAGCGCTACCACTGGGTCGAGCGCATCGACCACGTCCACCACGCGGGGAACTCCTCCGGCATCGTGGACGGCGCCGGGCTCGTCCTGGTCGGCAGCGGCGAGACGGGCGAACGGCTCGGGCTCACCCCCAGGGCCCGCGTGGTCTCCGCCGCCGTCATCGGCTCGGAGCCCACCATCATGCTCACGGGCCCCGCCCCGGCCGCCCGCAAGGCGCTGGCCAAGGCCGGGTTGACCATCGACGACATCGACCTGGTCGAGATCAACGAGGCGTTCGCCGCGGTCGTGCTCCGCTTCGTCCGGGAGATGGGCCTCGACCTGGAGAAGGTCAACGTCAACGGCGGCGCCATCGCGCTGGGCCACCCGCTGGGCGCCACCGGCGCGATGATCCTGGGCACCCTCCTCGACGAGCTGGAACGCCGCGACCTGCGCCGCGGCCTGGCCACCCTGTGCGTCGGCGGCGGCATGGGCATCGCCACCGTCATCGAGCGCGTCTGACCGCCGGGTGACCCCCGCCAACCGAGAAGAGAGCCGCGAGACCATGAGCGAGACCCCCACGATCCGCTGGGACCGTGACGCCGACGGCATCGTCACCCTCACCCTCGACGACCCGAACCAGTCGGCCAACACCATGAACGCCGCGTGCATCGCCTCGCTGACCGCGGTCGCCGACCGCCTGGAGGCCGAGCGCGAGACCGTCACCGGCGTCGTCGTCACCTCGGCCAAGAAGAGCTTCTTCGCCGGCGGCGACCTCAACGACCTGATCGCCGCGCGCCCCGAGGACGCCCAGCGCGTCTTCGACCTCGGGCTGCGCGTCAAGGCCGCCCTGCGCCGCCTGGAGACCCTGGGCCGGCCCGTCGTCGCGGCGATCAACGGCTCCGCGCTCGGCGGCGGCCTGGAGATCGCGCTCGCCTGCCACCACCGCGTCCTGCTGGACGCCCCCGGCGTCCGCGTCGGCCTGCCCGAGGTGACCCTCGGGCTGCTGCCCGGCGGCGGCGGCGTGGTGCGCACCGTCCGGCTGCTCGGCATCGCCGACGCGCTCACCGGAGTGCTCCTGGAGGGCCGCGGCCACCGCCCCGCCGCCGCCCGGGAGCTGGGCCTGGTGCACGAGCTGGCCGACAGCCGCGAGGAACTGCTGAGCCGCGCCACGGCGTTCATCCGCGGCAACCCCGAGGCGCGCCAGCCGTGGGACACCCCCGGATACCGTGTCACCGACGTCACCACCGCC
>NZ_LAVK01000054.1 GCF_001083795.1 Streptomyces sp. SBT349
TGCCCCGCCGGGTGGCGGCGCTCCTGCGGCCCCCGCCCGCCCCCCGCAGGTGGCCGCCCGCGTTCACCGCCGTGGGCCTGGCGACCTGGACGGCCGCGGTGGGGACCACCGTCTCGGCACTGTCCTCCGCGAACGCGGCGTTGACGCTGTTCTTCGTCCTCCAGGCCGCGACGCCCCTGTAGGAACGGGGCCGGGCCGCACGGCGGGGAATGTTCATCGGTGCCGTTCGTGTTTAAGCGTGTGCGAAGGCGGTATCGCATTTTCTACAGACCTGTAGAAGCATGGGTGGTCCCGAGCGCGTCCCGCCCGAGCTCCTACCATGGACCGGACCGCAGCGTGCGCACCCACGAGTCGATTCGCAGAAGGAGCAGCAGACCCACCATGGGTGAACCTCCCAGTACCAGCCGTGCCATTCCCCGTCACCGGCCCGTGAGCCAGGGTGCGAGGGGGGTGGCACGGTGACCGAGATCCTGCTGCTCCTCCTCGCCCTGGCACTCATCCTGGCCTGCGCCGTGTTCGTGGCCGCCGAGTTCTCCCTGACGACCGTCGAGCGCGGCGATCTGGAACGCGCCGCCCAGGCCGGGGAGCGTGGCGCAGACGGCGCGCTGAAGGCCGTGCGGCGGCTGACGTTCCAGCTCTCCGGTGCCCAGCTGGGCATCACGGTGACCTCCCTGGTGATCGGCATGCTGGCCGAGCCGTCGCTCGCGGCGCTGCTGCGCGGCCCGCTGCGCGACCTCGGCGCGGGCGGCGTGACCTCGCCCGTCGCCACGGTGCTCGGCGTGGCCCTCTCCACCGTCGTGCTGATGGTCGTCGGCGAGCTGGTCCCGAAGAACTGGGCGATCTCCCGGCCGCTGGCCGTCGCCAAGGTGGTGGCGGGCCCGCAGCGCGCCTTCACGGCGTTCTTCGGCCCCCTGATCGACCACCTCAACGGCACGGCCAACCACCTGGTGCGCCACCTCGGCCTGGAGCCCACGGAGGAGCTGGCCTCGGCCCGCGGCCCCGAGGAGCTGATGGCCCTGGCCCGGCACTCCGCCGCCAAGGGCGCCCTGGAGGCCGACTCCGCCGAGCTGTTCGTCCGCACGCTCCACCTGGGCGCGCTCACCGCGGAGAACGTGATGACCCCCCGCGTGGACGTGCTGGCGTTGGAGACCCACGCCACCGCCGCGGACGCGGCCAACCTCACCCACGCGACGGGCCTGTCCCGTTTCCCCGTGTACCGCGACTCGCTGGACGAGGTCATCGGCACCGTCCACATCCGCGACGTGCTCGCGCTCGACCCCGAGCGGCGGCTGAGCACCCCGGTCACCGAGCTGCTCTCGCCGCCGCTCCTGGTCCCCGACAGCCTGCCGGTCGACCGGCTGCTCGACCGGCTGCGCGCCACCCGCACCATGGCCCTGGTGATCGACGAGTACGGCGGGACCGCGGGCGTCGCGACCGTCGAGGACATCGTGGAGGAGGTCGTCGGCGAGGTCCGCGACGAGCACGACCCGCTGGAGGTTCCCGACCTGCTGTCCGCCCCGCCCACCGGCGACGGCCGCCCCGCCTGGGAGGCCGACGGCGGCGTCCGCCTCGACCAGCTCGCCGGCATCGGCCTCAGCGCGCCCGACGGGCCCTACGAGACGCTGGCCGGGCTGCTCGCCACCCGCCTCGAACGCATACCCGCGCAGGGCGACACCGTCCGCGTCGGCGACTGGGAGCTGACCGTCCTCGACGTCGACCACCACCGCGCCGACCGCGTGACGATCACCGCCCCCGCGCCGGTCCACGAGGCCGCCGCCACCCGGGAAGGCAGGGCCCGATGACCGCGCTGCAACTGGCCCTTGGCGCTCTCACCCTGCTGACCAACGCGTTCTTCGTGGGCGCCGAGTTCGCCCTGATCTCCGTGCGCCGCAGCCAGATCGAGCCGCGGGCGCAGGCCGGGGACAAGCGGGCCCGCGTCACGCTCTGGGGCGTCGAGCACCTCTCGGCCATGATGGCCACCGCCCAGCTGGGCATCACCGTCTCCTCGCTGGTCCTGGGCGCGGTCGCCGAGCCGGCGATCGCCCACCTGCTGGAGCCGGTCTTCGAGGCGGTCAGCGTCCCCGAGGGCCTGGTCCACCCGATCGCGTTCCTCATCGCCCTGGCGCTGGCCACCTATCTGCACATGCTGGTCGGCGAGATGGTGCCCAAGAACATCGCGCTGGCCGCCCCGGTGCCCACCGCGCTGCTGCTCGGCCCGCCGCTGGTGGCCCTGACCCGCGCGCTGCGCCCGGTCATCTTCGGGATCAACGCGTTCGCCAATGTGCTGCTGCGCCTGCTGAACGTCGAGCCCAAGGACGAGGTCGCCGCCGTCTTCACCGATGACGAACTGGCCCGTCTGGTCGCCGACTCCAGCCAGGCCGGGCTGCTCGATCCGGGCGACGGCGACCGGCTGCGGGACGCGCTGGAGCTGGGCACCCGCCCGGTCGGCGAGATCCTGGTCCCGCTGGGCCGCATGGTCACGGTGGACCACCGCATCACCCCGGCCGAGCTGGAGCGGACCGCGACCTCCACCGGCTACTCCCGGCTGCCCGTCCTCGGCCCCGGTTCCGCGGTCCTGGGCTACCTGCACATCAAGGACGCGCTCGGCGTGGCGGAGCGGCAGAAGCCGTTCCCCAGGGCCGCGCTGCACGCCGTCACCCGCGTCGAGATCGACACCCCGCTCGACGACACCCTGACGGCGATGCGGGCCGACGGGACGCATCTGGCGGCGGTCACCGGCGGGCGGGGCACCGTGCTCGGCTTCGTCACGATGGAGGACGTGCTGACCACGCTCGTCGGTCCCGCACCGGCGCCGTCATGACCAGCCGTCTCTTCTACAGTGGGCATGCACTTTCATCGCCCGAGCGGAGGAGGAGAAGGTGGGCGTAACCCTGTCCAAAGGAGGCAACGTCTCGCTGAGCAAGGAGGCGCCGGGACTGACGGCGGTCCTGGTGGGGCTCGGCTGGGACGTGCGCACGACGACCGGCGCCGACTATGACCTGGATGCCAGTGCCCTGCTGTGCACGGAGACCGGCAAGGTCGTCTCCGACCTGCACTTCGTCTTCTACAACAACCTCACCAGCCCGGACGGCTCCGTCGAGCACACCGGGGACAACCTGACCGGTGAGGGCGAGGGCGACGACGAGGTGATCAAGGTGAACCTCGCGGCCCTGCCGCCGGAGATCGCCCGGATCGTCTTCCCGGTCTCCATTCACGACGCCCAGAACCGTGGGCAGAGCTTCGGCCAGGTCAGCAACGCGTTCATCCGCGTGGTCAATCAGGAGGGCGGCGCCGAGCTGGCGCGTTACGACCTCACGGAGGACGCCGCCACCGAGACGGCGATGATCTTCGGCGAGCTCTACCGGCGCGGCACCGAGTGGAAGTTCCGCGCGGTCGGCCAGGGGTACGCCTCGGGCCTGGCGGGGATCGCCACCGACTACGGCGTCAACATCTGAGGCACCTCCGACCGGCCCTCGACCGGCCCCGGCCTCCCGTCCCGCCCTCCGCGCCGGTGGCGCGGAGGGCGGGCGTAGTGTTGCCCGCCATGAGTCCTTCGATCGCGACGAACACCAGCGTCGATCTCGCGAAACTGCTCGACTTCGTCCGTCCCCGGCACCGCGCCATCCTGATGACCCGGCGCGGGGACGGCACCCCGCAGGCGTCGCCGCTCACCTGCGGGGTGGACGGCAGCGGCCGCATCGTCGTCTCGACCTATCCGGAGCGCGCCAAGACGCGCAACGCCCGGCGCGACCCCGAGGTCAGCATCCTCGTGCTGTCCGACGAGTGGGACGGCCCCTGGGTCCAGATCGACGGGAGCGCCGAGGTCCTGGACGTTCCCGAGGCGATCGAGCCCCTGGTCGAGTACTTCAGGAACATCGCGGGCGAGCACCCCGACTGGAACGAGTACCGGGAGGCCATGACCCGCCAGGGGAAGTCCCTGATCCGGATCACTCCCCGCCGCTGGAGCCCCGTCGCGACCGGCGGCTTCCCCGCCCGCCTCGCGAGGAAGTAGCGGGCGCCTCCCCGGCGGCGGTCGCCGTCGCCGTTGCCGAGGTGGTGCGGTAGCGCGCCGTGACGCCGTCCTCGGACGTACGCGTCATCCCGGCCTTCTCCAGCACGCGGACGGAGGCCGTGTTCGCCAGGTCCACCTCGGCGGTCACGGCCTCCACACCGGGGGCGGCCAGGCCGAACGCGACCATCGCCCGGGTGGCCTCGGTCGCGTAGCCGCGGCCACGGCGGGAGGCGATGATGCCGTAGCCCACGTCGACGGCGCCGTCGTTCGGCGGCCAGAACAGCCCGATGGAGCCCACGACCAGGCCCGAGCCGCGCTCGATGACCTGCCGGTGGCCGCTGCCCGTCAGGCCCTCGGGGTGCTGGGTGAGGATCCCCGCGATGACCTGGTCGCCCTCGGCGGGGAAGTCGGGGGCCCAGTGCGGCTGCCGCTCGCCGCGGTCGACGGCGAAGAGCTCCGCGGGCGTCCACGGCCGCAGCACGAGGCGCTCGGTGAGCAGGTCCCCCTCGTCGGGCGGAGCGGGCGAGGCGGAGGACGACGGAGAAGAAGAGGAAGAAGAAGGGGAAGAGGAGAAGGACACGCGGTACTCCGGGTCGGTGGTCGGGGAACGACCGGGCCCATCACCCTCCTGGGGCGGCCCGGACGAGAACACGCTGATGAGGGACCCCGCGGGCCATATTCATCAGCCTCCCTCGCCACCTGCGCGACCACGCGCTCCCCGCGCGCCGGGGCATCGTATCAAGCGGCCCCCGGGCCGCTGCCCGGGGAATGCGCAGCGCGTGCGGCTCGGCCTCAGCCGAACTGCCGCTCGATCCGGGCCAGCTTCTCCTCCAGCGAGTCCAGGCGGGGCCCGCCGAGCGTGTCGTCGCCCTCCACCGTGGCGTCGAGCGCCGCCCGCCGCTTGCCCGACTCCAGCGCGGCGGGCTCCGTGGGCGCCACCGCCACCTCGACCTGCGCGCTGCCCCGGCCGAGCATCCGGTGCTGGCGGCTGAGCGCCTTCATCCGCACGCGGTCCAGCTTCCGCTCCTCGCGGCGGCGGTTGCGCTTCTCCTCCTTGGAGCGCCGCTCCTCGCGGACCTCCTCGACCGCCTCGTCGAGGGTCCGCACGTTCTCCAGGAGCATCAGCGACCAGGCGCCGTAGGTCTCGCGCGGGGCCCGCATCCAGCGGGCGAAGCGGATCTGCGGCAGGGGCCTGGGCACCAGGCCCTGCTCGCGGAGCGCGGCGCGGCGGGTCTGCTTGAGCGCCCGGTCGAACAGGACGGCGGCCGACAGCGACATCCCGGCGAAGAAGTGCGGCGCCCCGGCGTTGCCGAGGCCGCGCGGCGCGTGCACCCAGTTGAACCAGGCGGCGGCGCCGGCGAACAGCCACACCAGCATCCGGGAGCCCATCGAGGAGTCGCCGTGGCTGGCCTCGCGCACCGCGATCACGGCGCAGAACATCGCGGCCCCGTCGAGGCCGAACGGCACCAGGAACTCCCAGCCACCCGAGAGGTTCAGGTTCTCGCGGCCGAAGCCGACCAGGCCCTGGAACGACAGTGCCGCGGCCACCCCGGCGCAGCAGAACAGCAGGGTGTAGGAGGCGGAGGCGTATACCCGCTCGCGCCGTCGGCGCGCGGCCTCCAGGCGTTCCCAGGAGTCGGACTCCCCGCTCTCCTGCCCGGACTTCCGCCCCCGGGTCAGCAGCGCCACCGCCACCAGGAATCCGGCGAGCAGCACGGCTGCCGCCAGCACCCAGTTGAGCTCTATGTCGGTGAATGTCATGGGGTGCCCCCTGCTTGGGTGTGGCGGATTCGCGGGCACATGTGCTGGTTTCGTGGTGGCTGTGCCTCCGCGAGCATCATGATGCTACCTGAGCCGCTGTCACTCGGATTTCGGTCAGAATCACACCAACGAGTGGTATTACAGGGAGAGTTGTGCGTACCCCTGGCGCATCTGTTATCAGCTTGCGGCCAGTCTGGTGACCCGTTCGCTATCACAGACGCGGGGGCAGGTGACGCAGGTTTCCTCGGGGCGCAGCGTGTAGTAGAGGCAGCAGCTCGCCCGGTCCCTGGTGTCCAGCCGCTCGCCGCCGGGGCCGGTCAGCCGGCGGAACGAGGCGCCGCGCGTGAACGGCGCGGTGGCGCCGGGCAGCAGCGACTCCGCCTCGGCGATGGCGCGCTCCTCCTCGCCGAGCAGGTCCCCGAGGTACCACAGCGACTCGACCAGCTCGTCCGTCGTCGCGGCCCACAGCGCGTGGGAGCGCCGCCGCATGTGCGGGCCGAACGCCGCGAGCACCGGGCCGAGATGGGCCGCCGCGGCCCGGCGGACCTCGGCGCCCAGCGCCGCCTCGTCACCGACGGGCCTGGCCCCCGGCATCGAGGCGGCCGGGTCGTCGGGCAGGCAGCTGAACGTGGTGGTGCGCACCGTCATCCGGCCCTGGTCCCGGTTCAGGGTGACGTCCTCGGGCGCGAGGTGGGGGACGCGGCGCAGCAGGAAGTAGGGCATGGTGAACAGCACGGCCGCGGGCCAGGCGTAGCGGTGCAGGGCGAAACTGGCCACCACGTCCGGGCGGGCGCGCCGCCCGTAGTCGGCCGCGATACCCTCGTCGTTCCAGGCCAGGAACGCGTCAAGCGCCTCGCCCCCGGCCGCGAGTTCGTCCGCGCCGACCCAGCCGTCCCCTCGGAGTGGTGTCTCCTCGCTGATCCGCAGCGAGGGCAGTACCTCCGCAACGCGTGCGTACGCCGGCGCGAGGGGCGTGGCCGGGGCGAGCGCGGGCAGCGTCATGGACTCTCCGTACGAGATCTTGGGGCAGGTAAGCCTTACCTTAGCTGATCGGTCGAGGGGTTTGCTGAGGGGCCAACTCGGCCTAATGTCTGGCCATAGGCGCAACAACCGTGTTGATTCAGGGGCAGGAGGGGACGGAGCGGACGGATGGAGCCCACCCGAACGGAATCCGCCATATCGGTGGCCACGACCGCGGTCAGAGCCGCCCCGGTGGCCGACCGGCCGCCTCTTCCGCGCCGCCCCCGTTCGCTGCCCGAGCGGCACTCGGTCCGCGCCCAGGTGCTCGCGGCGCTCCGCGACGCGTTGGCCAGCGGTGAACTCGCGCCGGGCGAGACCTACTCGGCGCCCGCGCTCGCCGAGCGGTACGGGGTCTCGGCGACCCCGGTGCGCGAGGCGATGCAGCGGCTCGCCAGCGAGGGCGCCGTGGAGACCGTGCCCAACCGCGGCTTCCGCGTCGCGGGCCGCAGCCCGCGCGACGTCGCGGAGCTGGCCGAGGTCCGGGCCGCCCTGGAGATCCCCGCGGTGATGCGGCTGGCCCGCACCCTGCCGCCGGAGCGCTGGGACGAGCTGCGCCCGCTGGCCGAGGCCACCGTCGCCGCCGCCTCGGTGGGCGACCGCGCCGCCTACGCCGAGGCCGACCGCTGCTTCCACCGCGCGCTGCTCCTGCTGACGGGCAACCGTCAACTGGTCATCGTCGCCGAGGACTTGCACCGGAAGGCGCAGTGCCCCACCGAGCTCGTCCCGCTGCCGGGCACCACCGAGCTGCTGGCCGACGCGCTGGAGCACACCGCGCTGCTCGACGCGCTGCGCCGCGGCGACCTGGCCACCGCGGAGGAGCTCTCGCGCGAACACCTCGCCGGGGTGACGGGGCGCTCGCCCGGCCATCCCTGACCCGCGCCCCGCGGCGTCACACCCGGGCGGGCCCCTCGGCCAGCCGCTCCGCAAGCGAGCGCGGCACCCCGCCCAGCAGCCGGAACAGCCGCCGCGCCTCCGCCCGCAGCCGCTCGGCGTCCGGCTCGGGCTGGACGTCGGCCAGCGCCACCAGCGCCGGGGCGATCCCGACCAGGAACCCGGTCTCCTCGCGCAGCCGCAGCGCCTCACCGAAGCCGTGCCGCGCCTCGGAGACCTCCCCGGCCTCCCGCGCGACGGCCGCGAGGTGGTGCCAGGTGTACGAGCTGAGCAGCGCGTCGCCCCGCGCGAGCGCCAGGTTGTGCGCGCGCCGGTACCCGGCCTCCGCCGCCTGCCCGCCGCCGCTCACCAGCTCCGTCATCAGCCCCCGCCGGAAGTCCAGCAGCGCGCGCCCCGGCGCCTCCGGCGCGAGCAGCGCCGCCGCGCGCCCCAGCGCGGCCCGCGCCTCGTCGGCCCGGTCGCGCACCCGCAGGGCCGTGGAGGCATAGGCGAGGTAGCCGCGCTCGCAGGCGGCGGTGCCCCGTTCCTCGTCGGTCAGCGTCATGGCCTCGGCCGACCGCAGCGCGTCCTCGGCCTCGCCCCACCCCTCCGACGTGAACACGCACCGCTCCACCAGCAGCTCGGCCCGCAGCAGCGCGGCCTCGGGCCCGCTCGCCGCCTCGGGCGCGAGCAGTGCCGCCGCGTCCTCCCAGCACCCCCGTGACCGCAGCCGCCATACCGCCGTGCTCCTGGCGCCGCCCGGCACGGGTGCCGGTGGTGGAGCACCCCCCGTGGTCCGAACCGGATGTGGTACGGCGGTCTCCGTCACATCACCCTCCCCAGCGCGTCGTCGAGCCGTTGATCGTCAAGCCTGGATGCATCTCAGCACGGAGTGCCCGAGCTGGCCAAGAGGGCTGGGTGAATCCCTTCACAAGTCGGCGGCCGTCAGCCGAACGGCCTGGTCGCGGGTGCGGCGCGCCGCCCGGGCCCGGACGATGCGTCTATGGGCGACCCGGCCGGAGGCGGTGACGGCGGAGACCGTGCCGGGCGTGGCGGCGCGGTGCTGCCTCGCGCCGCGCTCCTGGTCCTCGGGGTCCTGCTGGTGCATCTCGCGTTCATCCTGTCCTATGTCGGCGCCCTTCACGCACCGCGCCCCGACCGCGTGGCGCTCGCCGTCGTCGCCCCGGCCGAGGTGCGCGACGAGGTGGTGCGGCGGCTCGACCGCCTCCCCGGCGGCCCGCTGGACCCGGACCACCGCGCGGCGGACCCGCAGGAGGCGCGCCGCAAGGTCGAACGCAGGGAGGTGGACGGCGCGTTGATCGTCAGCGGCTCGGGCCGCACCGACACGCTGCTGGTCGCCTCGGGCGGCGGCGCGGCGCTGGCCGAGGCGCTCACCACGGTGATCCGGAAGGCCGAGGCCGGGGAGCGCCGTTCCGTGGAGGTCAGGGACGTCGCCCCGGCGGGCCCGGGGGACCGGCGCGGGCTCGCCTCGTTCTACCTGGTCGTCGGCTGGTCTGTCGGCGGCTACCTGTGCGCCGCCGCGCTCGCGCTGGGCGCGGGTCCACGCCCCGCGGGCGCCGGGCGCGCGCTGGGCAGGCTGCTGGTCCTCGCCCTCTACGCGGTGGCGGGCGGGATCGGCGGGGCCGTGCTGGTGGGCCCGGTCCTGGACGCGCTGCCGGGACGCCTGGTGGCGCTCGCCGCCCTGGGCGCGCTCGTGGTCTTCGCCACCGGCGCGCTGACCCTGGCCCTCCAGGCGCTGTGCGGCATGGCCGGGATCGGCCTCGCCATCCTGATCGTGGTGGTGCTCGGCAACCCGAGCGCGGGCGGCGCCTCCCCCTATCCGCTGCTGCCCCCGTTCTGGCAGGCCATCGGCCCGGCCCTGATCCCCGGCGCGGGGGTCTGGACGGCGCGTTCCCTCGCCTACTTCGACGGCCGCTCGGTGCTGGCCCCGCTGCTGGTCCTCGCCGCCTGGGCGGCGGGCGCCGCGGCGGTCACCGTCGCCCTGGCCCGCCTGCGCGCGGGCCCCCGCGCGCCGCTCGACCGGCTCACCTTCCGCTGACGGTCAGGCGCAGCGCCAGGAAGAAGTCCACCTTGTCCTCCAGCCGCGACAGGTCCCGCCCGGTCAGCTGCTCGATCCTGCCGACGCGGTACCGCAGCGTGTTGACGTGCAGGTGCAGGCGGGCCGCGCAGCGGGTCCAGGAGCCGTCCGCCGCGAGGAACGCCTCCAGCGTCGTCATCAGCCCCGCCCGGTGGCGCCGGTCGTAGTCGCGCAGCGGTTCGAGCAGCCGGTCGGTGAACGCGCTCCGCACCTCGTCCGGCACGAACGGCAGCAGCAGCACGTGCGAGACCAGCTCGTCGTGGCCCGCGCCCGCCACCCGCCCCGGGCGCGCGGCGGCGAACCTCCGGCAGTGCCGCGCCTCCTCCAGCGCGCCCCGCAGCCCCTCGGCCGAGGGCACCACCGCGCTCACGCCGAGCGTCAGCCGCCCGCCGGGGCCGAGCCCGCGCTCCAGCACCTCCCGCACCGGCCCCAGGAGGGCCTCGGCGCGCAGCGGCTCCTCGCCGTCCCCGGCGGGCAGCGGCACCAGCGCGACCGCCTCGCCGTCCCCGTCGCCGACCTCGCTTCCGCCGCTCCGGACCGCGGCCACCTCGGCGAACGGGGCGAGCAGCTCCTCCAGCAGGCCGGGCACCTCCGCCGGGACTCCCTCGACGCGCGCCGTCACCACCTGCCAGCCTGCGGGCCCCGCCCCGGCGCCCGGCGCCGCACCCGCCCCGGCCCGCGTCCCGGACAGCGCGGGCGCCAGCACCCGCAGCCTGGCCTCGACCTCCGCGGGCGGCGCGCCCGCGGCCAGCAGGTCGAGCACCTCCCGCGCCAGCCGCCTGGGAACCGAGCGGGCGGCGTCCCGGCGGTCGCGTTCCGCTGCGATCAACTGGGCGACGCCGTCCAGGAGATCGAGCCGCTGGTCCGGCCAGTCCCGAGCGTCGGCGCGCACCACGAGCAGCCAGTCGGACAGCGGCGCCCGGCGGCGGCCTCCGCCGTCGCCCCTCACGGGGAAGAGGGAGTGGGGAACGCCGTCCACCGTCGCCGGACGCGGTCCCGGGCGGCCGGAACGCGCCTCGGCGAGCCGCCGCGCCGCCAGCCGCGCGGCCGCCGCCGCGGGCAGCGGCTCGGGGCCCGAGGCGGCGATCGGCCGCCCGGTGGCGGAGATCAGCCAGGCGCGCAGGTCGAGGTCGGAGGCGAGGAGATCGAGCACCGCCTCGGGGCCCGAGCCCGAGGGCCCGGCCGACATCAGCCGCCGGTGCCGCTCGACGACCGCGGCGAGGTCCCCGGCCCGTTCCCCGGAGACCTGCCGCACCACATGCTCGGTGATCTCGGCGAAGCCCACCTCCTCGGCCACCGCGAACAGCGGCAGCCGGTGCAGCGCGCAGGCCGCCGTCAGGTCGTCGGGGACCGAGCCGAACTCGGCCTCCCCGGCCGCCAGTCCCGCGACGCCCGCCGCGGCCAGGATCCGGACGAACGGCTCGGAGTCCCCCGGCCCGCGCCACCATGCCAGGCCGGTCAGGACCAGCTCCCCGCCGCGCAGATAGCGGCTCGGGTCGCGCAGGTCGGTCGTCATCACCCCGAGCACCCGCCGTTCGAGTCCCGCGCCGTCGCCGCCGAGGAGCCGCAGGCCCAGGGACCCGGTGTCCAGCAGTGTGCGCAGTCGCATGCCGTCCGCCGATGTCGTGTGTGCCTTCCGTTCGTACGAATCTACAAGAATGAGGTCCGTGACGAGGCGGCGCTTCGGCCGTTCCGTGACTGCCCGCCGAGGGCCCCCTCCGGCTGTACTGGGGGGACCGCCCCCGCGCACCCCTTTCGAGGCATGGAGTGCCCCTGATGGACTTCCTCCGCCCGGCCACCTGGCGTGAGGCGCTGGCCGCCAAGGCGGCCCACCCCGACGCCGTGCCCCTGGCCGGCGGCACCGACCTCATGGTCGAGCTCAACTTCGACCGCCGCCGCCCGGACCGCCTCCTCGACCTCGGCCGCGTGGCCGAGCTCGCCACCTGGGAGACGGACGAGGACACCGTGCGGCTCGGCGCCGGCGTCCCGTTCCGCGACATCATCGAACGGCTCGCGCCGCGCCTGCCCGCCCTGGCCCTGGCCGCGCACACCGTCGGCTCCCCGCAGATCCGCACCCGCGGCACCGTCGGCGGGAACCTGGGCACCGCCTCCCCGGCGGGCGACGCCCATCCCGCGCTGCTCGCCGCGGGCGCGAGCGTGGAGGCCGAGTCGGTGCGCGGCAGCCGCGACATCCCGGTCGAGGAGTTCTTCACGGGCCCCAAGCGGAACGTGCTCGCCGCCGACGAGCTGATCCGCGCGGTGCGTATCGACACCGCCCGCGGGCCCCAGCAGTTCGCCAAGGTCGGCACCCGCAACGCCATGGTGATCGCCGTCTGCGCGTTCTCCCTCGCGCTGCACCCCCACACCCGCACCGTCACCACCGGCGTCGGCTCCGCCGCCCCGACCCCGCTGCGGGCCCGCGCCGCCGAGGCGTTCCTCACCGGCGTGCTCGACGAGGGCGGCCACTGGGACCACGGCAGGCCCGTGTCCCCGGCCGCCGCCGCCCGTTTCGCCGAGCTGGCCGCGGGCGCCTGCGCCCCCATCGACGACGTGCGCGGCAGCGCCGACTACCGCCGGCACGCGGTCGGGGTCCTCGCCCGCCGCACCCTGCACTGGACCTGGACCGCCTACACGGCACCCAAAGGAGCCGCCTCGTGCGCGTGAACCTCACCGTCAACGGCAGCCCGCGGACGGCCGACGACGTCTGGCCCGGCGAGAGCCTGCTCTTCGTGCTGCGCGAGCGCCTGGGCCTTCCCGGCAGCAAGAACGCCTGCGAACAGGGCGAGTGCGGCTCCTGCACCGTTCGCCTCGACGGCGACCTGGTCTGCGCCTGCCTGGTCGCCGCGGGCCAGGCCGAGGGGCGGGAGGTGGTCACCGTCGAGGGCCTCGCCGCCGAGGGCGAGGACGGCGCGCCGCGCCTGACCGCGCTCCAGCGCGCGTTCCTCGACGCGGGCGCCGTGCAGTGCGGCTTCTGCACCCCCGGGCTGCTGATGGCCGCCGACGACCTGCTGACCCGCACCCCGGACCCCGCCGACGCCGACATCCGCGAGGCCCTCTCCGGCAACCTCTGCCGCTGCACCGGCTACGAGAAGATCATCGACGCGGTCCGGCTCGCCTCGGCCCGCACGGCCGCCGGCGCGCCCGCCGGCAGCGCGGAAGGGGAGTGACCATGGGCGTGACACCGTCCCCGGCCGAGTTGATCCAGCGCGCCGCATCCGGAACGGGGGCCGGCGCGGGAGGCGTCGGCGAATCCGCCCCCCGGCCCGACGGCACCCTCAAGGTCACCGGAGAGTTCGCCTACGCCTCCGACCTGTGGCACGAGGACATGCTGTGGGGCCACACCCTGCGCAGCCCGCACGCCCACGCCAGGATCACCGCGCTCGACACCGCACCGGCCCTGGCCCTGCCCGGCGTCCACGCGGTGCTGACCCACGAGGACCTGCCCGCCGCCACCCACTACGGGCTCGAACTGCGCGACCAGCCGGTGCTGGCCCGCGACGTGGTGCGGTACCAGGGCGAGGCCGTCGCCCTGGTCGCCGCCGACCCCCCCGAGCCCGCCCGCCGCGCCGCCGCCCTGATCCGGGTCGCCTACGAGGAGCTGCCCGTCGTCCACGACGAGGCGTCCGCCACCGCCCCCGGCGCCCCCGTCCTCCACCCGGACCGCACCGACCCCTACGCGGCGCACGTCCCGCACCCCAACGTGGTCCACCGCCAGCCCGTCCTGCACGGGGACGTCGCGACCGCCGCGCCGACCGCGGACGTCGTGGTCACCGGCACCTACCACGTCGGCATGCAGGACCAGGCGTTCCTCGGGCCCGAGTCCGGGCTCGCCGTCCCGGACGAGGACGGCGGCATCGACCTCTACATCGCCACCCAGTGGCTCCACGTCGACCAGCAGCAGCTCGCCCCCGTCCTCGGCCTGCCGCCCGAGAAGGTCCGGCTCACCCTCTCCGGCGTCGGCGGCGCGTTCGGCGCCCGCGAGGACCTCTCGATGCAGGCCCACGCCTGCCTGCTCGCGCTGCGCACCGGGCGGCCCGTCAAGATCGTCTACAACCGGCACGAGTCGTTCTTCGGCCATGTCCACCGCCACCCGGCCACGCTCACCTACGAGCACGGCGCCACCCGCGACGGCAGGCTCGTCCACGTCAGGGCCCGCATCGTCCTGGACGGCGGCGCCTACGCCTCCTCCTCCCCGGCCGTCGTCGGCAACGCCGCCTCCCTCGGGCTCGGCCCCTACGAGGTGGAGCACGCGGAGATCGAGGCCCTGGCCCTCTACACCAACAACCCGCCCTGCGGCGCCATGCGCGGCTTCGGCGCCGTCCAGGCGTGCTTCGCCTACGAGTCGCAGATGGACAAGCTCGCCGACGCCCTGGGCCTGGACCCGGTGGAGCTGCGCCGGCGCAACGCCATGAGCCAGGGCTCCACCATGCCCACCGGCCAGGTGATCGACGCGCCCGCCCCCGTCGCCGAGCTGCTGCGCCGCGTCAGGGAGCGCCCGCTGCCGCCCGAGCGGCCGTGGGAGACGACCGACGCCGAGACCGGCGCCCGCGCCACCGACATCCGCGCCCTGCCCGGCGGCCTGTCCAACACCAGCCACGGCGAGGGCGTCGTGCGCGGCGTCGGCTACGCGGTCGGCATCAAGAACGTCGGCTTCTCCGAGGGGTTCGACGACTACTCCACGGCCCGCGTCCGCCTGGAGGCGGTCGCGGGCGAGCCCGTCGCCACCGTCCACACCGCCATGGCCGAGGTCGGCCAGGGCGGCGTCACGGTGCACGCGCAGATCGCCCGCACCGAGCTCGGCGTCACCCAGGTCACCATCCTCCCGGCCGACACCCGCGTGGGCTCGGCCGGTTCCACCTCGGCCTCCCGGCAGACGTACATGACCGGCGGCGCCGTCCGGCACGCCTGCGAGGCCGTCCGCGCGGAGGTGCTGCGGCTCGGCGGTGAGCGGTTCGGCTGGGCGGAACGGTTCGGGCCCGAGGCGGTGCGCGGGCTGCGGCTGGCCGGCGGCAAGGTCGTCACCCCCGAGGGCGAGGCACTGGCGGCGCTCGCCGACGTGCTGGGGGAGGAGGCCGTCGACCTGGAGCTGGAGTTCAGGCACCGGCCCACCCAGCCGTTCGACCTGAGAACGGGTCAGGGCTTCGGCCATGTGCAGTACTCGTTCTGCGCGCACCGGGCCGTCGTGGAGGTCGACACCGAGCTGGGACTCGTCAAGGTCGTGGAGCTGGCCGCCGCCCAGGACGTCGGCAGGGCGATCAACCCCTCGGCCGTCGTCGGCCAGATCCACGGCGGCGCCGTCCAGGGGCTCGGGCTCGCGGTGCTGGAGGAGATCCTGGTCGGCCCCGACGGCCGCATCCGCAACCCCTCGTTCACCGACTATCTGATCCCCACCATCCTGGACACCCCCAGCATGCCCGTCGACGTGCTCGAACTCGCCGACCCGCACGCCCCCTACGGCCTGCGCGGCGTCGGCGAGGCACCCACCCTCACCGCGACGCCCGCCATCGTCGCCGCCGTCCGCCGGGCCACGGGCCGCGCCCTGCACCGGGTGCCGGTGCGGCCCGAGCACCTGGTCGGCTGAGGAGGTCACCCGTGCTGGAGATCGCCGAGGGACTGCGCGCCTGGCTCCGGGAGGGGCGCGCGTTCGCCGTGGCCACCGTGGTGGCCGTGCACGGCAGCGCGCCCAGGCCGCCGGGCGCCGCGCTCGCCGTGGACGCCTCGGGCACCGCGCTCGGCAGCGTCTCGGGCGGCTGCGTGGAGGGCGCCGTCTACGAGCTGTGCCGGGAGGCGCTGGCCGACGGCGTCCCGCGCACCGCCGGTTTCGGCTATGCCGACGATGATGCTGACACCGCGTTCGCCGCCGGGCTGACCTGCGGCGGGTCCCTCGATGTCCTGGTCACCCCGGTCGCGGCCGACGCCCCGCACCGCGCGGTGCTGGCCGCCGCCCTGGACGCGGCGGCCGAGGGGTCCGAGGCGGCGCTCGCGCGGATCGTCCCCGCGGCGGACGTCGGCGCGCGGCGGGGTCCCGGCCGCGCGCCGGGCGCGCTGCTGGTGCGGCCGGACCGCGCGTTCACCGGCACGCTCGGCGGCGGTGGGGCGCTGGACGGCGCCGCCGCCCGCGAGGCGGCGGGGCTGCTGGCGGCCGGGCGCACCGGCGCCGTCGCGCTCGAAGGCGCGGACGGGGAGCCGGTGTCCCTGCTGGTGGAGTCCCGTACGCCGCCCCCGCGGCTGCTGGTGTTCGGCGCCGTCGACTTCGCCGCGGCCCTGGCGCGGGCGGGCGCCTTCCTCGGCCACCGGGTCACGGTCTGCGACGCCAGGCCGGTCTTCGCCACCGCCGCCCGCTTCCCCGACGCCCACGAGGTCGTCGTGGACTGGCCGCACCGCTACCTCGACGCGCAGCGTCCCGGCGCCGGGACGGCGGTCTGCGTGCTGACCCACGACCCCAAGTTCGACGTGCCGCTCCTCACCCGGGCGCTGCGGCTGCCGCTGGCCTACGTGGGCGCGATGGGCTCCCGCCGCACCCACCGCGAGCGGCTGGAGCGGCTGCGCGAGGCCGGGGTCACCGAGGCCGAACTGGCGCGGCTGCGCTCGCCGATCGGCCTCGACCTCGGCGCCCGCACCCCCGAGGAGACGGCCCTGTCGATCGCCGCCGAGATCGTCGCCGTCCGCCATGGCGGCACGGGTGCCCCGCTCACCGGCTCCACCCGGCCCATTCACCGCGCGCCGGCCGTAGGGTCGGCCCATGACCACGGTCCCGCTGCTCTCCCTGCGAGCGCTCAACCGCGCGCTGCTTGACCGCCAGCTGCTGTCGCGCCGCGCGACGACGAGCGCCGCCGCGGCCGTGGAGCACCTGGTGGGGCTTCAGACCCAGGTGCCGACCACGCACTACACGGCGCTGTGGTCGCGCCTGGCCGGGTTCGACCCGGACGACTTCTCACGCCGCTTCGAGGCCAGGGAGTTCGCGCGGATCAGCCTGCACCGCTCCACCATCCACACCGTCACCGCGCGGGACTGCCTGGCGCTGCGGCCGGTGCTGGAGGCGGCCCACCGGCGGCCCTTCCGCTCCAACTGGGGCAGGAAGCTGGCCGGCGTGGACGAGGCCGCCGTCGCCCGCCGGGCCAGGACCCTCACCGAGGAGCGGCCCCGCACCTTCCAGGAGCTCGGCGCCCTGCTGGCCGAGGAGTGGGACGCCGACCCCCAGGCGCTGGCGCAGGCGGCCCGCCACCACCTGCCGCTGGTCCAGGTGCCGCCGCGCGGCCTGTGGCAGCGCGGCGGGGCCGCCCGGCACACCACCGCCGAGTCCTGGCTCGGCGCCGCGCTCGGCGAGGAGACCGCGCCCGACGGCCTGGTGCTGCGTTACCTGGGCGCGTTCGGCCCCTCGTCGGTCAAGGACGCTCAGACCTGGTCGGGACTGACCAGGCTGCGGGAGGTCTTCGACCGGCTGCTGCCCGAGTTGATCCGCTTCCGGGACGCGAACGGCGTGGAGCTGTTCGACCTGCCCGACGCCCCCAGACCGGGGGAGGGCGCGCCCGGCGTGGTCCGGTTCCTCCCCGAGTACGACAACCTGTTCATCGGGCACGCCGATCGCACCCGCGTCATCTCCGACGCCGCCAAGGCCCGTACCTGGCGCGCCAATCGGGCCTTCCCCGTCTTCCTGTCCGACGGCTTCGTGCGCGGCACCTGGCGCATCGACACCGACCGGACGGCCACCGAGGCGACCCTCGTCCTCACGCCGTTCGACCCGCTGACCGCCGCGGAACGCGCGGGCCTGGCGGAGGAGGGCGCCCGCCTCCTCGCGTTCCACGCCCCGGGCGCCGCCCACGACCTGCACTGGAAGTGAGGCTCCGGCGGGGAGTTCACCCTCCGCCGGCACCCTGGCGCACCAGCGCGTCCGCCGGCTCGTTCACCGGCTGCGGGGCGCCCGTCAGATCCAGGACGAACAGCGGCAGCTGGAGTTCGTCGGCCCGGCCGCGCGCCTCCCGGTCGTAGCCGGCGAGCGAGAAGGCGACGGCCAGGGCCGGTTCGACCGCGGTGTGCAGCCACAGCATCTCGACCTCCCTGACCTCGGTGGGCGTCATGGCCGCGTTGACCAGGCCGACCACCGCCGGGCCGCGCAGGTCGACCCCGCTCGCCGGACGCGGAACGGCGCTGCGCACGCCGGTGAAGCCGAGCCAGCGCAGGAACTGCGCCGCACACGCCACGGCGTCGTACGCGGTCCTGATGGTGATCGGCCGGAACGGCGGACGCTCCGCCCCCTCGGCCACCTCGGCCTGAACGGCGCTCGCGCCGTCCGGCATCAGCCGCACCGTCACGCCGCAGGCGCAGTCGAACTCGGGCTGCGGCCACTGCCCGTTGCGCCCGCAGGCCGGGCACTCGACCTCCGTCCAGGCCGCCGCCCAGGACCGGTGCCGCACCGATACGGGTGAACTCTCGCGCGGCAGGGGGACGCTGAGCGGTGCCCCGCAGGCGCACGGATACCGGGGTGGGATGTAGGCGTGCTCCCGTCGGCAGCCGGGGCACCGGACGAGCACAGTTTTCGTCATCTCCCGCTCCACGTAAGGAACTTCTCGACGAGATTCTCACAGTCTTCCCGACGGACGGGTGATCCTGCGGGCATATGCTGGCATCCTTGATTCTGCCGCGTTCACCGGTTTTGTTCACCCGAAACTGACGCGTTCTCTCGCCCTCTGTGTGGCGCGATGCGCGGACAGTGATATTTACTTTCCTTGTTCGGTCCGCCGACCAGACGACCCCGCGACAGCGCGGTCGCGGGGGCGGACACGGCCGGCGTCACAGAAGACGGCAGGGGAGGGCCGAGTGGCAGCAAGAGAAGCTGAAACTGCCCACGTCATGCGGAGCATCCCATCGACGGGGATGGATCCGCGCCTGCTGGCCCTGCGGACAGCACTGGACCGCCTGCGCAGAGACCTGCGTGGCTATCCGGCGCGGCTCGCGGACCGGGAGGTCGCCGAGCGCGAGCTCGCCGCGCTCGAAGTCATCGTGGCCAACGGCGTTCCCGACACGGGCGCCCTGGGCCAGTCGCTGCTGCTGATCGCAGCGGCCATCGGATCCGTCAGCGCCCTGGCGCCGGGGGTCCACCAGTTGCGGAAGGCGGTCGAGCTGTTCGGCGTCCCGCACCAGAGGCTCCAGTCGGGCTGGCCGAGCGGGTGCTGAGGCCCCCGCCGACCTGAGGGGAACGGACCGCGCGCGCCCGGGGCGCGCACGGCCGCTCCCGCGCCGTCCGTCGGAGCTGGCGCACGCCCGACAAACGGTTGACGATCACTCTCCGCACGGCTTAGCTGTCTGCCATGACGCCGAGTCCGACGCCGGGCCTGTCCTGGATCAACGGCGCCGACGAGCGCGCGGTGCGCAGGGCTCTGCGCCGGGTCTGCGCTTCGAGCGCCTGGGGCGCCCGCGTTGTCGCCGCGCGCCCCTTCAACGGCGCCGAGTCGCTCCTCGCCGCGAACGACGCGGCCGTCGCCGCGCTCGCGACCACGGACCTCGCCGAGGCCCTGGCCGCCCACCCGCCCATCGGCCGCCCCGACAGCGGCGACGCCGCCTCGGCCCGCGAGCAGGCGGGCATGGCGGACGCCCCCGCCGACCTCCGCGCGGAGATGCTGGCACTGAACCTGGCCTACCAGGACCGGTTCGGGCACATCTTCCTGATCTGTGCGACGGGCCTGACCGGCGAGCAGCTGCGCGACGCGCTCCACCTCCGCCTGGGCGCCTCTCCCGAGGCCGAATGGGAGACCGTCCGCGCCGAGCTCGGCAAGATCAACCGGCTGCGCCTGACCCGTCTGGCCGAATCCGCCGCCACCGTCTCGACGCATGTGCTGGACACCGCCGCGGGACACCCCGCCGCGGGCATCCCCGTCACGCTCTCGACCGCCCCCGCGCCCACCGGCGCCTGGACCGCGCACGCCGCCTCGCTGACCGACCGCGACGGGCGCTGCGCCGACCTGCCCGCGCTGCCGGGCGACGCCGCGCTGGCCCGGCTCACGTTCGCCGTGGAGCCGTACCTCGCGGGCGCCGGGGGAGGGGCCGCGTTCTTCCCCGAGGTCACCGCCGCCTTCGCCGTCGTGCCGGGCGAGCACTACCACGTGCCGCTGCTGCTGAGCCCGTTCGGCTACTCCGTCTACCGAGGGAGCTGACCCGCCCGTGCCCCTGCTCGGACCCAACCAGTACGGCAAGGCGGAGATCCGCCTGGTCCGGGTGGTCAGGGACGGCGCCGTCCACCACGTCCAGGACCTGAACGTCTCCGTCGCCCTCTCGGGCGAGATGGCGGACGTGCACCTCTCGGGCGACAACGCGGCCGTGCTGCCCACCGACACCATGAAGAACACGGTGTACGCGTTCGCGCAGCGGCACGGCGTCGGGACGCCCGAGGCGTTCGGGGCGCGGCTCGCCCGTCACTTCGTCACCGCGCAGCCGACGATCCACCGGGCCCGCGTCCGCCTCGCCTCCTACGCGTGGGACCGCATCGCGACGCCGGGCGACGACGCGCACTCCTTCGTCCGCTCCGGCGGGGAGACGCGCACGGCCCAGGTGACGTTCGACACGGTGGCGGGGGAGAGCTGGGAGATCCTCAGCGGCCTGACCGGGCTGACCGTGATGAACACGACGGGCTCCGAGTTCCGCGGCTATGTCAAGGACGGTTACACCACCCTGCCCGAGACGGACGACCGGGTGCTGGCCACCGACGTCACCGCGCTGTGGCGCCACGCGGGCACGGACGCCGGCGCCGCCGGCGACTGGGACGCCTCCTGGGCGGCGGCCAGGACCCACCTGCTGGAGGCGTTCGCCGGAACGTACTCGCGCTCGCTCCAGCAGACGCTGCACGCGATGGGGGCCCGCGTCGTCGAGCAGCTTCCCGGCGTCGAGGAGATCCGCCTCTCCCTGCCGAACAAGCACCACTTCCTGGTGGACCTGGCGCCGTTCTCCCTGGAGAACCCGGCGCCCGACGGCGCCATATACCACGCGGCCGACCGCCCCTACGGCCTCATCGAGGCCACCGTGCTGCGCGACGGTGCCGACGCCCGCATCCCGGCGGACCTGACCGGCGGGGGCCTCGCGTGACGGCGGCGGGCGCCGGGGCGCGCGCCGGGCGCGTCGTCATCGAGAACTGCGCCGTCGCCACCGTCGACGCCGACTCCACCGAGTACGGCCCGGGACACCTGGTCCTCGCGGGCGACCGCGTCGAGGCGGTCGGCCCCGGTCCCGCGCCCGCCGGGCTCACCGGCGTCACGCGCCGCGTGGACGCCACCGGCCACCTGGCCACCCCGGGGCTCGTCAACACGCACCACCACTTCTACCAGTGGCTCACCAGGGGCCTCGCCCAGGACGCCAACCTGTTCGGCTGGCTCACCGCCCTCTACCCCGTCTGGGCCCGCATCGACGAGCCGATGGTGCACGCCGCTGCCCGCGCCTCGCTCGCCATGATGGTCCGCGGCGGCGTCACGACCGCGATGGACCACCACTACGTCTTCCCACGCGGCGCGGGCGACCTGCTGGGCGCGGAGATCCGCGCGGCCGCCGAGATCGGCGTCCGCTTCACCGCCACCCGCGGCTCGATGGACCTCGGCGTCTCGGACGGCGGGCTGCCGCCCGACTTCGCGGTGGAGACCACCGAGGAGGCGCTGCGCGCCACCGAGCGCGCGGTGCGCGAGTACCACGACCCGTCGCCGAACGCGATGCTCCGGGTCGCCGTCGCGCCCTGCTCGCCGTTCTCGGTGACGACGGAGCTGATGCGTGAGGCGGCGGCCCTGGCGCGGCGGCTCGGCGTGCGGCTGCACACGCACGGCTCGGAGACGGTGGAGGAGGAGCGCTTCTGCCACGAGCGGTTCGGCATGGGCCCGACCGCCTACTTCGAGTCCACCGGCTGGCTCGGCGAGGACGTGTGGATGGCGCACTGCGTCCACATGAGCGACGACGACATCGCCGCCTTCGCCCGCACCGGTACGGGCGTGGCGCACTGCCCCTCCTCCAATGCCCGCCTGGCGGCCGGGATCGCCCGCGTCCCCGACATGCTGGCGGCCGGCGTCCCGGTCGGCCTGGGCGTGGACGGCACGGCGTCGAACGAGTCGGGCGAGCTGCACACGGAACTGCGCAACGCGCTGCTGGTCAGCCGCCTCGGCCCGCACCGCGAGCGGGCCCTGACGGCCCGCCAGGCGCTGCGCCTCGGCACCGCGGGCGGGGCACGGGTGCTGGGACGGGAGGCGGAGACCGGCTCGCTGGAGCCGGGCAAGCTCGCCGACGTCGTGTTGTGGAGGCTGGACGGCCTCGGCCACTCGACCATCGCCGACCCCGTGGCCGCGCTGGTCTTCGGCCCCCCGGCCCCGGTCACGCTCTCCCTGGTGAACGGCGTCCCCGTCGTGGAGGACGGCCGCCTGACGAGGGCCGACGAGACCACCATCGCGGCCGAGGCCCGCACCCAGGCCCGCCGCCTGGCCGCGCTGGCGGGGTAGACGCACGGGCCTCCTCGCGCGCCGGTGACCGTGCCCGGCGGTCCCGAGCTCCGGGGCTCCGGGGCTTCCCGGTGTGCCGCGCGGCTCGTAGGCTCGGCGGCGTGGATACCGCGGTGCTCGCCTATGTCCCGCCCGAGGCACAGGGCGGCGAGACGCCCGGCTGGGTGGGCCCGGCGGTCGTCGGTGTGGTCGTTCTGCTCCTCGTCATGATCTACCTGCGCTCCCGGCGCTCCGGATCCGACGACTGAGGTGATCCGGTGGCGTGGTCCAGGGCGTTGACCGCGCGGGTCAGGTGGATCCGGTCGTGCCGGATGCCGGCGGGGAGCTCCCTCAGCAGGCGGTTCAGCGCGGGGCGCAGGGGCTCGGCGTCCGGGCCCATCGCGCGGCAGACGGCCCACAGGCCCGCGGGGTCGGGGCCGTCGTGCTCCAGCGCCCGCGCGGCCAGTTCCACGCACGCGTGCTCGCCGAGGCGGGCCAGGGCGGTGATGGCCGTCCAGCGCTCCTCCGCCTCGCCGGCGTCCCGGCGCGCCAGCGCCCACAGCTCGTCCAGCAGCGGCGCGGGGACCTCGGCACGCGGTACGTCCCCGATCCGGTCGGCGATGTCCCTGAGCGCGTACGCGCGCTCCCGGGGCGCCGTGGCGAGGACCCGGTGCGCCAGCTCCAGCAGCTCGGGCCAGTGGCGCCGGTCCCCGGCGGCCTCCCTCGCGAGCCAGTAGCCCCTGGGCGCGAGGGGCGACCCGGGGGCGGTCAGGTGCCGGGCCACGGCGCGCGCCGCGTCCCCGTCGCGGTCCAGCGCGTCGCCGATCATCGTGTCGAGCCACTCCCGTTCGCCCCACGGCATGGCGCCGCCGGGGGCGTCCGCCTCCTCGCCCGCCGCCGCCCAGGCCGTGCCGAGCACGTCGACCACGTCGGCGGGGTACGGCGGTTCGAGGCCGGTGAGCACCCGGCAGGCGGCCATCAGCCGGACCGGCGCGTCCCGGTCCCCCAGCGCGAGGCGCGCCCGGTCGCCGCCGCCCTCGTGCCCGTTCGGGTGCCCGTGCCCGTTCGGGTGCGCGCCGGCGGGGGGCGTGAGGCGGCAGAGCGCGAGCAGCGCGTCGGCGCGCACCCAGGGTTCGGGGTCCCCGGCGAGCCGGTCGAGCAGCGCGGGGACCGCCGCACCGGCGCGTTCGGGGAGGGAGGCGAGCAGGTGCGCCGCCGCCCGCCGCACCGGCGCGTCCTCGTCCTTCAGCAGCCGCAGGCAGACGTCGGCCTCGGCGGCCACGGCGGCGCGCGCCGCCGCCACGTGCTCCCGCTCCCCGTGCCCCTCCGCCAGGTTGAGCAGGAGCAGCAGGATGTCCGGCCGGTGCCGGGATCCCCGTTCGGCGAGCCGGGCCAGGAACGGCACCGCGGGCGCCGAGGCCGCGTAGACGGTGCCCTGGTGCCAGATGTTCCCGTGCAGGGCGTGGAGCGCGCTCTTCCCCGCCTCCGCCTCGCCCGAGGCCAGGTCGCGCAGGGCGGCGGGCACGTCCTCCGCCGGGCCGTACGCGTGGGGGAGCGCGGCCCAGTCAATGTCGTCGAGACCGTCCAGTCCCTCGGGCATGTGTTCCATGGCCGGACCGTAGCAAAGGGCCACATCAGCGTGGCAGTTGCGCGGTGGGCCGGATTGTTCACGCCATCGCAATGCGCGGCAATGGAGTCGCGGGGCGGCGGCCAGCAGGATCGGTCCCCATGACGAGCGATGAGAGGGCATACGACCGCCGCCGGCTCGGCCAGTGGCTTACCCGCGAGGCCCGCGCCGACGGCATCGACCGCCGCCACCTGCTGAAACTCCTGGCAGCCGCCGGGGCCGTCACCGGCGCCACCGCGGCGGGCGCTCCCGGCGCCGCCGCCGCGGTCCCCGCCACCGGCCCCGACCCGGCCCCCGGCATCCTCAAGCCGCTGCCGGCCGACCGGTTCACGGTGCACGGCACCAACGCCGAGACCCGGTGGCCCGCGCTGCGCGGCACCGGCTACCACACGCCCAACGGCCTGTTCTTCGTGCGCAACCACACCGTCACGCCGGCGCTCGACGCCGGCGACTGGAGCCTGCGGGTGTGGGGCGGGGGACTGCGGGGCGGCGAGGCCGCGTTCGGGCTCGACGACCTCAGGGCGCTGCCCGTCACCGAGCGGTCGGCGTTCGTCGAGTGCGCGGGGAACGGCCGGAGCTTCTTCACCTCGCAGCAGGGCGAGACGGTCTCCGGGACCTCCTGGTCGCTGGGGGCCATCGGCGTCGCCCGCTGGCGCGGCGTCCGCCTGGCCGAGGTGCTGCGCCGCGCCGGGCTGCGCGGCGACGCGGTGGACGTGCTGCCGCGCGGCCTGGACGCCGAGTACTCCTCGGGCGGCGTCGCGCTGGGGCGCGTGCGCCGCCCGCTGCCGGTCGCCAAGGCGCTGGACGACGTGCTGCTGGCCTACGAGATGAACGGCGAGCCGCTGCCCCCCGACCACGGCCACCCGGTCCGCCTGGTGGTGCCGTCCTGGGTGGGCATCGCCTCGATCAAGTGGGTCGGCGACATCGAGACCTCGACCCGGCCGCTGTACTCGCCGTGGAACACCGACCTCTACCGCCTCTTCGGCCCCACCTACCCGGCGGAGGGCAGCGCGCCGCTCACCCGGCAGACGGTCAAGAGCGCCTTCGAACTGGAGCCGAACGCCACCTTCGCCGCCCGTGCGACCCACCGGCTGACGGGCCGCTCCTGGTCGGGCGGCGGCAGCGTGCGGCGGGTGGAGATCAGCACGGACGGCGGCGCGGCCTGGCGGCGCGCGCGCCTGCACGACACGCCCCGGCCCGGCTCCTGGGTGCGCTGGTCGGCCGAGTGGACGCCGACCGCGTCCGGACCGGCCGAGCTGCTGGCCCGCGCCACCGACAGCGCGGGCTCCACCCAGCCGGAGCGGACGGTCTTCAACGAGCAGGGCTACCTGTTCGGCGCGGTCGTCCGCCATCCGGTCACGGTCGCGCCGTAGGGCTCAGGGCAGCAGGTCGTAGGCGGGAAGGGTGAGGAAGTCGACGTACTCCTCCTCCAGCGAGAGCCTCAGCAGCAGGTCGAACGCCTGCTGCCAGCCGCCGGAGACGAAGGCGTCCTCGCCCACCTCGTCGCGGATCGCCACCAGTTGGTCGGCGGCGAACTGCCGCACCACCTCGCGGGTGGCCCGTTCGCCCGTGTCGGCCAGCACCACCCCGGTGTTGATCCACTGCCAGATCTGCGACCGCGAGATCTCGGCGGTGGCGACGTCCTCCATCAGGTTGAACACGGCCACCGCCCCGCGCCCCGCCAGCCAGGACTGGAGGTAGCGGGTGCCGACCTGGATGGCGTTGCGCAGGCCCTCGCAGGTCGGGCTCGCGCCCGTGGTGTCGATGGCCAGCAGGTCGTCGGCGGTGACCTTGACGTCCTCGCGCAGCCGGTCCTTCTGGTGCGGGCGCTCGCCGAGCACCGCGTCGAAGGACTCCCTGGCCACCGGCACGAGCCCCGGGTGCGCGACCCACGAGCCGTCGAACCCGTCGGCCGCCTCCCGGTCCTTGTCGGCGCGGACCTTCTGGAACGCGGTGGTGTTCACCTTGGGGTCGCGGGAGGGGATGAACGCCGCCATCCCGCCGATCGCGTGCGCGCCGCGCTTGTGGCAGGTGCGGACCAGCAGCTCGGTGTAGGCGCGCATGAACGGGGCGGTCATGGTCACCGCGTTCCGGTCGGGCAGCACGAACTTCTCGCCGCCGTCCCTGAAGTTCTTCACGATGGAGAACAGGTAGTCCCAGCGGCCCGCGTTCAGCCCCGAGGCGTGGTCGCGCAGCTCGTAGAGGATCTCCTCCATCTCGAACGCCGCCGTGATGGTCTCGATCAGCACGGTCGCGCGGATCGTGCCCTCGGGGATCGACAGGGCGCGCTGCGCGTGGAGGAACACGTCGTTCCACAGCCGCGCCTCCTGGTGCGACTCCAGCTTCGCCAGGTAGAAGTACGGGCCCTTGCCGATCTCGCGCAGCCGCCTGGCGTTGTGGAAGAAGTACAGGCCGAAGTCCACCAGCGCGCCGGGGATCGCGCGCCCGCCGACCGAGAAGTGGCGGTCCTCCAGGTGCCAGCCGCGGGGGCGCATCACGGCCGTGGCCAGCTCGGCGTCGGGGCGCAGCGCGTACCGCTTCCCGCGCTCGTCGGTGAAGTCGACGCGGCGGCGGAAGGCGTCCGCCAGGTTGAGCTGCCCGCCGACGACGTTCTCCCAGGTGGGGGAGGAGGCGTCCTCGAAGTCGGCCAGCCAGATGCGGGCCCCGGAGTTGAGGGCGTTGACCGTCATCTTGCGGTCGGTGGGGCCGGTGATCTCCACCCGCCGGTCCTGGAGGGCGGGCGGCGCGGTGGCGACCCGCCAGTCGCCCTCCCTGATGTGCGCGGTGGACGGCAGGAAGTCGAGCCTGCCCGTCCTGGCGATCTCCTGACGGCGCCGCGCCCGCGCCAGCAGCAGCTCGTCGCGGCGCGGCGTGAACCGCTCGTGCAGGTCGGCCAGGAAGCCGAGCGCCTCTTCGGTCAGCACCTCTTCCTGCCGGGGGAGGATCCTCGGTGCGTGCACGGTGACGGCGGACATGGGGCGGTCACTCCTTCGGCCAGACGGACAGCATGACGTGGAACGGTGATGGGGGTGATGGACGGTGATCGACGTGGTGGACGGTGGGGGCCATGGGGCTAGAGGTGGATATTAGTTTCCTCATCATGGAAGATCAACGAGATCGCCTGGTTCGTCGATGTCGTCGGGGGTCGCGATGTCGCCGCACTCGATCAGCGCGACCTCCCGCTCTCGCAGATACCCACGCGCTCCCCGGTCACCCCGGGCCGCGCCCGCCACCGCCGCGAAGTGCGCCGCGCCGATCAGCACCGGGTGCCCGCGCCGCCCGCCGTAGGCCGCCGCCGCCAGGGTGGCGGGCGACCGGAGGGCGTCGCGCACCCGCGCCATCGCCTCCGCGCCCACGCCGGGCTGGTCGACCAGCGCCACCAGGGCGCCCCCGGTTCCGGGCGGCAGCGAGGCGAGCCCGGCCCGGAGCGAGGAGCCCATCCCCGACTCCCACGCCGGGTTGCTCACCAGCGCGCACCCGTCCAGGCGCGCCCGCGCGCGCACCTCGGCCTCCGCCGCACCGAGCACCACGTGCACCGGCGCACAACCGGCGGCCAGCAGCGCGCCCGCCGCGTTCTCCACGAACAGCCGCCCCTCGTACCGCAGCAGCGCCTTGGGTCGCCCCCCGAGCCGCAGCCCGCCTCCGGCGGCGAGCAGCAGGCCCGCGACCGGCCGCTCCCCGGCCGCGGCCGGAGGAACGCCCGTCCCGGGAGGAGCGTTCATCCGCCGGCGCGCGTGCCCGCCAGGGCCTCCGACAGGTCGCCCGCGACCTCCTGGAGCAGCGGCACCATCTTCTCCGTCGCCTCGTCCGTCACCCGCCCCGCGGGCCCCGAGACCGAGATGGCGGCGGCCGTGGCCGAGTCGGGGACCCGCACGGCGATGCAGCGGACGCCTATTTCCTGCTCGTTGTCGTCGACCGCGAACCCCAGGGCGCGAACGGTCCGCAGCGCGTCGAGGAACGCGTCCGGCGTCGTGATCGTCCGCTCCGTCGCGGCCGGCATGCCGGTGCGGCGCAGCAGCGCGCGCACCTCCTGGTCGGGCAGTCCCGCCAGCAGCGCCTTGCCGACCCCCGTGGAGTGCGGCAGCACGCGCCGGCCGACCTCCGTGAACATCCGCATCGAGTGCCGCGAGGGCACCTGCGCCACATACACCACGTCGTCCCCGTCGAGCAGCGCCATGTTCGCCGTCTCGCCCGTCGCCTCCACCAGCCGCGCCAGGTGCGGTCGCGCCCAGGTGGCCAGGGGCCTGGCCGCCGACTCGCCGAGCCGGATCAGGCGCGGGCCGAGCGCGTATCTGCGGTTGGGCTGCTGGCGGACATAGCCGCAGGCCACCAGCGTCCGCATCAGGCGGTGGATGGTCGGCAGCGGCAGGCCGCTGCTCGCGGCCAGCTCGCTCAGCCCCGTCTCGCCACCGGCGTCGGCCATGTGCTCCAGAAGCGCGAAGGCGCGTTCGAGCGACTGGACCCCGCCGCCGCTGGCGGCGGGCTTTCGGACGTCGGACGGTGGCACGTCACGTTCCTTTCGGGCGGTCATGGGGCAGCCTACCGGGCGGCCCTTGACGTTCCGTCCGGGTCGACCGATGATCGGTCCCGATCGATTCACCAATCCGCTGACGTGCTCCGAAGCGCCCTGACGTGCTCCGAAGTGTCGCGGTGTGCGGGGAAACGCCGGTGGCGCCTCGCCGCGGGCGCCCGGCGGGAGGGAGGGACCGGTTGAGCGAGGGTGAGCTGTTGCTGCGTTCCACCCGGGTGGTCACCCCGGAGGGGGAGCGCCCCGCGGCCGTCGCCGTCGCGGACGGGCGGATCACCGCCGTCCTGCCGCACGACGCGCCCACGCGCCCCGGCGCGCGCGCCGTCGACTACGGGCCCGTGGCCCTGCTGCCGGGCCTGGTCGACACCCATGTCCACATCAACGACCCGGGCCGCACCGAGTGGGAAGGCTTCGAGACGGCCACCCGCGCCGCCGCCGCGGGCGGGATCACCACCGTCCTCGACATGCCGCTCAACAGCGTCCCGCCCACCACCACCCCCGCCC
>NZ_LAVK01000550.1 GCF_001083795.1 Streptomyces sp. SBT349
GGACGGCCTCCCGCCCACCGAGGGTCCAGGCACGCCAGGCCGATCTCGTTGAACCGGTGGATCACCTCCCGCACCGTGTCCTCGTCGGCCTGGACCAGCTGGGCGATCACCGGGACGCGGTTCCCACCGGCGGACGCCAGCAGCATCATCGCCCGGCGGTAACGCACCGAACTGGTGCTGCCCCGGCGCACGATTTGCTGCAGCTTCTGCCCTTCCTGATCGGTCAGTCTGCGCACCCGCACAGGCTCGGCCACCACACCTCCAGCGATCGCAGCGGACCTCACCGCCCATCCAACCGCCACGACCACCAACCCGGCCAACCTTCCCGGTCACAGCACTAGGGGTGATGAGGAACTCGGGATGGACGACCCCGGGCTGCTGATGATCGAGACGTTGCGAACCCTCTAGGGGTGATGAGGAACGCGTAGACCGGGGTTGCGCCACAGGCTCAGCGCACCCGTTGCGAACCCTCTAGGGGTGATGAGGAACCCCCGCCGTAACGAGGCCTCGGGTGTTGGGCGGCGCGGTTGCGAACCCTCTAGGGGTGATGAGGAACACCAGCGGAAGCGCGTCATCGTCCTCGCCTGGCCTGCGTTGCGAACCCTCTAGTGCTGTGACCGGGAATGTTTACCGGGGTCAGGTCGATCAGCCTGGTCGTGCTGCTTCCCACCTCCACGAGGTTTGGCGAGGGAGGCCGTCGAGTTCTCCGCGGCCGGTGCACCAGAGGAGTACCTGGATGGGGTCTGCGGACGGGGCGGCGGGGAAGAGCCGGTTGAGTACTGCCGCGCTCAGCGGTGCTGGCGGCAGCCAGTCCACGGACAGTCCCTGCGTGATGTCGTAGGTGTGCAGCAGGGTCTCGGCGACGCCCATCGCCGCGAAACCTTCGAGGTCGCACGGACCCCAGTGCCAGGCCCTCAGAGCGGGGTTGGCTGTGGCCAGGGCGCTGCTGAGCAGTCCGCCGCAGGCGGTGACGGCCTGGAGTACTTCGGCCGGCGAGGCAGTGGGGCGGACGTTCAGGTCGATGGGAAGGTAGGCATCGGCAGGTCGTGCTGCCAGTTGCGCTGCGTAGGCCAGCAGGTCATGGCCGACGTGGGCTGCTGTTTGCCAGCAGGTCCATTCGAGCGGCCCGGCTGGCACCGTCCAGTCCCCGGCGGTACGGGGGCCAAGTACCCCCAGCATCTCTGCCACGGCGGCGTCGACGTCCCGGTGGTCCATGCAGAGCTCCTCGCGGTCCGTGATGCGGGAGTGGGCTGTACCGGTTGTTGATCCTTCACGCCGCCGGGCATCTGGCACCTCCGCCCCAGCGGATGCCTCTCTCGCTGCGGATGCGGGCGCGTTCTCGGCGTTGGGCGGTGAGCACGTCGGGGTGGCGGGCGTTGGCGTTGCGCCAGCGCAGGTAGGCGTGCAGGGCGTGGGTCTGTGCGGGGTGGCTGCGGTGGTGGGAGTTGGCCAGGGTGAACTGCCGCAGCGGGCCGAAGTGGGCTTCGATCGGGTTGGCCCAGGAGGCGTAGGTCGGGGTGAAGCACAGCTCGACCTTGTTCCTGTCCGCCCAGCGGCGGATCGTCGCTCCGGTGTGGGTGGACAGGTTGTCCAGGACGATGTAGACCGGGGCCCCGTCCGGGCGGGCCGCACGGATCGATTTCAGGGCTGCCAGGGTGTTCGCGGTTCCCTTGCGGCGGTTGTTGACGCCCCACAGCCGGTCTTCGCCGACCGAGTAGCAGCCGTGGAAGTAGGTGACGCCGTGGGTGCGGCGGTAGGTCGCCGGCAGGCGGTCGGGCCTGCCCTGCTTGGCCCAGCACGACCCCGCGGTGGGCCGGATCCCCAGGGGGCCGAACTCGTCGAAGGCGAAGACCCGGTCCGGGAAACGCTGGGTCACCTGCTCGATCCGGTCGAGCTTGGCGTCGCGTTCGCGGTCGGGGGATTCCTTCCACGTCTTGGTGCGCTGGAAGGTNNNACCCCGCGGCGGGCGAGCAGGCACCGTAAGGCCTCACGGCCGATGCGGATCATATGGCCGGGCACACGGCGCAGATAGGCAGCGAGTTTGCGGATCGACCAGCGGGTGAAAGGCTGCCCGAGCCGGGCGGGGCGGGTGGTGGCCGTCTGGATGACGAAGTCCTCCTCATCATCATCGAGCAGGCGGGGACGGCCTCCCGCCCACCGAGGGTCCAGGCACGCCAGGCCGATCTCGTTGAACCGGTGGATCACCTCCCGCACCGTGTCCTCGTCGGCCTGGACCAGCTGGGCGATCACCGGGACGCGGTTCCCGCCGGCGGACGCCAGCAGCATCATCGCCCGCCGGTAGCGCACCGAACTGGTGCTGCCCCGGCGCACGATCTGCTGCAGTTTCCGCCCTTCCTGATCGGTCAGTCTGCGCACCCGCACAGGCTCGGCCACCACACCTCCAGCCGTCGCAACAAACGTCACTGCCCATCCAACCGCCACGACCACCAACCCGGCGAACCTTCCCGGTCACAGCACTAGCCGCAGGCCCAGCGCCAGGACGTTGCCGAACCCGAACAGGAACGTCAGCCCAATCACCGCGCCCATGATGACGGTGACCGACCGCATCACCGTTCGATACTCAGAAGAGGATTGCTGACCAGGCGGGACGGGGAGGTTGGTCGCGCGAGCCGGGACTTCGGTACGGGTCATCACGAGGCGCCTCCCACCGGGGCTGCCGGGCAAAGGCGCAGGTCACCTCGGATGACGAGGAGTTGGGGTTTTGAGTCAAGTCCCCCCTCGGACACCAACCATTTCCCCACGGGTTTCCCGTGGGGATTTTCTGTCCGGTTCGCCCGGTGTGGCGGTGACGTGCACCAGCCGGGCGCTGACGTCGTAGTTCAGCCTCAGGCTCAGCAGGCGGTACAACGCGGCTCTGTCGTCCTTACCACTGTGGTGCAGCGTCGTGGCCAGATCGGATGCCTGCCGCACGACCCGGCGGACCTGGTCGGGGGACAGGGGAGCCTGTGCCGTCGGCTGCTGGGCAGCGCGGAGTTGTGCCTCGGCGGCGCGTCGTTGCTGCTGGGTCTCCGCGATCCACTGGGTGACGTGAGTGGCATCGGCCCCTGCTTCCAGGGCGGCGCGGTGGCGGGCGAGCTTGGTGTCGCAGGAGGTGAGCAGTGCCTGGGCGGTCTGGATGGCGTGCGGATCCGGTTCGCCCGCGTCGCTGCCGAGAACCATCAGGTCGATGGTCTCCGTCAGCCGGTGCGGTGCGAGGACGGTGCCGATCCATCCGTCGATGGCCGGGGTGAGCCAGCTCTCCCGCACGTAGACGTTGCGGGGGCGTCGGACTCGGTTGGCCAGGGCGTATTCCTCGGGGAAACGGCAGCGGTAGTAGGCGTCTCCGTGTGACCACTGGCCCTGCATGCGGCGGGCGCAGACGCCGCAGGTGATCCGTCCGCGGAACAGGTAGGGGTTCTTGGTGCGGTGGCCCTGGTGCGGCGTCCCGGTGCGGCGCCGGGTTTCGAAGGTCTCCTGGACCCGGGCGAAGGTGTCGTCGTCGACCAGCGTGGGGTGGACGACGTTCCGGGAGATGATCCACTTGTCCTGGGTGTTCCACCGCATGCTAGTGGTGTAGCCCAGGGTGACATCCTCGACATCGAGAAGACTCTCGTGTTTGTGCTGCCGGTTCCACACCTGCCGACCCGTGTAGCGGGGATTGGTCAGGATCGTGCGGACGGCGAACTTGTTCCACGCCCGCCCGTCCCGGTGCGGGTTCCGGGCGCGGTCATGAGCGGATGGGCTGGGGATCCCATCGCAGGTCAGGCCCTCAGCGATGGCGAAGATCCCCCGCCCGGCAAGGAACTCACGGAAGATCCGGACGACGACCGGCGCGGCTTCGGGATCGAGGTCCAGGCCGTGGAGGCGTTTGCCGTCGGCGGCCTTGCCGGGGTTGGGGTGAGGCCCCCGATCAACCAGTCGGTAGCCGTAGGGCGGACGTCCGCCCAGGTAGCGCCCCTCCATCAGGGTCTGGGAGGCCATGGCCGAGTGGACCCGGATCCGGATGCGGTTGCGCTCGCCCTTCGACATGCCGCCGAAGACCGACATGATCAGATCGTGGGCCTCGTTGTCCGGATCGATAACCCCGCCCACCTCCGGCACCCACAACGGCACGCCGTAGTGGGTGAACAGCGGGAACGTCGTGCCGAACTGGCTGCCGTAGAACGCCCGCTGCGGCTCCCCGATCACCACGGCGTCGAAACCGCGCGCCCCATCCGCCAGAGCCGCCAGCAGTGCTGCCGCCCGGGGGCGGCGCTTCCACGGCAGCGCGCGGCTTTGGCCCACGTCGAAGTACTCCGCCACGATCCGCCCGCCCGCGGGAGCGATCAGCGCTTCGGCCCGCCCCAGCTGCCACAGCCGTGAGGCCTCCGGGTCCTGGTGGTCCTCGGTCGACACCCGCCCGCTGAACGCGAACCGCAGCCCGCCGGCACCTCCCGGTGCGTCAGCGAGTGGTCGGTGTGGGCTGGCGCGCCAGGGAGGCGCGGTGGTGTCAGGGTTCATCAGGAGACTCCTTCACCTGATCGGTGACCTGCGGAAGGTCCCGGATTCCCGGGTCGTCCATGGATAGCTCGCCTTTCACCAGAGGGCCAGCCGCGTCTGCTACGGCCTCGCCCGGTCTCTGGCCGGCCCGCCGAAGCAGAATGCGCAGCAGGGTGCCCGCAGCGGCCGGAGTGAGAACCGGCTCAGGGGGATCAAACCGGAAAGCGAGTTCCCAGGGCGACGTCACCGCAGGGTCATCGAACGCGTCCGTGGTGCGTGCGGCGCTCTCGCCCTTCTGAGCCCTCGTCATCGGCGCCCGCCCGAGTTCTCGCGAGTTGGGTGGTCAAACGCGATGCAGCCACGTACGCGGGTACGGGACGGTGCTGACCGCCGGGGCCGGGTGCATGGGCGGCGGTCCTGGGCTGGGGCGCCGGGCTTACGGAAGACGAGGACGTCTTCGTGGGCGATGAGGTGGAGGGGGAGGCCCTGTCGGCGGGCGTCGCGGATGTTCTTCAGCTGGAAGAAGGAGGGGCGCAGGACGAGGTGGTCGTCGCGGATGCCGGCGAGGAGGGCGGCGCAGCGTTCGACGGGGATGAGTCCGGCGTGGCGGCCTGCGGCGAGGACGGCGGTGGGGAGGTCGA
>NZ_LAVK01000551.1 GCF_001083795.1 Streptomyces sp. SBT349
GGCGGGCGCCTGGGCCTGGGCCGCGTCGGCGGCCAGCCGGGCGGCCAGCTCCTCGGTGCCGTGCCCGGCCGCGGCGTCGGTGAGCCGCTGGAGCGCGCAGGCCAGGGTGGGCGTCTCGGCGGCGCCGAGGGCGGCGAAGAGCCGGGCCGCCCTGTCCCGCCAGATCCGGTCCACGACCTCGTCGGGGTAGGCGGGCCAGTCCACCGGCGTCCAGTCGGCGTCCTGGCGCCCCGGGGTGCCGTGGAAGAGGCGGGCGGCGAGCAGCGAGATCTCCTCGTCCATCGCCCCCGGCCGCTCCAGCAGGTCGCACGCCGGGCGCTCGCCGAGCCTGGCGGCGTAGCCCTCGGCCAGACGGTCGCGGCGGGAGAGCTCGGTGAGCGCGGAGACCACCCCGGCGTCCAGGCCGCGCGGCCAGCGGCCGATGCGCCAGGCGGGCAGCGCGACCCGCGTCAGCAGCCGGTCCCAGCCCGCGTACGCGAGGCCGACCTGCTCCTGGGCCGCGTCGCGCAGGCGCGCGTCCACGTCCTGGGCGCGCGCGGCGGCGGCGAGCGCCACGCCCCGTTCCATCTCGGCGCTGTAGGGCGCGGAGAGCCGCAGCAGCAGCCTCGCCACCCACCCGGCGAAGGCCGCCAGGGGACGGCGGAGGGGCGAGGCGCCGCGGGCCGGGTCCGCGGCGGCGTCCCAGGCGCGGACGCAGCGGCGGGCGGAGGCGATGTCGGGGTGGGCGGCGGGTCCCGTGCCCGCGACGACGGGGGCGAGGAGCGCGCGCAGTTCGTCGACGCGCATCCACCACAGGAACGGCGAGCCGATGACGAGCACGGGCCCCGGCGCGTCCGCGCGCCCCTGGGGCGCGCCCGGCGGGCGCGGGGGCTCCTCCAGCCAGCTGTCGCAGTCCGGCGTGAGCGCGATGCCGCCGGGCGGGGGGACGTCGAGCCGGGTGGCCAGCTCGCGTATCAGGCCGTGCAGGGCGGGCGCCGCGCGCTCGGGGACCTCGATGGTGGGGGTGACCGCGGGGCGGGCGCGGGCGATGAACAGGCCCGTGGCCACGGCCACGGCGGCGGTGAACGCGGCGAGCGCCACCGGCGGCCAGCGCAGCGCGGCCGGGGCGTCACCGGCGAACAGCACCACCGCGACGGCGGCGGGCAGCAGCGCGAGCGCCAGCGCGCTGTTGCGCACGCGGAGCACGGCCAGGGCGTCGTCCCGCGCGGAGCGTCCGGCGTCCCGCGATCTCCGCTGCACCATGCCCTGCCCTCCGCCGCGCGATGCCGCTGTGCCCGTCTGGCCGTCGTTCTCCACTGTCGCACCGGCCACCGGCATCGCAAGGCGCGAGGGGCCGATCGCGTAGGCACGGGCGGTGAACGCTGCGCCGCACCCTAAAGGGGGCGTGACGGGCTCGTCAGCACAACGGTCGATCGGTCACCCGATGGTGGGGCTTTGGGGAGAGGAAGGTGTGTCCGCGGCGGCGTCCGAGGCGCCCGCGGCGATGTCGGTGCGGTGGTGCGAGCCGTCGAGGCGGACGCGCGCGACGGCGCGGTAGGCCCTGGCCCTGGCCTCGGCGAGGCCGGGTCCGGTGGCGGTCACGGACAGCACCCGGCCGCCCGCGCTCACCACGCGGCCCTCGTCGTCGCGCCGGGTGCCGGCGTGCAGGACGTACGCGCCGGGCGCGTCGTGCTCGGCCACCTCGTCCAGCCCTTCGATCGGGTCCCCGGTGCGGGGCGCCGCCGGGTACCCCTCGGCGGCGATCACCACGGTGACCGCGGCGCCCTCGCTCCAGCGCAGCGGCGGGAACTCGGCCAGCTCGCCGGTGGCCGCCGCGCGCAGCAGCCCGGCCAGCGGCGTGCGCAGCCGGGCCAGGACGGCCTGGGTCTCCGGGTCGCCGAACCTCGCGTTGAACTCCACGACCCGCAGCCCGCGCGAGGTGAGGGCGAGCCCGGCGTACAGCAGCCCGGAGAACGGGGTGCCGCGCCGCCGCATCTCCTCGACGGTGGGCCGCAGCACGGTCTCCAGGATCTCGTCGGTGAGCTTGGGGTCGGCCCAGGGCAGCGGCGAATAGGCGCCCATGCCACCGGTGTTGGGGCCCTCGTCGCCGTCGTGGGCGCGCTTGAAGTCCTGGGCGGGCTGGAGGGGGACGACGGTCTCGCCGTCGGTGACGGCGAAGAGGGAGACCTCGGGCCCGTCGAGGAACTCCTCGATCACCACGCGCCGGCACGTGCGGGCGTGCGCGCGGGCGCGTTCGAGGTCCTCGGTGACCACGACGCCCTTCCCCGCGGCCAGGCCGTCGTCCTTCACGACATAGGGCGGGCCGAACGCGTCCAGCGCCTCGTCGGCCTCCTCCGCGGTGGTGCACACGTAGGCGCGGGCCGTGGGGACGGCGGCGGCGGCCATGACCTCCTTGGCGAACGCCTTGCTGCCCTCGATGCGGGCGGCCTCGGCGGACGGGCCGAAGGCGGGGATCCCGGCGGCGCGGACCGCGTCGGCGACCCCCGCGACGAGCGGGGCCTCGGGGCCGACGACCACCAGGTCGGCCGCGACGCGTGCGGCGAGCGCGGCCACCTCGGCCCCGTTCTCCGCGTCCACCGGGTGCGGGGTGGCCAGCTCCGCCGTGCCCGCGTTCCCCGGGGCGCAGTGCAGCTCGCTGACGGCCGGGTCCAGGGAGAGCGCGTGGCACAGGGCGTGTTCGCGGGCGCCGCCGCCGATGACAAGGATCCTCACGGGGCGACAGCCTAACGGCGGCGCTCCCTCACCCACTCTTTCGGGTGAGGAGGCGGCGCGCCGGAGAGGGGGTGGGCCGGGACGGCCAAGGCCCGCGCCCTCCGGGCCGATGATCCGCCCGCGGCGGGGGTGGCGGTTCGGGCCGTTACAAAGGTGTTTCACCGGGTCCGCCAGGGGCCCGCGGCCGGGAGGGCGAGGGTGAGCCAGCCGCAGATGCAGCCCGAGGAGACGGATACCGCGCCGGTCCCGCCCCCCGAGGGGCTGGCCGCGTTGTACGCCGGCGCGGAGGCGGAGGCGACGCGCGCCGCGGAGGGGTACCTCGCGGCCATGACCTGGAAACGGCGGACGGCGAGGCTGCTGCGCCTGGGCACGGTGCTCGGCGCCGCGGGCGGGGCGGGGCTGCCGCTGCTCGGCCTGGAGGGG
>NZ_LAVK01000552.1 GCF_001083795.1 Streptomyces sp. SBT349
GACGCGGGTCGAGCACCTCGGGCGGCGGTGGACGGAGCGCGTCCCCCGGGGCGTGGCGCGGGGAGGGCTCCTGCGCGCCCCGCGCGACGCGCTCCACCCGGGAGCGCGCCGTCAGGGCGACGAAGGCCGCGATCAGCACGCACGCGGCCGCGCACCCGTACCACAGGGCGGCGCTGCCCAGGTGCTCGACGACGTTCCCGCCGACCAGCGGGCCGACCATGGTGGCCGTGGCGAAGGCGAGCGCGTAGGCGCCCAGATAACGGCCCCTGGCGCGCCGGGTGGACATGTCCGCGGCGATCGACTGGGCGGCCGGGTGACCGCCCATCTCGCCGAGGGTCCAGACGGTGACGGCGACGGCGTAGACCGCCCACGAGGTGGCGATCGCCTGGACGCCGACGCCGACCGCGGTGACGCACAGCGCGGCGACGAGCACGGTCTCCCGGTTCCAGCGCGCCATGAACCGGGCGCTGGGTATCTGGAACGCGCACAGCAGCAGCCCGTTGAGGGTCAGCAGCATGCCGTACTCCCGGGTGGTGAAGCCCTCGTCCACCATGGCGACGGGCAGTGAGACGGTGGACTGGACGTAGACGACGGAGTAGACGAACATCGCGGCCACGAAGATCATGAACACGCGGTCGCGCAGCACGTCGAGCAGGCTCGCGCCGCCCGACTCGGCGCGGACCGCGCGCGGTTCGGGGACATGTGTCTCGTGGACCCGGGCCAGGACGATCGCCGCGGAGACGAGCAGCACCGCCGCCTGGCCGTAGAAGAGGAGCTCGAAGGCCCGGTCGGCCATGAATCCGGCGATCACCGGCCCGATGGCGTAACCGAGGTTGACGGCCCAGTACTTGTAGGCGAACGCGGTCCGCCGGTGCGCCCGGGGCACCAGATCCGTGATCAGGGCCGTGACGGCGGGCTGGGCGGCCCCGTTGACCAGGCCGAAGACGAACAGCAGCAGCGCGACGGCCGCCGGGTGGGCGAAGAAAGGGATGACGACCACCGTCGCCGCCGACAGCAGGAGGCTTCCGACGAGGGTGCGCTTGCGGCCGACGGTGTCGCACAGCACGCCGCCGCCGAGCGTCGAGACGACGACACCGCCGCCGTACCCGGAGACGATCAGGCCGGCCGTGGAGACGGAGAGACCGGCGTCTTCGGTCAGGAAGAGCGTGATGAACGGGACGACGAACCGCCCGGTCCAGGTGACCAGCACGGCGAGCCAGAGCCACCAGAAGCTCGGAGGCAGATCGCGGGCGCGGGTGTGCCCGTCGGCCTGCTGACGGAGTGACATGGATACCCTTCCGGGCCGCCCCCGGGGGAACGGGGTCGCGTTCCCCCGGGGAGCCTTGTGGCCGTGGAGCGTTCGGGAACGGGGGCGAGGGGGGCGCGGCCTACCGCTCCTCGACGGTCAGGACGTTGAAGTCGAGCGTGTAGGGCTCGGCGACGCTGTGAGCCTCCTCGATGCCGCCCAGCCACGGCTGCGCGGCGACGAAGTCGTCGACATAGGCCCAGGCCGGGGTGCAGGCCGCCTCGGTGATGGCCTCGCCCGCGGCGACATAGGTGCCGGTGTCGCCGGTCCGCAGCGCCTCGGCCAGCAGCTCGGTGGTCTCCTCGTCGTAGCACTGGAGGTGGTTCAGGCCGCCGTCCCGGTCCCAGAACACATGGCCGTACAGGTAGGGGTTGCTGGCGTCGGGCCAGGTGCCCGAGGAGACGTAGAGGTCGGGGGCCTCGGCGGGGGCGCTGGCGAAGGTGCCGAAGACCTGGGACGTCTGGAAGGCGGTGATGGTGGCGTCCAGGCCCAGCTCCTGGAGCTGGGCGGCGATGAGGTTGGCGATCTGGGCGTCGTCGGCGCTGCCCGCGCTGTGCCCGATCCGCACCGTCCTGGCGGAGGCGGGCAGGCCCGCCACGTACTCCTCCAGCGGCGCGGTGTCGTGCACGATCTCCCGGGCGTCGGCGCCGTCGGGCACCGAGCCGCGGGAGTAGGTGCCGGTGGCCAGCTCGGCCTTGTGGGTCACGACCTGGTCGATGACGGACCGCCAGTCCACGGCCTGGAACATCGCGGTGCGCGCCTCGGCGGTGGCCATGAAGTCCCGGTTGGGGTTCATGTAGAGCACGCCGACCTGGAACGTGGGCAGACTGAGCGCCTGGAGGCTGTCGTCCTCGACGAAGCGGGCCTGGGAGGCCGAGGGCACCGCGCCGATGATGGCCGCGAGGTCGCCGCTGGTGAGGGCGAGTTGCATGGCCGAGGTGTCCGTGTAGACGGGCATCTCGACGGTGGTGAACACCGGTTCCTCGCCCCAGTGGCCCTCGTACGCCTCCATCTCGTACCGCTCACCGACCCGCGCGACGGTGAGCCGGTAGGGGCCGGTGCCGGCCGAGTGGGTGCTCAGGTACGTCTGGGCGTTGTCGTCCCCCGCCTGCTCCGACAGCACGGTCGGGCTGATCATCTTGGGGCCGTAGGGCGAGGCGAGGTAGTCCAGGAACGCGGAGTCGGGCTGGGCCAGGGTGACCACGGCGGTCAGGTCGTCGGGGGTCTCCACCGACTCGACGCCGGCGACCATGTAGGCCGGACCGGCGTCGACGGCCGCGCGGCGGTCGAAGGACGCCTCGACGGCGGCGGAGGTGAACTCCGTTCCGTCGTGGAACGTCACGCCCTCGCGCAGGGTGAAGGTGTAGGTCGTGAAGTCCTCCGAGACCTCCCACGCGGTGGCCAGGGCCGGGCCGAGAGTCGGCTCGTCCACGCCGGGCTCGTAGCGGACGAGCCCCTCGTACATGTTGGTGGTCAGGGCCAGGCCGTTGCCCGCGTAGTAGACGTCGGGGTCGGGCGCCTGCCCGATGTCGTTGAGCAGTCCGAGGGTCAGCACCCCGTCCTCGGGCGCGGCGGAGCCGGCGGCGCTGCGGGCCGAGCCGCCGCAGGCGCCGAGGGCCAGGGCGAGACCGGCGGCGAGCGCCGCCGCGAGGGCCGCGCGGAGGGGGCGTGGGCTGGCTCTTATTCACATCTGACGCCGGC
>NZ_LAVK01000553.1 GCF_001083795.1 Streptomyces sp. SBT349
GCGGGGGAGCGTCCCCCGCTGAACACCACGCTCGCCGTGGTGGCCACCGATGCGGCGCTCACCGTCGCCCAGGCGCGGAAGCTGGCCGGCACGGCGCACGACGGGCTGGCGCGGGCGATCCGCCCGGCGCATCTGATGACCGACGGTGACACGGTGTTCACGCTGGCCACCGGGGAACGGCCGGGCCCCGCCGGCCGGACGCCGATCGAGGCGGCGCTCGCGTTCAATGTGCTGCTGGCCGCCGGTGCCGATGTGCTGACCCGCGCGGTGGTGCGGGGGGTGCTGGCGGCGGATGGCGTGGAGACGCCGGGAGGCGTCTTCCCCGCCTACCGGGACCTCTACGGCGACCGCTGACCGACGGCCGACACACCGCCGACCGCCGACCGCCGCCCGCCGACCGAACCGGTGACCCCGGAGCGGCCGGGCGCGTCCGGGGACACCGGCCCCTTCATCGTGTGGCCGACCGCGTGCCCCCGGCAACCGGGCGGGCCCGGTGCTGCCCGCTCGACGACGGAACGCGGCCCCCGCAGCGGGTGCTGCGGGGGCCGCGCTCTCGGGTGGCCGCTGAGGGCCGGTGGGCCGGGTGGGTCCGGTGCGTCAGTGCACCATCACCGGGACGTGCTTGCCCTCCTCGGCA
The DNA here is from genome assembly GCF_001083795.1 of Streptomyces sp. SBT349. Taxonomy (GTDB): domain Bacteria; phylum Actinomycetota; class Actinomycetes; order Streptomycetales; family Streptomycetaceae; genus Streptomyces. The sequence continues at coordinate 638 of NZ_LAVK01000553.1, forward strand.
CCCTCGCCGCCGGCGACGACGGCTCCGTGATCGCTCCCCTTGCTGTTGATCATGAGGCCGGAGAGCAGGGCCGAGCCCAGCAGGATGAAGAAGCCCCACCAGATGGCCGCGGAGTAGCCGTGGACCATCGAGTCGAACGTCAGCCGCTGCTGGTCGGTGGCCCCCGCCACGTGGTCGTTGAAGTACGACGTGGTGGCGCTGGCCGCGATGGTGTTGAGCAGGGCGGTGCCGATGGCGCCGCCGACCTGCTGCGACACGTTCACCATGGCCGAGGCCACGCCCGCGTCGGCAGGGCGGACCCGCTCGGTGGCCAGGCTCATCGCCGGCATGAACGAGGTGCCGAGCCCCAGGCCGAGCAGAACCGTCGCGGGCATGATCAGCATGGTGTAGGAGGTGTCCACGCTCAGCTGGGTCAGCATCAGCATGCCCACGGAGGCGACCAGGAAGCCGGGCACCATCAGGAGCCGCGGCGGGACACGGGTCACCAGGAGGGCGCCGATCTGGGTGGAGCCCACGATCATGCCCACCACCATCGGCAGGAACGCCAGGCCGGTCTCGACCGGCGAGTACCCCCGGACGATCTGGAGGTAGTACGTCAGGAAGAGGAACAGACCGAACATCGCGATGATCGCGAGGCCGAGCGAGGCGTAGGCACCGCCCCGGTTCCTGTCGGTGACCACGCGCAGCGGCAGCAGCGGGTTCTTCACCCGGGCCTCGACCACCACGAACAGCGTGAGCAGCACGGCCGAGGAGACGAACATGCCGACCGTCACCGACTCCGTCCAGTCCTCCTGCTCGGCGCGGGCGAATCCGTAGACCAGCGCGACCAGGCCCAGCGTGCCGAGCAGCAGGCCGGGAACGTCCAGCGGCGGGCGGCCGTGGGCGTCGCGGGGCTCGCGGATGTACAGCAGGGCGCCGATGGCGGCGACGGCGGCGAAGGGGATGTTCACGAAGAACGTCCAGCGCCAGTCCAGGTACTCGGTGAGCGTGCCGCCGAGCAGCAGGCCCACGGCGGCGCCGGCACCGGCGATGGCGCCGAAGACGCCGAACGCCTTGGCCCGCTCCTTCACGTCGGTGAACAGCACCGTCAGCAGCGACAGCGCGGCCGGCGCGAGCAGCGCGCCGAAGACGCCCTGGAGGGCGCGGGAGGCGTACATCATGGCCTCGTTCTGCGCGCCGCCGCCGAGGGCGGAGGCGAGCGCGAAGCCGATCAGGCCGATGACGAAGGCCCGGCGCCGTCCCCACAGGTCGGAGACGCGGCCGCCGAAGAGCAGCAGACCGCCGAAGGCCAGGGCGTAGGCGGTGATGATCCACTGCCGGTTGCCGTCGGATATGCCCAGGTCGACCTGGGCCGAGGGCATCGCGATGTTCACGATGGTGGCGTCGAGCACCACCATGAGTTGGGCCAGCGCGATGAAGATCAGCGCTTTCCAGCGCCGGGGGTCGAGAGCGCTGTGAGCGGGGCTCACCGCGGTTTCGGGTGGCATAGGGCTAGCTACCTCACGTGACGATGTAGGGCAAAAGGGATGGGCGAGGTGTCCTCGGAGTCAGTGGTGATGACTCGGAGAATCGCGATTACTCAGCGCCGCGGCCGTGACCGGGCGGAGGCGGTCAGTGGGCCGTCAGCAGAACTCGTCCTTGAGGTCGTGCAACGTGATCGCCGCGCCAGGAAGTTCGCTGCGCGACGGTGTCCTGAGTCCATCCAGGAAGATCTGTAGGTGGCGCCTGGTGAGAGCGTTGTCCACGCCCCGGGTCCCCGGGACGGTGGTGGTCAGCCGGGACACCGCGACCAGCAGGTCCCCGGCCCCGACATCCCGCCGCAGCTGACCGGACGCGTGCGCCTGGTCGATCAGCCGCTGCGTGACCCGGTGCATGCGCTCCCGGCTGGCGACGAGGCGCGCGTCCTCCGGATCGATCGCCGGGCCCAGCATCGGGCAGAGACCTCCGATCCGCTCCTCGGCGGCATCGAGAACCATGCGGCGCAGGGCCTCGAAGGGATCGCGCTCCTCCTCCAGGGTTCGCTGGGCCCGCTCGACGATGCGCTCATTCACATACAGGAGCACGTGGAACAGCAGCGACTCCCGGTCCGGGAAATGCCGGTAGAGCGTGGCATTCCCGACGCCGGCGCGTCGGGCGATGTCGTCGAAGGGCGCATGCGGCCCCTGCGCGGCAATGGCATCGCGGGCGGCCACCAGGATCCGCTCACGGTTGCGCATCGCATCAGCGCGCAACTGTGTGCGAGGGGTCGTGGAGGTGTCGCTCACCATGCCGCTCCCGTTGTTCCTGAACGCCGTCCGGCGCCCGGGTGAACAACCGGGGATCGAGTCCCCGGTTCGGACACTTCCCTCAACGGGGGGAGGGTCCCCGGTTATTTCGCGGCCCTTTGTGTTTCACGTCACAACCGACGGGCAACCCCGCCGCCCCCCGGAACACCCCACGAAAC
>NZ_LAVK01000554.1 GCF_001083795.1 Streptomyces sp. SBT349
GGGTGAGGGTGGGGGCACGACAAAGGCAAGGAGAGCTCTCTCTCCTTGCCTCTCTCAACGTATAGCGCACGGGGGGGCTTGCGGCAAGCCCCGGGTCGTGGCGCAGAATCGTCGGCCGAGGCCACAACCTGCGGAAATGAGGCACGGCGTGCGTGTGCGGGTATCGACGTACGGGGGACGCGGTGACGTCGGAACAGGGGTGGGTGCGCAGCACCCGGGAAGGCGGAACGGCCGGCCGGACGCGTCGGAGGCGTCGCGATGACCGAGCGGTATGTGTGGGATCTCCAGGAGATCGACGAGACCCGGGGCGCGGTCGTGGGCGGCAAGGCGGCGCACCTGGGCGGGCTGTCGCGAATCGAGGGCATCCGCGTGCCGGGGGGCTTCTGCGTGACGACGGATGCCTTCCGGCGAATCATGGCGGAGGCGCCGTCGATCGATGATCGGCTCGATCAGCTGTCGCGCGTGGACCCGGACGACCGGGAGGCGATCCGCGCGCTCAGCGCGCGGATGCGCCGGACCATCGAGGGGATCGCCATCCCGGGCGATCTGGCGGCGGAGATCACCGGCGCGCTCGCCCGGTTCGGCGAGCGAGCCGCCTACGCCGTCCGCTCCAGCGCGACGGCGGAGGACCTGCCGACGGCCTCCTTCGCCGGCCAGCAGGACACCTACCTGAACGTCATGGGGCCGGCGGCGATCCTCACGCACATCAGCCGGTGCTGGGCCTCGCTGTTCACCGAGCGGGCCGTGATCTACCGCCGGCGCAACGGCATCGACCACCGCACCGTCCAGATGGCGGTGGTCGTGCAGCGGATGGTCTTCCCGCACGCGGCCGGCGTCCTGTTCACGGCCGACCCCGTCGGTGGCGACCGCACGGTCGCCACCGTGGACGCCGGCTTCGGCCTCGGCGAGGCCCTGGTCTCCGGCCTGGTGAACCCGGACGTCTTCACGGTGCGAGACGGCGAGGTCGTCGCCAGGGCGATCGCCGCCAAGCAGCGTGCCGTTCGGGCCCTGCCGGCCGGCGGCACGCGGGAGGTGGAGATCGATCCGCGGCGGCGGGAGCAGCCGTCGCTGACGGATGAGCAGGTCCTGCGGCTCGTGCGGCTCGGGCGGCGGATCGAGGCCCACTTCGGCCGCCCGCAGGACATCGAATGGTGCCTGGTCGACGACGACTTCCGAATCGTTCAGAGCCGGCCGATCACGACGCTGTTCCCCATCCCGGAGAGCGGCGACCAGGAAAACCACGTCTACGTCTCCGTCGGCCATGGGCAGATGATGACCGACCCCATGAAGCCCCTGGGGCTCTCCGTGTGGCGGCTGACGGCCATGGTGCCGATGCACGAGGCCGGCGGGAGGCTGTTCGTCGACGTCACCCGGCGCCTGGCCTCGCCTGCGAGCCGCACCGGCCTCCTGGACGCCCTGGGAAGAGGCGATCCGCTGATCAGGGACGCGCTGGAGACCGTCCTCGACCGCGGGGATTTCGTTCCGTCGCTCCCGGACGCGGATCCCCCTCCCGGCGGGCCACCGGCCGGCGGCGCGTCCGCCCCGATCGAGGCCGATCCGGCCATCGTCACCGAGCTGATCGAGCGCAGCCGGGCGTCCATCGCCGCCCTGGAGCGCGCCATCCGGACGAAGAGCGGACCGGCGCTGTTCGACTTCCTGCTGGGGGCCTTCGAGGAGCACAAGCGGGTCCTCGGTGATCCGCTGAGCCTTCAGGCGATCACGGCGGGGATGGAGGCCACGTGGTGGCTCAACGACACGCTGCGGGAGTGGCTGGGCGAGAAGAACGCGGCCGACACGCTCACGCTGTCCGCCCCCGACAACGTCACCTCGGAGATGGGACTGGCGCTGCTCGACGTCGCGGACGTGATCCGCCCGCTGCCCGAGGTGGTGGCGTTCCTGGAGGCCGGCGCCGGGAACGAGGGCGCCCGGAACGAGGGCGCCGGGAACGAGGACTTCCTGGACGAGCTGGCGAAGCTCCCGGGCGGGACCGCGGCGCGCGAGGCCGTCGAGACCTACCTCGACCGGTACGGCATGCGCTGCGTCGGCGAGATCGACATCACCAGGCCACGGTGGCGCGAGCGCCCCACCACGCTCGTGCCCCTGATCCTCGACAACGTCAGGAACTTCGGGCCGGGCGCCGCCGAGCGGCGCTTCGAGCAGGGGCGGCGGAAGGCGCGGGAGAAGGAACGGGACGTGCTGTCCCGCCTGCGGGCCCTGCCGGACGGGGACCGGAAAGCCGACGAGACCCGGCGGATGATCGACCGGGTCCGCACCTTCATCGGGTACCGGGAGTACCCGAAGTACGGCATCGTCAGCCGCTACTTCCTCTACAAGCGGGCCCTGCTGGAGGAGGCCGGACGCCTCGTGCAGGCCGACGTGCTGTCGCAGAGGGAGGACATCTACTACCTCACGTTCCAGGAACTCCACGACGTCGTGCGCTCGAACCGGGCGGATGACCGGCTCATCCAGCGGCGCAAGGACGCGTTCCGGTCCTACCACGCGCTCACGCCGCCCCGGGTCCTCACCTCGGACGGCGAGGCCCTCACCGGGGCGTACCGGCGCGACGACGTGCCGGCCGGCGCCCTGATCGGCCTGCCGGTCTCCGCCGGGACCGTCGAGGGAAGGGCCCGCGTCATCCTCGACATGGCGAAGGCCGGTCTCGAAGCGGGCGACATCCTGGTCACGGCTCACACGGACCCCAGCTGGTCGCCGCTGTTCGTCGGCATCGCGGGCCTGGTGACGGAGGTGGGCGGCCTGATGACCCACGGCGCGGTGATCGCCCGCGAGTACGGCCTGCCGGCCGTGGTGGGCGTGGAGGGGGCCACCCGGCTGATCCGGGACGGGCAGCGGATCCGCGTGCACGGAACCGACGGGTACGTCGAGCTCCTGCCCTGACCGACCCCACCGGGGTGGGGACGGCGCCAGCGCCCGTCCGGGGGTTCTCCCCATGGCCTTCTCCCCACCCCGTGAAGGAGGTTGGGGCGACACCGCCGATCGAAGGGGAAGCCATGGGGAACGGGGCACATGTGGGCCGTCGCGCGGTCTTGGGGATGGTCGCGGGTGCGGTGGGTGGCGT
>NZ_LAVK01000555.1 GCF_001083795.1 Streptomyces sp. SBT349
CGCCACCACCTCCCTCTGCGCCGGGGGCGCGTAGGGCCCGCGCTACCGTGCCCGCATGCACGGCACTCCCGAGATACCCATGTACGCGGCCGGGGACCTCGTCCCCCTGGGCCGCACCGGACTGACCGTCAGCCGCCTCGGCCTCGGACTCGCCCCGATCGGCGGGATGTTCGAGGCCGTTCCCCCCGAGCGGGCCGCCGCCACGGTCGAACGGGCCTGGGAGCTCGGCGTGCGGCTCTACGACACCGCGCCCGTCTACGGCTACGGCCGCTCCGAGACCCGCACCGGGGCGGTGCTGCGGGGGCGGCCCCGCGCCGCGTATGTCCTGTGCACCAAGGTCGGCCGGCTGATCGAGCCGGGCGGGCCCGACACCCAGGACATCTGGGCCGACCCGCCGCCCGGGCTCGGCCCCCGGCTCGACTACTCCGCCGCGGCGGTGCGGCGTTCGCTGGAGGAGAGCCTGGAACGGCTCGGGCTCGACCGCGTCGACGTGCTGCACATCCACGACCCCGACGAGGACTACCCGACGGCGCTGGGCGAGGCGTATCGCGCGCTGGCCGAACTGCGGGACGCGGGCACCGTCGGGGCGGTCTCGCTGGGTGTCAACCACGCCGACGTGGCGGCCCGCTTCCTGCGCGAGGCCCCGGCGCCGGGACCGGACTGCGTCCTCATCGCGGGGCGCTGGACCCTGCTCGACCGCTCGGCGCTCACCGAACTGCTACCGCTGTGCGCGGCACGCGGCACCGCCGTGATGGCGGCGGGCGTGGTGACGCCGGGGCTGCGCGCCGGCGAGATCGAGGCCGTCCGCGCGGCGTGCGACCGGCACGGGGTGCCCGTGCTGGCCGCGGCCCTCCAGTTCCCGCTGACCCACCCGGCCGTGGCCACGGTCCTGGTCGGCGCCAGAAGCCCCGAGGAGATCGAACGGAACGCCGCCCACCTGGCCCATCCGATCCCCCCGGCGCTGTGGGAGGAGCTCGACGCGGTGCTCCCCTGAGGGGCGCCCGGCTCAGTGGTCCGGGTGGCCCGGCTCTCCCGGGTGCTCCTGGTGGAGGTTGTGGTCGAACCTCATCACCTCGGGCGGCATGACCGTGAACGTCCGCATCATGCCCATGTCCTCGTGCTCCAGCAGGTGGCAGTGGTACATGAACCGCCCGTGCGCCCCGGCGTACTCGCCCATGACCCGCACCATCTCGTTCGGCGGGACCCGGACGACGTCCTTCCACCCCCGCTCGTTCGGCGCGAGCGGGATCGCGGCCTCCGGGGCCCCGTTGTACGCGACCGGGCTGATCGTGCCGCCGACGGCGGGGTCGAACGTCGAGGTCAGATACGGGTCGCGGCCCATCACCTGGTAGGTGGTGAGGTGGATGTGCATCGGGTGGGTGGGACCGTTCAGATTCAGGAAGTTCCACTGCTCGAACGCCCCGTGCTCGACCTTGAAGGTGAGCGTGTCGTCGAACGTGCGGGCGACGCGGCGGTAGGTCTTCGTCACCCCCTCCGCGTCCTTCACCTGGACGACGCCGTCGGACGGCACCGCGACGCTGTCCTCGGGGACCTCCGCCATCTCCCAGATCTCGGGGTGGCCCCTGCCGCCCAGGGTGGTCGTCGGGGTGAGCACGATCAGCCGGTGGCCGTGCCCCTGCGCCCCGTGCTCCAGCCTGCGGAACGACGAGGAGATCACGCGGGGCAGCACGAACCGGTCGCGCACCGGCCGCCGGCCCACCCGGAACTCCATCACCTGCGGGAACGGCACGTCCCGCGCCGCGTCCCCCTCGCCCGGCCTGCCGTTCTGCGGGACGTTGACCAGCCGCACCCGCGTGCCGCGCAGCGCCGAGAAGTCGATGAGCAGGTCCATGCGCTCGGCCGGGGCGACGGTCAGCCGGGGCAGGGCGCCCTCGAAGTCGACCGGCACCGGCACCGGCAACAGGCCGCCGTCGGAGCCGATCTGCCGGATCGCCCCCCGGACCGGACGGCCGTCCTCGTCGATCAGGACGAGGTTGAACGTCCGCGCGTTGGCGCCGTTCAGCAGCCGGAAGCGGTACCAGCGCGCCTCGACGTCGAGGTGCGGCCACACCACCCCGTTGACCAGCGTGTACGGGCCGGAGAACGGGAGGGTGACGGGCGCCGCCTCCGGGTCGGCGGCCGGGAGCCGCCGCACCTTGTACAGCATCTCGCCGGTGGGCCGCCCCGAGGCGTCCACCTGGAAGTTCCGGTCGGTCAGCACGAGCGGCACCTCGTACGCGCCGCTCGGCAGGTGCAGCGCGTCCTCCTCGGCGTCGCGGAGGAGGTACATCCCGACGAGGCCCGCGTAGACGTTCCACCGCGTGATGTGCATGGCGTGGTCGTGGTACCACATGGTCATGGCGCGCTGGTCGTTCGGATACTCGGAGAGCTGGGCGTCGCCACGCGCGACCGCGTTCTCCGTCCAGCCGTCGTTGCCGCCGCCGGTGATCGCGCCGTGCAGGTGGGTCACGGACCAGCCGGGCAGGTCGGCGACGTCCTTGGTCTCCACGAACCCCTCGCCCCGGCCCGGAACGGCGGTGGGCGGAACGTTCCCCACGGCCGGCGCGTCGCCCGCCATGGCGGGGTAGGCGCTGTCGATGAGGTTCTTCCAGGAGACCCGGATCCGCTGCCCGCGCCGCACCTCGACGGTGGGCCCCGGGAAGTGCCCCTCGTAGGCCCAGACATGCGTCGGGGCCATCTGCGAGTGCAGGCGCGTCCAGGTCGACCGCAGGTTGATCTCGATCCGCGCGAGCTCGCCGTCGCGCCCCGGACGGAGCGTCGGCGGTATGCGCAGCGGGTCCAGGTACGGCGTGAGCCCCCCCACGGACTCCGCGCGGGACGCGACCTCCTCCGCGTCGAACTCCGGCGCGTCGAAGGCACGTTGCATGGTGATGTCAGACACGTTCGAACCCCCCAGTGGTTCCCCCATGTGCCACCGGCCGAACGCGGCGGTGGCTTCCACACACTGTGACCACCGACCGCGGCCACGAGTTGCGCGATCGAACGTATATCCGCGCGTTTCCCGCTTTTCCCGGCCATCTTTCCGCCCCCACCCG
>NZ_LAVK01000556.1 GCF_001083795.1 Streptomyces sp. SBT349
TCGGGATCCTGACCGCCGGGGCCCGGGGCCCCGGCGGTCAGGATCCCGATCCCCGGGGTCCTGGCCCCACCTCCCGGACCACCGTGTAGGTGGGGCGCCCCGTCATGCGCGGCTCCGCGTGCCCGGCGAGACCGGCCAGCGCGCGCTGGATGGCGGCGGCCCGGCCGTCGCCGTCGGACGTGGCGACGAAGCGGGCGTAGTCCCCCTCGCTCGCCCAGTGCACGATGGTGTACACGCGGGTGCCGTCCGTACTCACATGGAAACGGGCCGACCGGTAGCCCGGGTGGAAGCGCACCCACTCCTCCTGGATCCGGGCGAACGCCGCGACCAGTTCGGCCTGCGTCTCCGGCCCGTCGACGGTGTAGTCGATGATCGAGTGGAAACCGGGGTCGGTGCTCATGCTGGCTCTCCCGAAGCGTGGCGTGACGGATGGGGGCGAATCCCCGCCAGGAGCCTGCACGTTCAAGGACGCTTGAGGTCAAGTCCCGCCGTCGGCCGCGGTCAGCCCAGGGCCTCCGCCGCCACCCGCAGGTCGGCGACCAGCCCTCCGTAGACCGCGTCACGGTCCTCGCCCGCGCGCAGCACCGCCGACGGGTGGACGGTGGCCACCAGCGCCGTGCCCGCGCGGTCGGGCAGGTCCAGCCGCACGCCGCGCTGCCGGGTGACGCGGAACGAGGAGCCCAGCAGCGCCTTGCCCGCCGTGGCGCCCAGCGCCACCACCACCTCGGGGTCCACCTCCCGCAGCTCGGCCTGGAGCCACGGCTTGCAGGCCGTCAGCTCCCGCAGGCTCGGCGGCTTGTGGATGCGCCGCTTGCCCGGTCCCGGGCGGCTGAACTTGAAGTGCTTGACCGCGTTGGTCAGATAGGTCGCCTCGGGGTCGATGCCCGCCTCGTCCAGCGCCCGGCCGAGCAGCCGCCCCGCCGGGCCGACGAACGGCTCGCCGCGCCGGTCCTCCTGGTCACCCGGCTCCTCGCCCACCAGCAGCACCCGGGCGGACGGGTCCCCGGCGCCGAAGACCGTGCCCGTGGCGTCCCGGAACAGCGGGCAGCCCTGACACCCGGCCGCGGCCCGCCGCAGCGCGGGCAGGTCCGCCTCCCCGGGAAGGTACGGCGCCGCGTCGTACCCCTCGGGTCCCGGTGCGGCCGATGCCTTCGCTCCCCGCGTTCTCCGCGTGCTCCGCGCTCCCTGTGCCACGACGCCCGGGTACCCGCGACCGCCCCGCTCACCCCTCCCCCGGGGCGGCTGGGGCCCGGTGGGGTGCGTGCGCGTTCCTCACGCGGGAAGGTGTGGGGTCGGCCTACGGTGGGACCCGCCCATCTGCCGGCCCACACCTTCGAGGAGCACCCGAATGAGCGACGCCAGCGGCGCAAGCGCCCCCTCCGAATCCCGCGAAGCGGCGGGGTCCGCCGAGTACGACGTGATCGTCATCGGCGCGGGCCCGACCGGGGAGAACGTGGCGGACCGGACCGTCGCCGCGGGTCTGCGCACGGCCATCGTGGAGAGCGAACTGGTCGGCGGGGACTGCTCGTACTGGGCGTGCATCCCCAGCAAGGCGCTGCTGCGCCCCCCGGCGGCCCTGGCCGCGGCACGGGCGGTCGGTGGGGCGCGCGAGGCGGTGACCGGGCGGCTGGACGCGGCCGCCGTCCTGGAGCGGAGGGACTCCTTCGTGTCCGGGTGGCAGGACGACGGGCAGGTCTCCTGGCTGGACTCGGCCGGCATCGAACTGGTCCGCGGCCACGGGCGGCTGGACGGGGAGCGCCGGGTGACGGTGCGGCGGCCCGAGGGCGGCACGCTGGTGCTGACGGCCCGGCACGCGGTGGCGGTGTGCACGGGCAGCGCGGCGGCGGTTCCCGGGCTGCCGGGCGTGGCCGAGGCCCGGCCGTGGACGCCGCGCGAGGCGACGTCCGCCAAGAGCGTTCCCGGGCGGCTCGCGATCGTGGGCGGCGGGGTCGTCGGGGTGGAGATGGCGGCGGCGTGGGGGGCGCTGGGTTCGAAGGTCACCCTGCTGATGCGCGGGGAGCGCCTGCTGCCGCGGATGGAGGCGTTCGCGGGCGAGCTGGTCGCCGAGGGGTTGGCGGAACGCGGGGTGGAGGTGCGCGGCGGGGCCTCCGTCGCGGCGCTGCGCCGCCCCGACCCGCGGGGCCCGGTGACGCTCACGCTGGAGGGAGGCGAGGAGGTGGAGGCGGACGAGGTGCTGTTCGCCACCGGCCGCAGGCCGCGCACCGAGGACATCGGCCTGGAGACGGTGGGGCTCGAACCGGGGTCGTGGATCGAGGTGGACGACACCCTGCGGGTGAGCGGCGTGGACGGCGACTGGCTGTACTGCGTGGGCGACACCAATCACCGTTCGATGGTGACCCACCAGGGCAAGTACCAGGCCCGGGTGGCGGGGGCGGTCATCGCGGCGCGGGCCGCGGGCGAGCCGGTCGACGCGGCGCCGTGGGGGCGCCACGTGGCGACGGCGGACTCGGCGGCGGTGCCGCAGGTGGTGTTCAGCGAGCCCGAGGCGGCCTCGGTGGGCGTCACGGCCGAGGAGGCCGAGCGCGCGGGCCGCCGTGTCCGGGTGGTGGACTACGAGTTGGGGAACGTGTCGGGCGCCGCCCTGTTCGCCGACGGTTACCGGGGCAGGGCGCGGATGGTGGTGGACCTGGACCGCGGGCATCTCGCGGGCGTCACCTTCGTCGGCCCGCAGGTGAGCGACCTGCTGCACGCGGCGACCATCGCGGTGGCGGGCGAGGTGCCGGTCGAGCGCCTGTGGCACGCGGTCCCGTCGTTCCCGACGGTCAGTGAGATCTGGCTGCGCCTGCTGGAGACCTGCCGGGACCAGGAGGCCGCCGGGTAGCCTCGGGGCACCCCGCACGAGGAGCGCGAGCGGCTGACCGACCTGGTCGACGCACCCCTCTCGGTGAACACCGCGCTCAACCGGCTCTCCCACGACCCGGGCGAGCCGGTGGTCGCCCCCGCGAGCCCCCCGGGCGGAGGGCGCGGGTGGGGAGGGCCGCCGGCCCGCGTCGACCGGCGGCGGGTGTGTACGGCCGAGGGG
>NZ_LAVK01000557.1 GCF_001083795.1 Streptomyces sp. SBT349
CGGCGTACCTATGTGGCCACCTCGCCCCTGCGGATGTCGCTGTCCGCGCCCGAGCACGGCGAGGCGGGGACGCCGTTCACCGCCGAGGTCACCGTGGCGGCGGCGGGCGGGACGTACCGGCGGGGGGGGGGGGGGCCCCCCCCCCCCCCGGGGGGGGCGCCCCCCCCCCCCGGCCCCCCCCGCCCCCCCCCCCCCCCCGGGGGGGGCGGCCCCCGTCGCCGCGGGGGGGGGCGCGCCGCGGGGGCGGGTGCGGAACGGCACGCCGCCCGCCGTGACCAGGGTGAGGACGAGCGGCCCCTCGGCGTCCGGCCCCGGCGCCTCGGCGACATGGGCGACGAACCGCGCCGGGCCGTACGTTCCGCCGAACCGGTGCAGCACCACGGCGGCGGCGCCCAGCGACTCGACGGTCACCCCGGCGCGCCCGTCGAGCATGCAACCGACCACGAACTCCTCCTGCTCGTACGGCCACACGCCGTCCGGATCGGCGAGTTCGAGATCGACGGAGATGAAGTAGCTGCCGCCCGGGGCGACTTCACGCGGCCAGCGCACCAGGGGGCGCAAGGAGATCAGCGGTTCGTCGGTCATGGCCCGTTCCCCGCTCCCCGCGCGAGCGTGCGCAGGCTCGTGTCGGGGTGGCCGTAGTACACGTACAGGAAGCTGGCGAAGAACAGCTTGAAGTCCGCCTCGGTGCGGCTGTCCCGCGCCTCGCCCGCGCGGCGCCGCGCCCGCCTGGCGTAGTGGCGGCGGTGCGCGTGGAGAACGGCGGCGAGGTTGGTGCGCCGCTCCTCGGTGGTGTGCAGCAGCCGGACGGCGAAGTCGTGCGAGTGGTTGAGGTCGATGTCGCCGACGGTGGCGATGACCGCGCAGGCGCCGCGCCGCAGGAAGAGCTCGGCGAAGCTGCGGACCTGCCCCCCGGGCCCCCGGGCCTCCAGCACGGTCCGCCCGGACGAGCAGGCGTTGAGGAGGACGGGCGCGCGGTGCCGGCGCAGGGCCCGCATGGTGAAGTCGGTGTACTCGTTGAGGGACAGGCCGCCCAGCGTGAAGTTCCGGGTGGCGCGCGAGTAGACGCCGTGGCAGCGGATCAGCAGCAGGCCGAACGGGTCGAGGTGGTCGCCGAGCCGGTTCATCAGCTCCTGGACGGTGCGGGCGCGTGGCTCGACCAGGTAGGGCGCGAAGCTGTCCTCCCGCTCGGCGAACCGCTCGTCCTCCAGCATCAACAGGCCGCCCTCGCTGGCGCGTTCCTCGGCCGACCAGTCGCGCGAGCGGGCGCCGTCGTGGACGCTGAGCCACCGGACGACCGGGATCAGCTCGCCGAGCCACCCCTCGTCGCTCGGCTCCGCGTCCAGCGACGGCTGGTGGTAGAGCAGCTCCCACGGGATGTCGTAGGGGGTGTTGTCCCAGATCACCAGACGTGGTTGACCACGGGCCGCGAGCAACTCCCGTACCCACTCCACCAGTCGGCTCTCGGGGAGCCACCAGTTCATCACCTCGTAGTAGGTGTCCTGCCACGGCCGCGCGCCGGAGGGGCGTGCCGCGCCCTCGGCCTCGGCCTCCGCCGCTTCGGCCACCAGTCTGGCCAACGACAGGTCGGCGGGCGGCAGTTCGATGGAGACCTGCTCGTGCGTGGCCACCTCGACGGAACCGCCGTGGTGCCAGCTGAGGTTGAGCCGGGGCCTGCCCTCCCAGCTGCTGCCGGTCACGCGCAGCATGGCCACGTCGGCGGGGAGCGCGGCGTTCAGGCCGACCCGCTCGGGCTCGAACTCCCGGGGCGGCGGCTCGGGTTCGGCGCGTGCTCGCCGTTCCGCGCGCGGGGGCTGCTCCGGGAGCTGCTCCGGGGGCGGCGCGGCCCGGCGGGCCGGGGCCGGTGACGGCGGGGGCCCGCCGGTGTCCGCCCGGAGGTAGTCGCGCATGCCGCCCGCGGGGTGACCGTTCACGCCCGCCCCCTCTCCGCGGGGCGCCGGGGCGCCACGACCAGGTGGGCGCCCATCGCCTCGGCGAGGTCGAGGGCCAGCTCCGGGTAGACGTCGAGGCCGGGGGCGACCACCACCGGGCGCGCCCGGGTGAGGGTGCGGGCCGCGGTGGCGACGCGCAGCGAGTCGGTGACGCCCTCGCGGCCGACGCGGGCCGGGGACCGCCCGCTGACGCTGGCGTCGAGCGGCACATTGCCCCGGCCGTCGGTGACGACGACGAGCAGCGCCTCGTCCAGCGCGGCCCGGCCGTTGCGCAGCGTCCGGCGCAGCTCGTGCACCGCGAGGTCGAGCGCGTGCGCGAGCGGACTGGCAAGCCCCGGCGGCCTGTTGAGCGAGGCGAGGACGCGGGGGTCGAGCAGCGAGCCGACGCGGTAGCGCTCGGCCGACAGCTCGTGGGCGGCGTCCCGGTGGCCGAACTCCACGACCGTGACTGCCGCGTTGCCGTAGTAGCCCCAGCGCAGATAGGGCGCGAGCGCCGGGCCCCAGTCCCAGCCGCCGTGGCAGGAGTGGTCCAGGACCAGCACCAGGGCCTTGCCGCTGTCCGGGCGACGGCGGTACTGGCGCAGGTCGGCGGCGTCGACCAGGAGGCCGCCGTCCCGCGGCCCGTCCGGGTCGTGGCCCCGGCGGATCCGCTGGAAGCGCGCCGCCTCCATCAGGGTGGGGATCAGCGCGAGGTCGCGCAGGTCCCGGGCGGGCTGGAGGCCGATGGGTTGGCCGCGCGCCGCTCCCGCGCCGGCGCGCGCCGAGCGGGCGGTGCGCAGGGAGCCGAACGGGGGCAGCGCCTCGGGGGCGTCCTCCGGGTAGGGCGAGCGGTCACCGGCCCCGGACGGAAGCGAGGCGGGCTCCAGGGGGGCGGGGGGGGCGGGGGCCGCGATCCGGGGGGCGACGGTTGTGCGCCCCCGCGCCTTCTCCCGCAGCAGCGGGTTGGGAACCGGCCCGGCGGGGGGCTCACCGCCATACTCGGCGGCCGGGGGGCCGGCGCCCCCCCCGCCCGTCTCTTTTACACATCTCCCAGCCCCCG
>NZ_LAVK01000558.1 GCF_001083795.1 Streptomyces sp. SBT349
TGTTTTGTAAGAATACCCCGCCACCGACAGACTTCCACATTCTCCTCGTCGGCGGCAGCGTAATATGTGAAAAAGAGACGCTCGCGGGGGGGGGGGGGGGGGAAGGGGTGGAGGGCGGGTGGTCGAGGCAGTAGATCCGGCCGCCCTCCCGCCGCTGGAGGATCCAGCTCATCGCCTGCCGGATCCTGGCGGGGGCATAGCGGCTGCCGGGCCTGCCGAGGTGGCGGCGCCGTCGAAGGGCGCGCCCAGCAGGCTGTAGCGGCGGTCGGGTCGGGGGTGGGCCATGGGACTCCTCGGACGGGGGTGACCAGGCCGACATCCTCACCGCGCCCCCGCGCCGCCCCCTATCGCCCGGCTGTCCACCGGGGCCTCGTCCCGGTGGCCCGGTTGTCCTGTCCGAACGCGCCACCCCCGGGCGCCGGCGCAGGCGCCCGGCGCGGGCGGCCGGGAAAAAGGCGCCGCCGCGCGGGAACCGGGAGTGGCCCGGCGCGACTCCCCTTCGGTGCGGTCCCGTTCGGGGCCGCACAGCGAAGCAATCGGGGGGCCGAACATGAACCGCACCATCCCTGCCGCCGTCATGCTGGCGCTGGCGGCGCCCCTGCTCGCGGCCTGCGGCAACGACGACGACTGTGATTCCGCACCCCCGCCCGCGCCCGTCCAGGGCGGCGTCCGGGACGGCGTCCCGGCCGACGGCTCGGAGGACGTCCAGCAGGTCGCCGCGCCCGGCCGCACCTCGGGCGGCGGCGGAGGCCGGGGCGGATCCAGCGGCGGGGGCCGCGGCTCCCTGGGCCGCACCACCGTGGGGGGCGGTTCGAGCACCGGCGGCGGGGACGACTGCGACGACTGACCGCCTCGCCGCGGCGGATCCGGCGGCGGGGGCCGCGGGGTGCGCCGCGGCCGTTCAGCCCTTGACCGCGCCCTGCATGATGCCGCCGACGATCTGGCGGCCGAAGACGATGAACATCACCAGCAGCGGCAGCGTTCCCAGCAGGGCGCCCGCCATGATGAGGGACTGGTCGCGGACATAGCCGGCGCTGAGCTGGGTGAGGGCGACGGGGACCGTGGGGTTCTCCATGTTCAGGGCGATGAACGGCCAGAAGAAGTCGTTCCACGCGTGAACGAACGTGATCATGAAGAGCACCGCCATCGCCGGTCGGGCCACCGGCAGGACGATGCTCCAGAAGATCCGCAGCGAGTGCGCCCCGTCCACGCGGCCCGCCTCGACCAGCTCGTCGGGAAGCGCCTCGCCGAGGTACTGCCGCATGAAGAAGACCCCCACCGCGCTGACCAGCGTGGGGAAGATGACGGAGGGCAGCGTCTGCCCCCACCCCAGGTCGCTCATCATCATGAACAGCGGGACGACGCTCAGCTGCGGCGGCACCAGCATCGTGCCGATCACCAGCATCAGCAGCACGTTGCGCCCCCGAAAGCGCAGCTTCGCGAACGCGAAGCCCGCCAGCGTCGCGAAGAGCACGGTCGACAGCGCGATGGTGCCCGCGACGATCAGGCTGTTGGTCAGCGCCTTCCCCATGGCCGCGTCCTCCCACGCGGCGCGGAGATTGGTGAACAGGTTCGGCCCGGGGAGGAACGGCGGCGGGGTCCGGCTGACGCGGGTGTTGTCGGTCGAGGCCGCGACCAGCGTCCAGTAGAGGGGGAAGAGGGAGACCAGCGCGGCGATGCCGAGCAGGATGTAGGCGACGGGCCCGGCGTGGTGCTGGCGCCCCGCGCCCAGGCCCATCCATGCGCGCCGGGGCGCGCGCGCGGGCGGCGAATCGGTGGTCATGCCATGGCTCCTGGCTGAGGAAGGGATGGAGCGACGGGGGGTGGTCAGCGCGTTCGGGAACGGGACGCCCGGACCCGTGCGCGGGCGAGGGCGCGGTACACGCGGTACAGGACGAAGACCAGGACGAGCAGCAGGAACATCGCCCACGCGACCGTCGCGGCCCGGCCCATCTGGTAGCTGCGCCAGCCCTCCTCGTAGAGCAGCAGGCCGAGCGTCTGGTACTGGTTGTCCGCGCCGCCGGTCACGCCGTTGGGGCCCTGCCCGAAGATCAGCGGCTCGCCGAACAGCTGGGTGGCGCCGATGGTCGACAGCACGATGGTGAAGACGATCGTGGCCCGGATGCCGGGGACCGTGACCCGGGTGAACTGCTGCCAGCGCGAGGCGCCGTCGATCGCCGCCGCCTCGTACCGGTCCCGGGGGATGGCCTGCATGGCGGCCAGGTAGAGCAGGGCGTTGTAGCCGGTCCAGCGCCAGATGACGATGGAGGAGATGGCGATCTGGGCGGGCCACTTCTGGTTCTCCCAGTCGACGTTCTCCACGCCGACCAGGCCGAGCGCCCAGTTGATCATGCCGAAGTCGCGCTCGAAGAGCATCGTGAACACCAGCGCCGCCGCGCCGACCGAGGTGGCGTAGGGCGTCAGCGCGGCGACGCGGAAGAAGGCCGAGCCGCGCAGGCGGTAGTTGAGCAGATGGGCCAGGCCGAGCGCCATGAGCAGCTGCGGCACGGTGGAGAGGACCCCGATGGTGAACGTGTTGGCCAGGGCGTTCCAGAAGCGGTCGTCCTCCAGGAGCCGGGTGTAGTTCCCCAGGCCCTGCCACTCCATGGTGTCCAGCGTGGCCAGTTCGACGCGGTGCAGCGAGATCCAGAACGTGTAGAGCAGCGGGTAGAGGCTGAAGGCGCCGAAGACGACGAAGAACGGCAGGACGAACGCGTAGGGCGCGCCCTTGAGGTCGAGCCGGTGCAGGAGGTTGCGCAACGGCTGCCTCGGGGGCCGCGGGGTCGCCGGAACGACCGGCGTGGAGGTGGCCACGAGGGCTCCTCCCTTCCGTGGGCGGGCGGGTGCTCCCGACGGCCGGTGGCCGTGCGGCGGGCGATGGGCGGCGCCCGGCGTGCGGCGCGGCCGGCCGTCGGGAGCCGGGGATGGCTCGGCGGGGCGTCTCGGGGGGCGCCTCGGCGGGGGCGGGCGGGAGGGGTGGGGGGG
>NZ_LAVK01000559.1 GCF_001083795.1 Streptomyces sp. SBT349
GTGCGGGCCGGGGGGGGGGGGGGGGGGTCACCCGGCGGTGCGGAGCCGGTCCTCCGCTCCGGCTCCGGGCGGACCGAGCGCGGCGATCAGCGCGTCGGCCGGGTCGGGCGCCGAGGACAGCTCCTCCTGGCGCCGCCGCGCGGCCACCCGGCCGCGGTCGAGGCACCAGGTGAGCCAGACGTCGAGTCGGCGGGCGTCCACCCGCTCCGCCGGGACGAGCGCGGGCCAGCGGCACGCCCTCGCCTGCGCCGAGACCTTGGCGCCGCCGCTCACCGGGTCCACCGCGATGGGCGGCACCCCGCCGCGCAGCGCCAGCACCAGCCCGTGCAGCCGATCGGTGACGACGGCGTCGAGGCGTTCGACCACCGACTGGAACTGCTCGGCCGTCCCGGGCAGGAGCCCGTCCCTGCTGTCGAGTCTGCTCTCCAGCACCACGGGCGCGCAGTCCTTGCCCGCCAGCCAGGTGCGTACGGTGTCGCCGACGGCGTCGTGCATCCGCCGCTCCCCGTACTCCCGCTGGCCCTGGGTGAGCAGCACGCCCACCACCGGCGTCGGCGTGCCGCGCGGCGCCCGCAGCGACAGGTCGCGCGTCGGCTCCCGGCCCGCGCCGTCGCGCGCCAGCACCTCGTGGAAGCCGGTCAGCGCCGGATCGTCCTCGCCGATCACCGACACGCCCACGGCGACCCGGCGCGCGTGCGCGAAGCGCTCGTGCAGCTCGGCGAGGAGCGGCCCGTGCACGGGGCCGCACACGAAGACCAGGCGCGTGTAGTCACCCGGGTTCACATCCGCCAGCGCGGGCCCCGCGGGCTGGAAGCCGGGGCTCCACGCGATGTCGTACGTCACGCCCGCCCGGTCCAGCACCTGCCGCACCCGGTCCAGGGCCAGCAGGTCCCCGGCCGTCGCCTCCCCGTCCACAAAACTGAACCACCCGGTCAGGAGGGTTCGCCCGCCGTCGCTCGTCATCCGGGCCGAGTCCCCTCCGCGGCACCGCCGAAACGGGTCCCGGCCCTCGTTGCCCCCGTTTGGACCCACCCGCCCTGGGCACTCGGCGCCCGTGTCAGCACCCCTGGTGGGGGTGGTCATCGCCACCCGGAATCGCTCGTCCAGCCTGGTCACCACGCTGGACCGGCTGGCGTCCCTGCCGGAGCGCCCGCCGGTGACCGTCGTGGACAACGCCTCCACCGAC
The DNA here is from genome assembly GCF_001083795.1 of Streptomyces sp. SBT349. Classification (GTDB taxonomy): domain Bacteria; phylum Actinomycetota; class Actinomycetes; order Streptomycetales; family Streptomycetaceae; genus Streptomyces. The sequence continues at coordinate 1,187 of NZ_LAVK01000559.1, forward strand.
GGCACGTCCGAACTGCTCGCCGACCGCTACCCGGGCGTCGACGTCCTGCGGCTCCCCGCCAACCGCGGCGCCCTGGCCCGTAACGACGGGGTGCTCGCGCTCCCCGCCCGCTATGTCGCCTTCAGCGACGACGACTCCTGGTGGGAGCCGGGGTCGCTGGCCGCCGCCGTCGAGCTGATGGAGGCCAACCCGCGGCTCGGCCTGGTCGCCGCGCGCACCCTGGTGGGCCCCGGCCGCGCCCCCGACCCGCTCAACACCGCGCTCGCCGAGTCCCCCCTCGACCCGCGCCCGGGGCTGCCGGGTCCCGCCGTGCTCGGGTTCCTCGGCTGCGCCGCGGTGGCCCGCCGCTCCGCGTTCCTCGACGTCGGCGGCTACCACCCCCTGCTGTTCTTCGGCGCCGAGGAGACCCTGCTCGCCTACGACCTCGCCGCGGCGGGCTGGGACGTCTGCTACGCGCCCGAGGTCACCGCCGTCCACCACCCCGCGGCCGACCCCAGGGCGCGGCGTTCCACGCTGGTGCGCCGCAACGAGGTCCTCACCTCCTGGCTGCGCCGCCCGCTGCCGGTCGCGCTGCGCGACACCTGGCGGCTGGTGCGCGACGCGCCGGGCGACCGCGCGGCGTGGCGGGCGCTGGCCCAGCTGGCGCCGCGGCTGCCCGCGGCGCTCAGGGGCCGCAGGATGCTGCCCGCCGAGGTGGAGGCGAACGTCCGCCGCCTGGAGCGCCTGGAGCACGGCCATGCCACCGGATGACCGCACCTCCGTGGTGATCATCACCCGCGACCGCCGCACCGAGCTGCTCCACACCCTGGACCGGCTGGCGGCGCTGCCTGAGCGCCCCCGGGTCCTGGTCACCGACAACGGCTCCACCGACGGCACGGCCGAGGCCGTGGCCCGCCACCACCCGGAGACGCGGGTGCTGACCCCGGGCGGGAACCTCGGCGCGGTCGGCCGCAACCTCGCCGTCCGCGAGGTCACCTCGCCCTATGTCGCGTTCTGCGACGACGACACCTGGTGGGACGCGGGGTCGCTGGCGACGGCGGCCGATCTGCTGGACGCGCACCCCGCGGTGGCGGCGGTGACCGCGCGGATCCTGGTCGAGCCCGGGGGCGTCGAGGACCCGATCGTGGAGGAGCTGCGCTCCTCGCCGCTGCCCAGGCCCGGCTGGCTGCCGGGGCCGGCGCTGGGCTCCTTCCTCGCGGCGGCGACCGTGCTGCGGACCGACGCGTTCCGGAAGGCGGGCGGCTTCTCGCCCCGGCTGTGGCTGGGCGGGGAGGAGGAGCTGCTGGCGGCCGACCTGATGGCGCGCGGCTGGTGGCTGCTGTTCGACGAGAGCCTGACCATCCACCACGCGCCCTCGGCCGTCCGGGACGCGACGCGGCGGCGGGCGGACGGCATCCGCAACACGCTGTGGTTCACCTGGCTGCGCCGCCCCGCGCGGCCCGCGCTGCGCCGCACGGCGCACCTGCTGCGGACGGTCCCCAGGGACGGCGCGACCGCCGCCGCCCTGCTCCGCGCGGCGGCGGGCCTCCCCTGGGTCCTGCGGACGCGCCGCCCGGTTCCCCCGGAGGTGGAGGCCCGCCTGCGCACCCTGGAACGCACCCAGCGCGCCTCGACGGCCCGCCGCTACGTGGGCTGACCGAGCGTCCGCAGGGCCGCCAGCACCTCGGCCGGGGTGATCCGCAGCAGCCGCGCGTCCGGGGCCGTCCCGTGCGGGTCGCCCGAGGGCGGGCCGTGCCAGAGCGCGCGGTGGCGGGGACCGGGCGGCGGGCCCCACAGC
>NZ_LAVK01000055.1 GCF_001083795.1 Streptomyces sp. SBT349
GAGTCGGGCGGGGAGGCGGCGGAGGGGCAGGCCGAGGACCAGGACCAGCGGGATCAGCACCAGCTCGCTCAGCGCCGCCGCGCCCACCAGCCACAGCGCCACCTCGCCCGGCGTCCCCGGGGGCGTGTCGGCGACCAGGTACCGGATCCCGACCGCGAGCAGGGCCAGTCCCGCGGCGCCGAGCACCGCCCGCACCGCCCTCGTCGCGTTCACCGCAGCACCTCGATCCGGGAGACCCACTTCGTCTGCCACACCCCCGGCCGGTTCGGCGCGATGATCCGGGCCGGGAAGCCGTGGTCGGGGGAGAGCACCTCGCCGTTGATCATCAGCGCCAGCAGCGTCAGCGCGTCCTCCGCGTAGGTGTGCCCCATCTCCATCACCCGGTAGGCGCCGTGCCGCTGCGAGGACACCACCCGCACCGACGAGCGGTGCGGCGCCCCCGCCCGTTCCACCAGGTCGCGCAGCCGCACCCCCGTCCACTCCGCCGACGCGCTCCAGCCCTCCACGCACACGATGGGCAGCCGCGCCGTGTGCTGCGGCAGGGCGCGCAGCTCGCGCAGCGTCAGCGCGTACCCGTCGGGGCCCGACACCCGCAGCCGCCAGGCGTCCGCGTCCACCGAGGCGACGCCCGCCTGGGCCGCCGTGTGGTTCACCGGGATCCCCTGCCGCGTGCCGTCGCCGCTCGGGCGGCGCGGCGCCAGCAGCGTCGCCCGGCGCAGCGGCGTCAGCGTCTGCCCCACCGTCACCAGCGTCACCGCGCCGACCGCCGCGCCCACCCCCAGCAGCAGCGACCGCCGGTCCCCCGCGTCCGGGTCGCGCTCGCGCTCGCGGCGGTCGGCCCGCCAGTGCGCCGCGATGACGGGCGCCTTCACCGCCAGATGCAGCAGCAGCGCCCCGGCCAGCACCCATGCCAGCGCCCAGTGCACCCGCTTGAAGCCGAACGGCCACACGTACCACTGCGCGATGTTCATCAGCCCCAGGAAGACCTGGAGCACCGCCGTGGCGACGAGCACCGCGATCGAGAGGCGCTCCAGCGCGTGCTCCGCCGACCGCACCGGCGGCCACCGCCACAGCCGCGGATGGACCGTCCACAGCTTGGCCGTCAGCAGCGGGACCAGCGCGATGCCGGTCGCGACATGCACGCCCTGCGTCACCCGGTATCCCCAGACCGGGCGCGACGGCAGGTGCGGCGCCAGCCAGCCGGGGGGCGTCTGGAGGCCGTGGCCGACCAGCCCGGTCAGGAAGCACAGCAGGACGGCGGGACCGAGCCAGCGGCCGATGGCCACCGCGGTGCGGGGGTCGTGCAGCCGCGCGCGGAAGGGGATCGGAGTGCGCATCGCCCCTCACCTCACCAGCGGGTCAGCCACAGATGGTTGACCGCCACGCCGAGCACCGCCTGGGCGGCCAGCCACCACCGGATCCCGCGCCGGGGCAGCAGCGCCGCCGCCGGGACCAGCCAGACCGCGAACGGCAGCCAGATCCGTTCCGTCTCCGCCTTGCTCATCCCCGACAGGTCGGCCAGCAGCACCGCCGCGCACGCCGCCCCCACCAGCCACGCCAGGCCCGAGCCGCGGTCGAGGGCCGCGCGGCGCAGCCCCGCGGCCGTGGCCAGGCCGACGGTCACCACCTGGGCCGCCAGGTTGGCCCAGACGAAGTAGGCGTAGGGGCGGTGCGCCGCGGCGCCGTCGTAGTAGCGCTCCACCAGCGCCGCGTAGCCGTCGAACCACCAGAACCCGGCCGCCGTGAACGCCACCACCCACGGCGCGACGCCCAGCGCCACCCAGGGCAGCGGGCGCCACGCGCGGGCCCGCCAGAGCACCGCGAGACCCACCAGCCCCATCAGCACCAGCCCGTAGGACAGGTACAGCAGCAGCCCGAACAGCAGCCCCGAGCCCACCGCGGCCGTCCGCGGCGCCCGGACCCCGCCCCCCGCGGCGAGCGCGAGCAGCGCCACCGCCCAGGCGGCCACGGCCGTGAACCACCCGTCCGCCGAGACCCCCTGCCACACCGCCGCGGGCAGCAGCACCAGGAACGGCGCCGCCCGCCGCGCGCCGTCCTCGCCCGCCACCGCGCGCACCGTGATCAGCACCGCGGCGACGGCGGAGGCGGCGGCCGTGATGCAGAACGCGCCCGCCCACGCCCCGCCGCCCAGGCCCACCCGGTCCAGCAGGACGAACGTCAGCGTCGCGCCCGGCGGGTGCCCGGCGACGTGCGCGGGCCAGTTGTCCGGCGCGTCCTTGGGAACGAGGTCGGTGAACGTCCGCAGGAACGGCCCGACGCCGTCGACGCGGTCCATCACGGTCAGGTACTCGTGCCCGTACGCCAGCGGCCTGGCCACCCCGCGCCGCCAGCCGTCGACCAGCGCCAGCGACCAGACCCAGGCCAGCGCTCCGCCGAACGCGAGCCACACCAGGCCGTGCCACGGCAGCCGCCGCGCCGCCGCGGGGCCGTGGAGCACGGTCAGACCGGCCGTGATCAGGGCGGCCGGCGTGCCGGGCCCCGCGTGCGGCTCCCACCGGCCGAACAGCGGCGGCCAGCCCAGCACCAGCACATCGCCGTCGTCGATGGCCGCGCCGACCACGGCCGCCGCCGCGAAGAGGGCCGCGGCCAGCAGGGCGGCCACGAGGTCGGCGCGGTGGCCGGGGGAGCGCTCCGGCGCGCGCTTCGGCGCGTGCCCGGGCGCGAGCGTCGGGGGGATCACTCGCGTCACGTTAGGGCGGGAAAGATCGTGAACGCGCCGTTCCCGACGGGATGTCGCCGCTTCGCCGGATCCGCCGGGTGATCGGCCGGTCGGGCGTGTCCCATCCCGCGCCGGGTCGTTGGCTCAGGACGTGAGCCAACGGAACAGCGAGGGGAAGCGCAGCGCCCGCGAACGGCTGCGCGAGGAGCGGGAGCGCGAGCGGTCGGCCGACCGCCGGAAGCGGACCGCCAAGGTCAGCGGGGTCGTCGCCGCCGTGCTGGTGATCGCCGCCGGCGTCGGGATCATCGCGGCCAACGGCGGCGGCGGGGACGTGGAGGACGACCCGGCCGTCAACCCGATCGCCGTCGGCAAGGGAGACGCCCCGGCCACCCTCGCCGTCTACGAGGACTTCAGGTGCCCGGCCTGCGGCCAGTTCGAGGACACCTTCCGCGACACCGTCCACGACCTGACCGACGCGGGGAAGCTGCGCGTGGAGTACCACCTGGTCACGATCATCGACGGCAACATGGGCGGGAACGGCTCGACCGCCGCCGCGAACGCCGCCCTGTGCGCCAAGGACGAGGGCAGGTTCACCGAGTACCACGACATCCTGTTCGAGAACCAGCCGCCCGAGTCCGACGACGCCTTCGCCGACACCTCCCACCTGATCGACCTCGCGGGCGAGGTCGACGGGCTCGACACCCCCGCGTTCCGCTCCTGCGTGGAGGACGGGACCTTCCACGCCTGGGTGGAGCGTTCGAACAACGGGTTCCTGGCGTCCGAGTTCAACGCCACCCCCACCGTCCTGCTCAACGGCGCCGACGTCTACGGCGACACCGCCGACCCGCTCACCCCCGAGCGGCTGCGGGAACGGGTGGACGAATTGGCCGGTTAGCCGAGCCCGTACCGATACGGCGCCCGCCCGGCGCCGGACACGGAGACCCGGTGGGGCAGGCGGATTCCATCAACGCGGCCGGGCACGGTAGCGTCGGAAGCACCATGGAGATCCTTGCCTCTTTCCCCAGCCCCAGCGAGAGCGAGATCCATCTCGGACCGCTCCCGCTTCGCGGTTACGCGCTGTGCATCATCATCGGCGTCTTCCTCGCCATCTGGCTCGGCGGCCGACGCTGGGTCCAGCGGGGAGGGAGGCCGGGAACGGTCGCGGACATCGCCGTGTGGGCGGTGCCGTTCGGGCTCGTCGGGGCCCGGGTCTACCACGTGATCACCGACTACCAGCTGTACTTCGACGAGGGCCGGGACTGGGTCGACTCGTTCAAGATCTGGGACGGCGGGATCGGCATCTGGGGCGCGATCGCCGGTGGCGCGCTCGGCGCCTGGATCGCCTGCCGCCGCCGGGGCATCGCGCTGCCGCCGATGGCCGACGCCATCGCCCCCGGCATCGCGTTCGCACAGGCGGTGGGCCGCTGGGGGAACTGGTTCAACCAGGAGCTCTACGGGCGCTCGACGGATCTTCCATGGGCCGTCGAGATCGACAACGGGCTCGACAACGGGACCTTCCACCCGACGTTCCTCTACGAGTCGCTGTGGTGTCTGGGCGTCGGCGTCCTGGTGATCTGGGCCGACCGCCGCTTCAGGCTCGGGCACGGCCGGGCGTTCGCGCTCTATGTCGCCGCGTACACGGCGGGCCGCTTCTGGATCGAGTACCTGCGGATCGACGAGGCCCACGAGATCCTCGGCCTGCGGCTGAACAACTGGACGGCCGTCGCGGTCTTCGCCGCCGCCGTCGCGTACCTGGTGATCTCGGCCAGGCGCCACCCGGGCCGCGAGGAGGGCGTCGAGCCGCCGCTCGACGGCGACGAGGACGGCGCCTCCGAGGCGTCGGACGAGGCCACCCCCGCCGAGGCCGCGCTGACGGAGAGCGACGCGGACGGCGAGGAGGCCGAGGGCCCCGAGAAGGCCGAGAAGCCCGCGACGCTTGAGAAGGCCGCGACGCTTGAGAAGGCCGAGAAGCCCGAGGCGACCGCCCCGGCGGACGACGCCGCCGACGCCGCCGATGCCGATGCCGACGCCGGCGGTCCGGAGCCGGGGGCGGACGCGGAGGCGACGACCGCGAAGCGTCCCTGAGCGGTGACGGACGGCGCCGAGGCCCACCATGACCACCGCGACGTCAACGGCGGCTGGCTGCGCCCGGCCGTGTTCGGCGCCATGGACGGGCTGGTCTCCAACCTCGGCCTGATCAGCGGCGTCGCGGGCAGCTCCGCCTCCTCGCACGCGATCGCCGTCGCCGGGATGGCGGGCCTGGCGGCGGGGGCGTTCTCCATGGCGGCCGGGGAGTACACCTCGGTGGCCTCGCAGCGGGAGCTGGTGCTGGCCGAGCTCGACGTGGAACGCCGTGAGCTGCGGCGGCACCCGGAGGACGAGCTGGAGGAGCTGGCCGCCGTCTATGTGGCCCGGGGCGTCGAGCCGGAGCTCGCGCACGAGGTGGCCAGGCAGCTGTCCGTCGATCCCGAGCAGGCACTGGAGATCCACGCCCGCGAGGAGCTGGGCGTCGGACCCGGTGACCTGCCCTCGCCCCTGGTGGCCGCCGTCTCCTCGTTCGTCGCCTTCGCGGTGGGGGCGCTGCTCCCCGTGCTCCCCTATCTGCTGGGCGCGACCTCGCTGGTGCCCGCCGCCGCGCTGGCCCTGGCCGGGCTGTTCGTGTGCGGCGCGCTGGTGGCGCGGGTGACGGCGAAGGCGTGGTGGTTCAGCGGCCTGCGCCAGCTCGCGCTCGGCGTCGCGGCGGCGGGCGTCACCTACGTTCTCGGCTCGCTCTTCGGCACCGCACTGGGCTGACCGCCGACCGCTCCGAGCCCGCCGGCGGAGGCGCGCTTTCTCGGCATTCCGGACGGACCGGGAATACGGCGGGTGGGTGGTGTGCTGAGCGGAGAGTGCGTGCGTAGGGGTTGGCTTTGTTTCGGACGGGTTTCAGCAGCTTGTCGCCGGGCATGTGCATGGAGGCCCGCAGCGGGGCTCAAGTCCGTATGGTGGACAGTCGTATCCGCTTCCCGGCAATCGGGTCATCGTGTAACCTGCACGAAAATTTAACGCACGCCAGGGCCAGCGTCGTCCCTCGGAACAGTCACGTACGAAGACGACGACGGGAGAGCCGATGCGTTCTGCGTCCCACCCGGTCAAGCAGGGGATGTACGACCCGCGCCACGAGCATGATGCCTGCGGTGTCGGCTTCGTCGCCACTCTCACCGGCGCGGCCAGCCATGAGCTGGTCGATCAGGCGCTCGCCGTGCTGCGGAACCTCGAACACCGGGGGGCCACCGGCTCGGATCCCGATACCGGCGACGGAGCCGGCATCCTCCTCCAGATCCCGGATGCCTTCCTGCGGGAGAACGTACCCTTCCCCCTGCCTTCGGCAGGATCCTACGCCGTCGGCATGGCCTTCCTTCCCACCGGGGCCGATGCCGCCGCGACCGCCATGGCGCGGATCGCGGCCATCGCCACCGAGGAGGAGCTGAGCGTCCTCGGCTGGCGCGAGGTGCCGGTCGCGCCCGAGCTGCTGGGCGCCGCCGCGCGGGCGACGATGCCCGCCTTCCGGCAGCTGTTCCTCGCCGACGCCGCGGGGGCCAAGGCCGGTCTGGCCCTGGACCGCGCCGTCTACGCCCTGCGCAAGCGCGCCGAGCGCGAGGCCGGGGTGTACTTCCCGTCGCTCTCCGCGAGGACGCTCGTCTACAAGGGGATGCTGACCACCGGGCAGCTGGAGCCGTTCTTCCCCGACCTCTCCGACCGGCGGCTGGCGAGCGCGATCGCGCTGGTGCACTCGCGGTTCTCCACCAACACCTTCCCGAGCTGGCCGCTGGCCCACCCCTACCGGTTCGTCGCCCACAACGGCGAGATCAACACCGTGCAGGGCAACCGCAACTGGATGAGGGCCCGCGAGTCCCAGCTGGCCGGCGAGATGTTCGGCGACCCGGAGCGGCTGGAGCGGGTCTTCCCGATCTGCACGCCCGAGGCGTCCGACTCCGCCACGTTCGACGAGGTCCTGGAGCTGCTGCACCTGGGCGGGCGGACCCTGCCGCACGCGGTGCTGATGATGGTCCCCGAGGCGTGGGAGAACCACGAGTCGATGGACCCGCGGCGGCGCGCGTTCTACCAGTACCACTCCACGATCATGGAGCCCTGGGACGGTCCCGCCTGCGTCACCTTCACCGACGGCGTGCAGGTCGGAGCCGTTCTCGACCGCAACGGGCTGCGGCCCGGCCGCTACTGGGTGACGGACGACGGGCTCGTCGTCCTCTCCTCCGAGGTCGGCGTCCTGGACATCGACCCGGCGCGCGTCGTGCGCAAGGGGCGGCTCCAGCCGGGGCGGATGTTCCTGGTGGACACCGCCGAGCACCGGATCATCGAGGACGACGAGATCAAGGCGGGCCTCGCGGCCGAGCACCCCTACGAGGAGTGGCTGGACGCGGGCCTGATCGACCTCGCCGACCTGCCCGAGCGCGAGCACGTCGTGCACACGCACGCCTCGGTCACCCGCCGCCAGCAGACGTTCGGCTACACCGAGGAAGAGCTGCGGGTCCTGCTGACCCCGATGGCCGGCTCCGGCGCGGAGCCCATCGGCTCGATGGGGACGGACACCCCCATCGCCGCGCTCTCCGACCGGCCCCGGTTGATCTTCGACTACTTCACCCAGCTGTTCGCGCAGGTCACCAACCCGCCGCTGGACGCCATCCGCGAGGAGCTCGTCACCTCCCTGCACTCCTCGCTCGGCCCCCAGGGGAACCTGCTCGACCCCGGCGCCGCCTCGTGCCGCAGCGTCACGCTGCCGTTCCCGGTGATCGACAACGACGAGCTGGCCAAGCTGATCCACATCAACGCCGACGGCGACCTGCCGGGGTTCGCCGCCACCACGCTCTCCGGCCTCTACCGGGTCTCGGGCGGCGGGCAGGCGCTCGCCGACCGGATCACCGAGATCTGTGCCGAGGCGGACGCGGCCATCGCGGACGGCGCTCGGATCATCGTGCTCTCCGACCGGCACTCCGACGCCGAGCACGCCCCCATCCCGTCCCTGCTGCTCACCTCGGCCGTGCACCACCACCTCATCCGCACCAAGCAGCGCACCCAGGTGGGGCTGCTGGTCGAGGCGGGCGACGTGCGCGAGGTGCACCATGTCGCGCTGCTGATCGGCTACGGCGCGGCGGCGGTCAACCCGTACCTGGCCATGGAGTCGGTCGAGGACCTGGCCGCCCGCGGCACGTACCTGCCGGGCGTCGACGCCCCCACCGCCATCCGCAACCTGATCAGGGCGCTGGGCAAGGGCGTGCTGAAGGTGATGTCCAAGATGGGCATCTCCACCGTCGCCTCCTACCGCGGCGCGCAGGTCTTCGAGGCGGTCGGCCTGGACGCCTCGTTCGCCGACACCTACTTCCACGGCACCACCACCAAGATCGGCGGCGCGGGCATCGACGTGATCGCCCGCGAGGTCGCCGAGCGGCACGCGGCGGCGTACCCGCCCTCGGGTGTGGCCCCCGCGCACCGGCGGCTGGAGATCGGCGGCGAGTACCAGTGGCGCCGCGAGGGCGAGCCGCACCTGTTCGACCCGGAGGCGGTCTTCCGGCTCCAGCACTCCACGCGCGAGCGCCGCTACGACATCTTCCGGCAGTACACGGGGCGGGTGAACGAGCAGGCCGAGCGGCTGATGACGCTGCGCGGGCTGTTCCGGCTGCGCGAGGGCGAGCGTCCCCCGGTGCCGGTCGAGGAGGTCGAGCCGGTCTCGGAGATCGTCAAGCGGTTCTCCACCGGCGCGATGAGCTACGGCTCCATCTCGCAGGAGGCGCACGAGACGCTGGCCATCGCCATGAACCGGCTGGGCGCCAAGTCCAACACCGGCGAGGGCGGCGAGGACTCCGAGCGGCTGAACGACCCGCGCCGGCGCAGCGCCATCAAGCAGGTGGCCTCCGGGCGGTTCGGCGTGACCAGCGAGTACCTGGTGAACGCCGACGACATCCAGATCAAGATGGCCCAGGGCGCCAAGCCCGGCGAGGGCGGCCAGCTGCCGGGGCACAAGGTCTACCCCTGGGTGGCCAGGACCCGGCACTCCACGCCGGGCGTCGGCCTGATCTCGCCGCCGCCGCACCACGACATCTACTCCATCGAGGACCTCGCCCAGCTGATCCACGACCTGAAGAACGCCAATCCCTCGGCGCGGATCCACGTCAAGCTGGTCTCGGAGGTCGGCGTCGGCACCGTCGCCGCCGGTGTCTCCAAGGCGCACGCCGACGTGGTGCTGATCTCCGGGCACGACGGCGGAACGGGCGCCTCGCCGCTGACCTCGCTCAAGCACGCGGGCGGCCCCTGGGAGCTCGGCCTCGCCGAGACGCAGCAGACGCTGCTGCTCAACGGGCTGCGCGACCGGATCGTCGTGCAGACCGACGGCCAGCTGAAGACCGGCCGTGACGTGCTGATCGCGGCGCTGCTCGGCGCCGAGGAGTACGGCTTCGCGACCGCTCCGCTGGTCGTCTCCGGCTGCGTGCTGATGCGCGTCTGCCACCTGGACACCTGTCCCGTCGGCATCGCCACCCAGAACCCGGTCCTGCGGGAACGGTTCGCCGGCAAGCCGGAGTTCGTCGTCAACTTCTTCGAGTTCATCGCCGAGGAGGTCCGCGAGCTGCTGGCCGGGCTGGGCTTCCGCTCCCTGGAGGAGGCGGTGGGCCGCGCCGAGCTGCTCGACGTCTCCCGCGCCGTCGACCACTGGAAGGCGCAGGGCCTGGACCTGGCCCCGCTGCTGTACGTGCCCGAGCTCCCCGACGGCGCCGCGCGGCACCGGACCACCGAGCAGGACCACGGCCTGGCGAAGGCGCTGGACAACGACCTGATCAAGCTGTCGGCCGACGCGCTGGCCGCCGAGACGGCCGAGGACGCCGAGCCGGTCCGCGCCCAGGTCGCCATCCGCAACATCAACCGCACCGTGGGCACCATGCTCGGGCACGAGGTGACCAAGCGGTTCGGCGGCGCGGGGCTGCCCGACGACACCATCGACCTCACCTTCACCGGCTCCGCGGGCCAGTCGTTCGGCGCCTTCGTGCCGAGCGGCGTCACGCTCCGCCTGGAGGGCGACGCCAACGACTACGTCGGCAAGGGCCTCTCCGGCGGGCGGCTGGTCGTCCGCCCGGACCGGGCCGCCGACCACCTGCCCGAGTTCTCCACCATCGCGGGCAACACCATCGCCTACGGCGCGACCGGAGGCGAGATCTTCCTGCGCGGCCGGGTCGGCGAGCGGTTCTGCGTGCGCAACTCGGGCGCCACGGTCGTCGCCGAGGGCGTGGGCGACCACGGCTGCGAGTACATGACCGGCGGCCGGGCCGTGGTGCTCGGCGCCGTCGGGCGGAACTTCGCGGCCGGGATGTCCGGCGGCGTCGCCTACCTGATCGACCTCGACCCGGCCACGGTCAACCCCGGCTTCGTCGCCGTCGAGGAGCTGGACGAGGGCGACCGCCAGTGGCTGCACGGGGTCGTGCGCCGTCACGCCGAGGAGACCGGATCGACCGTCGCGACCGCGCTGCTCGTCGACTGGGACGCCTCGCTCGCGCGGTTCAGCAAGATCATGCCCACCACCTACAAGGCCGTGCTCGCCGCCAAGGACGCCGCCGAGCGGGCCGGACTCTCCGAGTCCGAGACCCACGAGAAGATGATGGAGGCGGCGACCCATGGCTGATCCGAAGGGCTTTCTCACCACGAAGCGCGAGGTCGCGCGGACCCGCCCCGTCGCGTCGCGGGTCAGGGACTGGGACGAGGTCTACGTTCCGGGCTCCCTGCTGCCGGTCATCAGCAAGCAGGCGGGGCGCTGCATGGACTGCGGCGTGCCGTTCTGCCACCAGGGCTGTCCCCTGGGGAACCTGATCCCCGAGTGGAACGACTACGCCTACCGCGGCGACTGGACCGCGGCGAGCGAGCGGCTGCACGCGACGAACAACTTCCCGGAGTTCACCGGGCGGCTGTGCCCCGCGCCGTGCGAGTCCGCGTGCGTGCTGGGCATCAACCAGCCCGCGGTGACCATCAAGAACGTCGAGGTCACCATCGTCGACAAGGCGTGGGAGGCCGGCGCGGTCACCCCGCAGCCGCCGCAGCGGCTCTCCGGCAAGACCGTCGCCGTCATCGGCTCGGGGCCCGCCGGGCTCGCCGCCGCCCAGCAGCTCACCCGGGCCGGGCACACCGTCGCCGTCTTCGAACGGGCCGACCGCGTCGGCGGGCTGCTGCGGTACGGCATCCCCGAGTTCAAGATGGAGAAGCGCCACCTCAACCGCCGCATCGAGCAGATGCGCGCGGAGGGCACCAAGTTCCGTACGGGCGTGGAGATCGGCCGGGACACCGACGCGGCCAGGCTGCGCAAGCGGTACGACGCCGTCGTCATCGCGGCGGGCGCCACCACCGCCCGCGACCTGCCGGTGCCGGGCCGCGAACTGCGCGGCGTGCACCAGGCGATGGAGTACCTGCCGCTGTCCAACAAGGTGCAGGAGGGCGACCTCATCTCCTCGCCGATCTCCGCCGAGGGCAAGCACGTCGTGGTCATCGGCGGCGGCGACACCGGCGCCGACTGCGTGGGCACCGCCCACCGCCAGGGCGCGGCCTCGGTCACCCAGCTGGAGATCATGCCGCGCCCCTCCGAGGGCCGTCCGGCGGGGCAGCCGTGGCCCACGTTCCCCCTGACGTTCAAGGTCACCTCGGCGCACGAGGAGGGCGGCGAGCGCGTCTACTCCGTCTCCACCACCCACTTCGAGGGCGACGAACACGGCGACGTGCAGTGGCTCCACCTGGTCGAGGTCGAGTTCACGGACGGCAAGCTCACCCAGAAGCCGGGCACCGAGCGGCGCATCCCGGCCCAACTGGTCACCCTGGCCATGGGCTTCACCGGGACCGACCAGGACAACGGCCTGGTCGGGCAGTTCGGCCTCGAACTGGACGCCCGCGGCAACATCGCCCGCGACGCCTCCTACGCCACCAACGTCCCGGGCGTGTTCGTGGCCGGGGACGCCGGGCGCGGCCAGTCGCTCATCGTCTGGGCCATCGCCGAGGGCCGGGCCGCGGCCCGGGGCGTGGACCGGTATCTGACGGGCGAGTCCACGCTGCCCTACCCGATCAGGCCGACCGACCGGTCGCTCGCCGTCTGACGCCGCGCGCCCCCGGGCCTCCCCGGGGGCGCGCGCCCTCTGGCCTGGACCAATGTGGTCAGAGGTCCAGCCACAAACGGTGCCGTTCCGTGATGTGAAGATCTGGATCGGCCGAACGCGGCGCTGTCACAATCAACGCTCAGTTCGGCACGGTGATCCACGGGTCTTCTGATCCTCGTCGATCTTCACTGATCTTCACGGAGGGGCGCTGGTATGCGGCAATCTCCCCGGGGGCGTACCCCCTTCTCGCGCGGCCGGCGCCTGGTCGCCGGCGCGGCGGTCCTGTCGTCCCTCGGGCTGCTCACGGCCTGCGGCGACGACGGCGACGAGGGATCCAACGGCGAGGGCCCCACCCTCGAAGTCTGGATCATGGAGGGCACCAACCCCGACGCCGAGCCGTATGTCGAGGCGCTGGAGGCCGCGTTCACCGAGGAGACCGGCGCCTCGCTCGACGTGCAGTTCATCCAGTGGGCGGACGCCCACGACCGGTTCACCACCGCCATGGCGGGCGGCGAGCTGCCGGACGTCGCCGAGATCGGCACCACCTGGGCGCCGGAGTTCGGCGCGGCGGGCGCGCTCGCCGACCTCTCGGGGAGCATCGGCGAGGCGGGCCTCGGCGAGGACCTGGTCCCCGGGCTCATCGACGCGGCCACCGTGGACGGGGCCGTCTACGGGATGCCCTGGTACGCGGGCATCCGCTCCCTGATGTTCCGCTCGGACATCCTCGCCGAGCACGACCTCCAGCCGCCCACCACCTGGGACGAGTTGCGCGAGGTCGCCCTGCAACTGCGCGACCTCGAACCGGACATGATCCCGTTCCCCGTCTCGGGCGGCAGCGAGTACGGCCTGTACCCGTTCGTCTGGGGCGCCGGCGGCCAGATCGCCGAGCAGGACGGCGACGGCCAGTGGCGTTCCACGATCAACTCGCCCGAGGCCGTGGAGGGCATCGAGTTCTACACGTCGCTGGCCACCGAGGACGACCTGTCGGTCGCCGCCGCCGAGACCTGGCTGGAGACCGACCAGCTGGAGAGCTTCCAGAACGGCGAGGCCGCGATGATCGTCAACGGCAACTGGACGGTGAACACGCTGCTCCAGGCCGACCCCGCGTGGGCCGACCAGATCGGCGTGGTGCCGCTGCCGGGACGGGAGAGCGGCTTCAGCCCCTCCTTCGTCGGCGGCTCGCTGCTGGGGGAGTTCAACAGCGACGAGCCCGAACTCGCCTGGCAGCTCATCGAGATGATGTCCACCGGCGATCTGGCCGCCCAGTGGGCCGAGCAGTCCGGGTACTTCCCCGGGCAGCAGTCGCTCCTGGAGGAGGTCCAGCAGCAGGGCGAGCCGCTGGTGGCCCCGTTCGCCCAGCAGATGCTGGAGGCCGGAGCCGCGCTGCCGGTGACCGAGCTCTACGGGCAGGTCCAGGGCGAGCAGGTCGTGCAGGGAATGCTCCAGCGGATCCTCTCCGGCGACCAGTCCCCGCAGGAGGCCGCCGACGAGGCCGCCGCGGCCATGGATGAGACCTTTGGCGGCTGAGCTCCGGAAGTCCCGGCCCCCCGTCCGGCCCGCCGCGCGGGCCCCTGGCGCGCGCCGCGCGGCATGGGCCCGCGCCGCGCGCCCCTGGCTGCTGCTGGCCCCGGCGCTCACCGTGCTCGCGGTCCTGCTCTTCTGGCCGCTGGTGCGCGTGCTGCTGCTGTCGTTCCAGGACTACGGGCTGCGGCAGATCAACACCGGCGAGAGCAACTACACAGGTCTGGACAACTACCGGGAGATCCTCGGCGACTCGTTCCTGTGGAAGACGGTGCTGCCCAACACCGTGCTCTTCGCGGCCTCCTGCGTCTTCCTGACCGTCGTCGTCGGCACGCTGGTCGCGCTGCTGCTGCAACGCCTCGGGCGGACCTGGCGCGTCATCTGCTCCACCGCGATCATGATGGCCTGGGCGATGCCCGCCGTGACCGGCACCTACGTGTGGATCTGGGTCTTCGACCCGCTCAACGGCGTGGTCAGCGGCGGCCTCGACGGGCTCGGGCTGATCGAGCCGCGCGAGACCAACTGGTTCACCGACCGCTGGTCCTTCTACGCCATCGCCACGCTCAACGTCGTCCACCACGGCTTCCCGTTCGTCGCGATCACCGTCTACGCGGCGCTGCTGACGATTCCCAGGGAGCTGCCCGAGGCCGCGATCGTGGACGGCGCGAACGCGTGGCAGCGGTTCTGGAGCATCACCGTCCCGACCATCAAGCCGGTCTTCATGGTGGTGACGATCCTGTCGATCATCTGGGACTTCAAGGTCTTCGCCCAGATCTACCTGATGCCGGGCGGCGCCGGCGCCAATCCGGACGTCCTCAACCTCGGCGTCTGGTCCTACATCGAGTCCTTCAGCCGGAACCAGTACGGCATGGGCTCGGCCATCGCCGTCCTGCTCACGCTGCTGCTGCTGGGCATCACCGTGGTCTACGTCAGGGCGCTGTCCAAGGAGAGGGACGAACTGTGACCCGCCGCACCTCCACCGCAGGGCGGATCGGCATCGCCGCGGCCGTGACGGCGCTGCTGGCGTTCACGCTCTTCCCCGTCTACTGGATGATCTCCTCCGCCTTCGACCCCGAGGCGGACCACCGCGGATCCGACCTCCTGCCCGCCGGGTTCACCCTCGACCACTTCTCGCGGGTGCTGGACGAGGGCGAGTTCGGCGGCTATCTGGCCAACTCGGCGCTGGTGGGCCTCGGCACCGTGCTGCTGTCCGGGCTGCTGGCCCTGTTCGCGGCCGTCGCCGTGGCCCGTTTCCGCTTCAGGCTCCGCTCCCAGGTGCTGGTGATGATCCTGGTGGTGCAGATGGTGCCGCTGGAGGCGCTGGTCATCCCGCTCTTCCTCCAGATGCGCGACCTGGAACTGCTCAACAGCCTGATCGGCCTGACCGTCGTCTACCTGGCGTTCTCGCTGCCGTTCGCCGTCTGGACGCTGCGCGGCTTCGTCGCGGCGGTGCCCAGGGAGGTGGAGGAGGCCGCCTACCTCGACGGCTGCGGCTGGTGGGGGATGTTCACCAGGATCCTGCTGCCGCTGGTCGCCCCCGGGCTCGTCGCGACCAGCATCTTCGCGTTCATCGTCGCGTGGAACGAGTTCATCTTCGCGTTCGTCTTCATGCAGGACGACAGCAAGTACACCGCCGCCGTGGGACTCCACCGCTTCTTCGGGCAGTACAGCACCGACTGGGGCGCGGTCATGGCGGGCTCCACGCTGATCACCCTGCCCGTGCTGGTCTTCTTCGTCCTCGTCCAGCGCCGCCTGGCGGGCGGCCTCGCCGCCGGCGCCATCAGGTGACGCCCTCGGGTGACCTTCGGCGCGATGCGCGCGCATAGGGTGGCGCCATGAGGAACCTCGACGACAGGGACGACCTGGACGAGAACGTGCGCGCGGAGCTGGCCCGGCTGCGCGACAGCATCGACAACATCGACGCGGCCGTCGTCCACATCCTGGCCGAGCGTTTCAAGGCGACCCAGCGGGTCGGCCGCCTCAAGGCCGACCACGACCTCCCGGCGGCCGACCCGGCCCGCGAGGCCCGCCAGATCAAACGGCTGCGGCAGCTCGCGGAGAGCGCCAAGCTCGACCCGGCCTTCGCGGAGAAGCTCCTCAACTTCATCATCGCCGAGGTGATCCGCCACCACGAGACGCTGGCGAGCGAGGCTGTGACCAGCAGCGGAGGCGATAAGAGCTAGCCCGGGAAAGG
This sequence comes from Streptomyces sp. SBT349, assembly GCF_001083795.1. Taxonomy (GTDB): domain Bacteria; phylum Actinomycetota; class Actinomycetes; order Streptomycetales; family Streptomycetaceae; genus Streptomyces. The sequence goes on from NZ_LAVK01000055.1 coordinate 15,515, forward strand.
GCCACTAAGATCATCTGGGAGAGATTTGGGAGATCAACTAGGGGACTCCCAGATCTCCTTCCAACCCAGGTTCACCATCGCCCGGTCGAACACGGACTGGAGCCCGTCCAGCCGGTGCTGCCGCATCGCGGGGGTCGGCCGACGGTAGTGCGCCTTGATCCCAGGGTACCGGTGCCCCATCTGTTCATAGCCCAGCACGGGCGCTACGCCGATCTGCTCCTGCGTGGAGTCGTGGAACCGGCGCAGGCCCCGCGCAGTGAGCCCAGGACAGATCGGTCCCCACGCCTCCTTCACCGCGGTGCCCCGGGCATTCGGCCGCGCCTCCCGACCATCAGCGGCCGGGCGCAAGGTGTTGCACCAGTGGCTGCGCCACCACAGCGACCCCCGCGGTGTGGTGAAGACGTGCTGGTGCGGCCACGTGTCCAGGTGCGCTTCCAGCAGTCCGGCGAGGAACGGCGGCACGTCGATGTCTCGCACGCTCGTGGGCGTCTTCGGCGGCTCGAACGCGCGGTAGGTGACTCGGCGCCCAGTGTCCGGGTCCCGCTTGTAGTACTCGGCGAGCGCGCCCACCTCGGCATGCACATGGATCGTGGCGCACTCAAACCATCCGCCGTCGAGGCGTTGGCGCCGACGGCGCAACGTGTTCTCCCTGTGCAGCCCGACGAGTTCCTCGTACCGCATGCCGGTGAACGCGTCCGCCACCACTGCGAGCCCGACCACGGGCCCGAGGCGCCGAGCTACCTGGAGCACCTGCTCCGGCGTTGCCACGGCGCCTTCCTCGTCATCGTCTCGCCGGGCCTCCGCTGGTACGGCGGGGGAGAGGCCGGTCAGGCGGCGGCCGTAGAGCAGGTTCACCTGAAGGTGCCGAGCGTCGACCGCGCCGGTGAGAATGCGCGACATGAGCCCGACGCAGTCCTTCGTCGTGCTCTCTGCACACGTGAGCGTCCGGGCCCATGCCTCGACCGCGAACCAGTTGAAGTCCTGGAGCGGCGTGTACTCCCAGCGCGGCAGGATATGCGTGTCCAGCCGTTCCCACCGATTCATCGTCGTGCGACCCCGGGGGGACTGGGCACCCATCCACTCCCTCGCCCAGACTCCGAAGTGCTTGCGGCTCAGCTCGGGGTCGACCCACCGGCCGGCGCGGATGGCAGCCTCCTGCTCGTCGCCCCAGCGTTCGGCGGTCCTCTTCGTGGGGAACCCGGGCTCACTGCCCCAGGTGCCGTCGGGTTTCTTGTACCTCGCGCGCCACGACACCCGGCCCTTCGAGCCCCGGGCGGTGCTTACGCGCTTCTCGGCGTGGGCCACCCCTCACCTCCGTTGATCAGAGAGGCCGCGCGGCACCCCGCGGTGCGGGGTGGTGGGGGATGCGCGGTCGTTCCTCAGCTCGCCCACTCGGCGAGCAACTGCTCAATGCTCACGTCGCCATTCTGCGCGGCTTCCAGCAGCCGGGCTTGGCGCTCTGTGAACTCCTCTGCCCTGATGTATGTCACAGCCCCGTAGGGCTGCTGGTTGTCCACACACATGCGCGCCCGGGGCGGCATGCCGTACACGCGTAGAACCCGTGCACGCGACCGTGGGTACAGCGGATGTGGCCGCATGGGTCCCCCTTGCCCAGATCGAGCAGTGCCCCTCTCATCTGGTCAGCACATCTCACCACATGTGCAGGCGCGTGGGCAGGGTGTGAAGGAAATTGGCACACGATGCCGCTGAGCCGGGATCATGACGAACCGTCATCCTGGTCGGTGACGTGCTCCAGAGCCTGAGCCCGCTCTCGCCACGCCTGGAGATCACGGATCTCCTCCTCGCGGCTGAGGCCGGGCTCGCCGCGCACAACGAGGGCCGCGCGCACCTCGCGCCCGGACGGGCTTGTGATTGTGATGACGTCCGAATCCAGCAGCGGGCCCTCAATGAGCGCCTGGAGCACGCGCACGGAGAGGTCACCCGGTGCCACTCCGTCGGCGATGACTGCTGCGGCCCGCCGGTCGGCGTCCCCATCGGTGTCGGCGCGGAGAGCCGGGTCCCCGCCGGCGAGGACCCGGTCCACTGAGGACCCGGTCCACCCGAGGAGTTCGGCGTAGGCGCGGTGGACGGGCTGGACCTTGGCGTAGGACTGCCCGCGCTCGATTTTCTGGATGGTGGTCCGGCCAACGCCGATCGCGTCGCCCGCAGCCTGCTGGGTCAGGCGCGGCTGCGCCGCCTCGCGGGCGGCGGCCAGCGCGGCGCCGAGGTGCTTCCAGTCCATCGCCATGGCTCACATGATGCACCAGATCTGTGCACCACGGCAGCCCGCATCTCACCCCTTGGACAGCGCACTCTCGGGGCGCATGGTGCACGGCGTCGCGATTGCGTGCGCCGGTGAGCGCCAGTTGCGCAAAATCCGAGCTCATAACGCGAGCATGCGGCTTGCTAGCGCGAGCCCTATGGGCATACATTGTGAGCGTGACACCGAACGACACCGCCATAACGGCACTCCGCGAAGCTCGCAAGCTGAGCATCCGCGAGCTCGCCCGCCGCGCAGGACTCCACCACGCCACCGTCTCGCGAATTGAGCGGGGCCAGCCTGCCGGGGCGGACACGCTCCGCCGGATCGCGGAGGTCTTCGCGGTGTCGCCAGCCGACATCACCCGAGGAGATGACGTGTCCAAGGCCAAGCCCAGGGCTGTTCGAGAGGTCCCCCTCCCGAACAGCCCCGAGGGCGAGCTCTTCCACTACACGCCCGAGGAGGTCGCGGGGCGGTTCCTCCCGTGGACCGCCAGGAGCATTCGCGACAAGGCGCGCGCCTACGAGATCCCCCGCTGCGGCGGCCCCGGGCAGCGCATCACGCTCACTGGCCGCCAGATCTGCGAGATCAACGCCTCGCTGGAAATCCGGCCGCTGGCGGAGACCCGCGCCGCCTGAGCGGAGCGCGAGAAGGGCCGCCCTCGCGGACGGCCCCCGGCGCCGCTGAACCCGGCGCTGACCCACCTCTACACCCTTCACAGAGAGAGGCAGGCCCTCATGGCCGACCTTATCGAACCCCTGACCCGCGAGCCCTCGGCGCGGATGCGCCCCTATCTCCGTACCTGCCGCGCGCTGGGACTGCGGCACCGCGTGATGGACCCGGACGAGACGCCCACCCGCGTGACCGTGTGGTCCGTGCGTGAGGTGGCGGCCGTGCAGGCCCGGGTCGGCGGCGCCGTGGCCGTGAGCCCGGCCGTCGGCGACCCGCAGGCCGTGATGGTGACGCTCACCGTCAACCTGCCGGACATCGGCGCCGTGGACGTGTCCACGGTGGCGCTGAACGACTACCCCGACGATGTCGCGACGCTGGCCGGAATGCTGGCCATGGACGGCGGTGCCCGATGAGCGCCCCCCTGTCGCCGGAGCGGCTGGAGCAGCTGGTCGAGCTGGCGGAGATGTCCGGGCCGGACAGTGCGATCGCCCACGCCGTCACCGAGATCACCCGACTGCGTGCCGCCGTTATGGAGGTCGCCCACATGCGGGCCGAGCGGGACGCGTGGCGTGACCAGCGGAACGCGGTCTACGCCACCAACGAGCGCCTGCGCGAGGAAGTGCAGGAGTCCGACCTGGCGCGGCTGCTCGCGGAGAACGACCTGCGGACCGCGATGCGGGAGCTGCGCAACCTGCGCAAGCGGGCCGAGGGTGGTGACGACCGATGAGTGAGCCCCTGTCGCCGGAGCGGCTGGCGGAGGTCGAGCGGCTGCGGGCGGCGCTGTCCGACGCGTGCGATCAGGTCGCCCAGCTCGACGACGAGGTGGCGAAGCAGTACGCCCGCGTCGCCGAACTGGAGGCCAGCCCCGACGCGACCGAGGTCGAGCGGCTGAAGCGAGCGGCCGAGCAGGGCGCCCGTGACCTGCGGCATCTGAGGTCCGTGCGGGCCACACTGCACGCCGAGCGCAAGGAGGCCCGGGAGCTGGGCTGCCGGGTCGCCGAGTTGGAGCGCGAGCAGGCCCAGGCGGCGGAGCTGGCCGAGTCCCAGTTGCGGCGGATCGAGGGTCTGACCGCTGAGCTGGCGGGTGCGCGCCGGTCGTGCACGGAGCAGCAGGCCGTCATGGCCGACGCCCGGCCCGCCCGGCGGGACTCGCGGGACGCCGCCGAGCTCGTGCTCTTGCGTGGACTCCTCGGTCAGGTGCGGACGATCGCCCGGCACGGAACCGTAGCCGACCTGGCCGAGGCGATCGCCGAGCACGACGCGGACGTGGCCGCCCGGCCCGCACGCCGGGAGGTGCGCCGTGGCTGAGCACCTGTCGACGCCGCCCGGCGAGCGCCGGATCACCGACGAACTCACGGTCCTCGCGCCCGCTGGCGCGCCGGACCTGCGCGACCCGCTGACCGGCCGGACGGTGATCCCCGAGGCGGTGACGCTGCGGCTGGACCGCTTCTTCCGGCTGGACCGGACGAGCGAAGTCGCGAGCGTGACCGTGGTCGGCCCCCGGCGCCTGAAGTCTGGCGCCGTCGGCAAGCGGATCGACTCCTCCGGCTGGGAGAGCGCGCTGAACGGATCGTGGCTCACGGGCGACCGCGTGCCGCGCCCGGACTGGCTGACGAACCTGCTGCTCGGCACGCTGCCGGGCGGCTGGGGCCTGGGCCTGCTGGACCTCACGTGCGCCGCCTGCGGCCACCTCGTCTGTCTGGAGCAGAGCCCCTGCGGCGCGCTCCTGTCTGTCTCCGCGGTGGACGAGACCCGGTGTCGGTGCACGGGCACCGCCCGGCGGGAGGTGCGGTCATGAACGCCCGCGAACGGCTGCTGGACGCGGTTTCCTTCACCGAGGCGGCCAACTGGGGCACCACGCCCAACGCGCTGCTCAACGCCTACCGCGCCGAGGTGCTGCGGGACGCGGCGGAGCACGCGACGGTGACCGCCCGCCAGCTCGACGGTGACAGCGAGGCCGACCAGATGGCCGCCGCTGTCGCCGCAGGCATCGCCCGGCGCCTCCGCACCTGGGCCGACGACGCCGAAAGCGGTGAGGGCCGGTGAACGCCGACGCGTGGAACGCCGCGCACCCGGTCGGCACGCAGGTCGTGGCCTACCCGGCGACTCGGGCCGACGAGCCGCTGTACACATGGACCCGCAGCATGGCGTGGGCCCTCGGCCACGGCGAGCCCGTCGTCCTCGTGGAAGGACGCAGCGGCGGCATCGCCCTCAGCCACGTCGACCCGGTGGACGGCTGGGTGCTGACCCCGAAGTCCTACGCCGGAATCGACGCGGCGACCGACCGGGACGGCGCCTTCGCCAAGGCGTACACCCGCTACGTCGACGGCAAGCTGGCCACGGTCGGTCTGCGGATCGGCGAGAAGCCGGGCCACGTCGTCGCGATGTTCGGCGACACCATCCACCACACCGCCGACGGCACCTACACCGTGACCCCCGCCGAGTCGGGCGGTGCGTCGTGACTGTGCTGCTGATGTTCACCGCCGTGGCCGCCGTGTTGGTCGGCATGGTCGCCGGCCTCAACCACACCTGGGGGCCGCGATGACGGCGACCGACGTTGTGCCGGGGATCTATGACATCCCGGCCGAGCAGTACCACGCCGACCCGGTGCCGGGCGGGTCGCTGTCCTCGACGGGCGCGCGAAAGATTCTCCAGTGCCCGGCGAAGTTCGCCTACGAGCGCGAGCACGGCCAGCAGACCACAACTGACGCCATGGAGTTCGGAACCGCCGCTCACGCCATCGTGCTCGGCGACGGGCCCGAGGTCGTGCGCGTCGACCGGCCCAACTGGCGGTCAGCAGACGCCCAGACCGAGCGGGCGGAGATCCGCGTCGACGGCGCGGTGCCGCTCTTGGCCCACCAGTACGAGCAGGCGCACGCGATGGCCGCCGCCGTCCGGGAGCACCCTCGGGCCGCCGAGCTGCTGGCCGAGGGTGAGGCGGAGCAGTCGTTCATCTGGCACGACAACGCGACCGGCGTGTGGTGCCGCTCCCGGGTGGACTGGCTGCCTCCGCTCGGCCCCGGCCGGCCGACGGTCGTGGACTACAAGACCACGGCGGACGCGTCCGACGAGGCGATTCAGCAGGCCGTCTACCGGTGGGCCTACCACCAGCAGGGCGCCTTCTACCTCGACGGCGTCCGCGAAGTCCTCGGCGTCGAGGCGGACTTCGAGTTCATCTTCCAGGAGAAAGAGCCGCCCTACCTCGTCAACACCGTCCAGCTCGACATGGACGCGCTGACGCTGGGGGCGGCGAGGAACCGGCGGGCCCGCGAGGTCTACGCCGAGTGCACCGCTACCGGCCTGTGGCCGGGCTACGGCGACACCACCCGCTACCTGTCTCTGCCGCCGTGGGCGGCCGACCGCGACGCCGAGGAGTACGTCCGATGACCCTGCCCCCGCCCAAGCGCGCCGCCCGACAGGCGCCCGACGACACCGAGTTCGGCGACGGCGGGTTCACCTTCCGGCCGGCGACGAAGGAGCAGGCCAAGGCGAGGGTCGCCCTGATGGGTGTCTCCGGCTCCGGGAAGACCTGGACCGGGCTCGCCATGGCGCACGGCCTCGCGGCCGGCGGGCGGCTCGCCGTGATCGACACCGAGCGCGGCTCGGCGTCGAAGTATGTCGGGACCCGCGGCATCCAGTTCGACACGTTGCAGATGCACCGCTACGACCCGCGGGACCTGGTCAAGGCGCTCGCCGCCGCGGCGGGCGCCGGGTACGACACCGTGCTGATCGACTCCCTCAGCCACTTCTGGAAGGGCACCGACGGCACGTTGGAGCAGGTCGACCGGGCCAAGAAGAAGTACGGCAACAACGAGTTCGCGGGGTGGAAGGACGGCACCCCGATGCAGAACCAGATGATCGACGCCCTCCTCACCTACCCCGGGCACGTCGTCGCGACGATGCGGTCGCACACCGAGTGGTCGCTGGAGCGGAACAAGCAGGGGACGTTGGAGCCGAAGCGGGTCGGGACCCGCGCGGAGCAGCGCCGCGGCGTGGAGTACGAGTTCGACGTGGTCGGCTCGATGGACGTCGACAACACGCTGACGATCATCAAGTCCCGGTGCTCCTCCCTGCACAAGCAGGTCATCGAGGAGCCGGACGGCGCGCACGTCGCCAAGGAGCTGCTGGCGTGGCTGGAGGACGGCGCCCCGGCGGCGGACCCGGCGGAGTACATCGACCGGGCCCACGCGGAGGACGCCACCTACGCGGGCCTGCTGGCGCTGTACCGGGAGGTCGAGGACGCGGGCCTGCTCGCGAGCCCGTTCCTCGACGACGAGGGGCAGCCCACGAGCCTCGGTGAGTTCATCAAGGTCCGCGGCGGCGCGCTGAAGCTGGCCGGAGGTGCGTCGTGACGACCTCGTACTTCGACGTGGTGCTGACTGCCGCCGTCCTGATCGTGGCGGGTGTGCTGGTCCCCGTGCTGGTGCGGGCGGTGCAGACGGTGTGGCCGCTGCCCGAGCCCACCCCTGCCCCGGAGCCGGACGACGACGAGGCGGCGGCGGCGGCCGAGGAGATGCGGCAGATGCTCGCCGCCATCGCCAACGCCGAGATCACCCGCATCCTCCGCGAGCACGGGAGGGCCGAGCGGTGAGCCTCGGCGACTACGACGCGCTGTACGAGCAGTCCCGCGAGGGCGGCCCGTTCTCCAACAGCGACGAGGGCATGGCGTTCATGGACGCCTGGTGCAACCGGTGCGTCCACGACCGGCCCGCGCGGCAGGGCAACGACGCGAAGGGCTGCCCGCTGGTGCTGCTGACCCTCACCGACCGGACCCCGGCGCAGTTCGTCGACGGGCGGTGCACCGAGTTCCGCGACGAGGACAGCGGCCCCGGCCCGGAACCGCAGCCGGTCCCGGACCCGCCCGGCCAGTTGCTGTTGCTGCCGCGGGCCCCGTTCGAGGGCGTGCGGATGCTCAGCCCGCTCCCCGAGCCGGACCCGCTGCCCGCCGTCCTGGCCGCGCACCGCGTGACCGACGGCACCCCCTGACCCCCGCGTCACGGTCCCGCCGCCCGGATGACCACGGGCCGGGCGGCGGGACCCCCAACCACCAGGAGCACACGCACATGAACGACACCACGGCCGCTGAGGCCATCACGATCGACTGCGACAGCGTCGAGTTGCACGACGGCGAGAACCTGCGCGCCCTCACGGTCGGCGACACCGTCGAACTCGACCACACCACCCGGCACCCCGGGCTGTGGATCGTCACCCAGTTCCACGGCGAGTTCCAGGACCGCGTCACCCTGCACGCCGCCGAGGTCACCGAGGACTGCGCTGCGTTGGGCATCGGGTGCTGCTTCTCCGGCACCCGGCACGCCCACCCGGTCAGCGCCGACGGCACGCTGCGGGCGCGCCCGTCTGCCGCCGAGGCCACCCGATGACCGGCCGGACATCGCCGCCGGAGGGTGACACCCGCAACTGCCGCTGCGCCAGTCGCCGCTGGTGCCCGGTCCACGGCCCGTACCAGCTCGGCGCCCGCGCCGTCGCGGCCGGTGCCGCCACGGTGCTGCTGCTCCTCGCCGCATGCACGCCCGAGCAGCAGCCCACCGACCAGCCCGGACCCCCCGTCGTCGTCACCCACGACGGGGACGGGGACGCCGTCCAAGGCGCCACCGGCGGCACGCCGTGAACGCCGCCACCTACCTGCTCGTCGGCGCCGCCTGGCTCACGGCCGGGGCACTTACCGCCGCCGCCTACAGCCTCAAACGCCGCGCCGACACCAGCCGATGACCTCGGCCGCCCCGCCCGCCGCAAACAGGCGGGGCGGCCCACCCCAAGGAGACCACATGGCCACGTACACCGTTGAGTTCGGACACCTCGGCGACGGCCGCCCCGTCCCGGACCTGACCATCACGACCGACGACGTCAACGAGTTCCACCGCGCGGTCGCCGCACACGCGATCCCGTACATGCGGCCCGTCCTCGAAGAGATGGGCCACCCCGAGGCCGCCGACTGCTTCTTCCACGCGACCCCCGACATGACGGCGGGCCAGTTCATGTGGCTCGACCTCGCAGCCGGGAAGGGCGGCCGGTTCTGCGCCGCCCGCATCACCGCCGAGGCGGGCACCCGGTGACCGGCCAGCAGCTCCAGCTCACCGCCCCCGTCCACGGCACCGTCAACCCCGCCGCCGGAGAGGCCGCCGGCCTCGACGACCAGCTCGCGGCGTTCATCGACTCCGTGTCCGACTGGGACAAGGCCCTCATCGAGCAGGCCATCAACATCTTCGGCGCCCACGGACGCCCCTTCTCAATGAACACCTTCCGCGACCTGCTCCCCGAGATGGCGCACGGCACCGCCGGGCTGGTGTTCCTGTCCATGGCCAACCGGAAGCCCCCGCCCATCGTCGAGATCGGCAAGGTGCGCTCCACCTCCGGCCCCACCCACAAGAAGGAGATAGGGCTCTACGTCCTGCGCGAGTTCTCCGGCTGGAGGGCCGCTGCATGACCACCGCGACCCGGGGCGCCGGCCGCCCCGCCATCCCCGCCGAGGCGTTCGAGCACGGCGACCCCCGCCGCTACTGGCGCGGCTGCCGCTGCCAGAACTGCAAGACCGGCGCCGCCGCCCAAGTCCGGCGAGCCGCCTACCTCCGCACAACCGGCCGCTCCTACCTCCGCGACCCCGAACGCGCCGCCCAACACGTCAACCGCCTCCGCACCGCCGGCATGAACGACCACGACATCTGCACCGCCGCCCACATCAGGAGCGAGCAACTGCGGCGCATCGCCTGGCGAGAAGGCCGCATCCACACCGACACCGAACGCCGCGTCCTCGCCGTCCCCGAACCCGCACACGCCGCGCCGGCAGCCAGCCGCGCACGCGTCCCAGCCCACGGAACCCAGCGCCGCCTCCGCGCCCTCTCGGCTGCCGGATGGCCCAACACCGAGATCGCCAGGCGTCTGGAGTGCGCACCCTCCTACGTAGGTGCGCTCATGCGCAGCCGCCGGGGAAACAGCGTCGCGTGGTCCACAGCGACTGGCGTCCACGCTCTGTACAGCGAGATCGCCGCACGGCGACCTCAGGACCACGGCGTGACGGCCACGGCCGCCGAGCGCGCCCGAGCCCGCGCAAGCCGCGCAGGTTGGCGCGACCCTCAGTGGTGGGAGGACTGGGGCGGCATCGACGACCCCAACTCCTCCGAGACTGAACCCGACCAAACCCCGCGCTTCCTCGCTCTCGCCGAGGACGCCCTGTGGCTGGAACGCCAGGGCTACACCCGCCAGCAGGCAGCCGAACGGCTCGGCGTCACCCGCGACAACGTGCAGAAGTCCATCTCCCGCGCCCGCGACCGCCAATCCGAGCAGCAGGCGGTGGCGTCATGAACCACGCCTGGGAGGAGAACGCGGCCTGCGCGTCGGTGGACCCCGAACTGTGGTACCCCACCACGCCCGAACAGGCCACCGAGGCCCTGCGGATCTGCTGGAACGAATGCCCGGCCCGCCAGGCCTGCCTCGACGCCGCGATGGCGGAGGAACACCCGCTCACCCCCGGCCGCGTCCCGCGGCACGGCATCCGCGGCGGGTTCCCCGCACAAGCCCGAGCCCAGCTCCAAGGCCGGCGCACCCGCAAGGCCCAAGCCGCCCAGGCGGTGGGTCCGTGACCGCCCCCGCGTCTGTCGCCCCGGCGCGGACCCCCGTGACCCGCGGCCGATGCGGACGCGGACAACCGGTCTGCGGCCAGCCCGCCCGCTTCAGCGCCGACGGCTGGATGTGCGACCACCACCGCGCCGCCGTCAGCGCAGCCCGCACCACGACCACCAACCAGCAGCAGTAGGAGCGCCACATGCCGTGGTTCGTCCTGGACGACGGGTTCGACACCCACCCGAAGGTCCGCAAGGTCGGCAACGCCGCCGTCGGCGTGTTCGTGCGCCTCGGCGCCTACGCCGCCCGGCACCTGACCGAGGGCAAGTTGGACGCTGCGATCGTCCGTGACTACGGCACGCCTCCGACCATCAAGAAGCTCGTTGCCGTCGGGCTGCTCCACCCCTTCGGGCACGACTGCCCGCGGTGCGAGCAGCCCGACGGAAGCGGCTACACGATCCACGACTTCCTCGACTACAACCGCTCCCGGAAACAGGTCGAGGCGGCTCGGGAAGCCGGCCGGAAGCGGCAGCAGAAAGGCCGCGACCGAGCCCGCGAGCAGCGGAACGCACGCAGTTCCGAAGCGGAAACGAACGCGAATCCGCGCGGAAACGAAGCCGATTCCGACGCGAATCCGCGCGGAAACGAAGGGTCGTTTGAGGGTTCCACCGCAGGTCAGGAGGGATCGTCACGCCGTGACACCCTCCAGGGTGAAGCGGGTGTCCCATCCCATCCCATCCCATCCCCTCTTCCTACGGAAGAGGGAAAGACAGCTAGCTACGCGCGCCAGACGCCCGGCGAACCCCAGATCCCCGACGCCTCCCAGCCCCTCGTCGCCGCTCTCCAGGCCGAGCGGCTGTTCGTCGGCTGGGACCTGCGCCCGGGTGAGTGGCTCCAGATCGAGGCCCTGATCCGCCGCTGCGGCGTGCCGGCACTCGTCACCTCCGCCCGCGCCTCCTGGCAGGGCGCCCACAACACCCCCCGCTCCGGCCGGTACTTCCTGCCCGCCTGGAAGGCCATGGCCGCCAGCACCCCCGAACTCCCCGGCGGCGTCGTGCCCTTCCCCGGCCCCGGCGCGGCACGCCCGTCCACCACCGACCAGCGCGTGCAGGCCGCGATCGAAGCAGGCCGCCGCATGCAGGCCAAAGCCGACGCCGCCCGCGCCGCCAACCAGGAGACATCGTGAACGAGACCATCGACTTCGAGCAGGTTGGGATGCTCCTCGGCCTGGCCGCCGCCCGCGACCAGCGGACCGTCGGCGACGCCGACACCCTCGCCTGGCACCAGGACCTCAACGCCGCCGCCGTCGGATACCGCGACGCCGAGGCCGCCATCACCCACTTCTACGCCGTCGTCATGGCCGGGCTGGAGCCGAAGGACCGCCGCCGGATCACCACCCCGGACATCATCAGCATCGCCCGCCAGCTACGGCGCGAGCGGCTGGCGAACCTGCGCTACGACGGCGACCCCGACGAGACCCCGCAGCAGTACCTCGCCCGGCTGCGGACGCAGATTGCCGCGGTTGCGGACGGCCTGGCCGGGCCGGACGCGGGCCAGCGGGCTCTCGGCCCTGGCACACCCACCCGCCGGACCACCCGGGCTCTGGCCGCTGTCGGGCGGGACATACCGGCGGACGCGGCGTCGGCCTCCAAGGTGCGCCGCCCCGGCCCCGGGGGGATCGCCTGCCCGAAGTGCCACGCCCCCATCGGCCGCCCTTGCCGACTGCCGTCCGGCGCCGAGCGGCCCAAGGCCCACCCCGCCCGCGTCACCGCCGCCACCACCGAAAGGACCCCATCATGATCATCGACCCGGACAAGTGCTGGCGCCCCCGCACCCCGACCATCACCGGCCACATCGACCCCATCGGAAAGTTCGGCGGGCGCATCGGCCAGGCATCCACCGCCTCCGGACGCTTCGCCGACCGCGTCAGCGCTGCCGGCTTCCGGGCCCGCCACGTCCAGCTCGCCCCGGGCGTGCTCGTCGTCTGGGACCGCGCCCCCTGGCGCGTCGTCAGCATCGATGAACGGCCCGGCGACCTGTGGCCCGAGCGGTTCGAGACCGCCTGGGACCAGCACCACGCCACGTGGCTGAGCGCCCTCGTCGCCGAACGCGCCACCGGGCCGGAACCCCAGCGGGCCACCTGGAACGGCCGCCCCGTCGTCATCATCCTGGCCGACCCCGCCAAGCCGAAGCGCAAGCCGCTGCACCTGTGCGGTCCCGCCCGCCACCAGTGGGACGTGCTGCCCGAGCACTACGCCGTGTGCGTCGCCTGCGGCGAACTCGCACCCTGCCGCCACGAGAAGGCCAACGAGGTCGCCGACCGGGAGACCGCCGTCTCCCAGGTGCGGATGGCGTTCCCCGCCGACGCCTGCATGGGCTGCGGCGAGGCCATCGCCGGACGACAGAAGGCCGTCGCGTTCCCCGGCCCGAACCTGTGGCGACCCGACCTGCCGGGCCACGCCCGGTTCCACGCACGGAAGGACTGCGAGGACTGGGTCGAGAAGTACCGCGCCGCCTGGCTGGCCGCCGGGGGCGACCAGCTCCAGCAGACCCAGCCCACCCTCGACGACGGCGGCACCTCGTGACCGCCGGCGGCGTGCTGGACGTGCCGTGCCCGACGTGCCGGGCCCGCCCCCGGATCCGCTGCACCACTCCCCGCGGCAGGGCGCGCGTCCCGCACGAAGCCCGCGACGACGGCTCGCCCCGCCCGAACCCCGCGCCGTGGCCACCCACACAC
>NZ_LAVK01000560.1 GCF_001083795.1 Streptomyces sp. SBT349
CGCCGAGCCTGCCCCCGCAACCCCTCACCACCACGCCCCGACACCACCAACGGCACCACACCACCCACCGGAGACTGCTCCGGAACCCCCACCGAGGACTGCTCCAGGATGACGTGAGCGTTCGTACCACTCACCCCGAACGCGGACACACCCGCCCGCCGGGGACGCCCCGTCTCCGGCCACGACCGCTCCTCGGCCAGCAACTCCACCGCACCCGCCGACCAGTCCACCTGCGACGAGGGCACATCCACATGCAGCGTCCGCGGCAGCACGCCGTGCCGCAACGCCATCACCATCTTGATCACGCCGGCCACACCCGCGGCCGCCTGCGCATGACCGATATTCGACTTCAACGAACCCAGCCACAACGGACGCTCACGGCCCTGCCCATAGGTGGCCAGCAAAGCCTGGATCTCCACCGGGTCGCCCAGCTTCGTACCCGTACCGTGGCCTTCCACCACGTCCACGTCGGAGGGGGCGAGACGGGCGGCGTTCAGGGCATCGCGTATCACCCGTTGCTGCGAAGGGCCGCTGGGCGCCGTCAGGCCGTTGGACGCGCCGTCCTGGTTCACCGCGCTGCCCCGCACCACCGCCAGCACCCGATGCCCCAGCCGCTCCGCGTCCGACAAACGCTCCAGGAGCAGCACACCGACGCCCTCGGCCCATCCCGTTCCGTCGGCCCCGGCCGCGAACGACTTGCACCGCCCGTCGGCGGCCAGCCCCCGCTGGCGGGAGAAGCCGACGAAGGCGCTGGGCGTGGACATGACGGTGGCCCCTCCGGCCAGCGCCATCGAGCACTCACCCGACCGCAACGCCTGCGCCGCCAGATGCAACGCCACCAGCGACGACGAGCACGCCGTGTCCACCGTCACCGCAGGTCCCTCGAACCCCAGCGTGTACGACACCCGACCGGACAGCACACTGCCCGCCCCGCCGGTCATCAGGTACCCCTCGACCCCCTCGGGGACGGTGTCCAGATTCGTGGCGTAGTCCTGGTTGAGCGTGCCGAAATACACACCGACATCCGTGCCACGCAAGGCCGTCGGATCAATACCGGCCCGCTCCAACGCCTCCCAGGACGTCTCCAGCAGCAACCGCTGCTGCGGATCCATCGCCAACGCCTCACTCGGCGAGATACCGAAGAACTCGGCATCGAACTCCCCCGCGTCATACAGGAAACCGCCCTCACAGACGTAGCTCGTCCCCGCATGATCCGGATCCGGATCGAACAGATCCTCCAGGTCCCAGCCACGGTCGTCCGGGAAGCCGCCGACCGCGTCCCCACCCGACGCCACCAACTCCCACAGATCCTCCGGCGAGGCCACCCCACCCGGCAGCCGGCACGCCATCCCCACGATCGCGATCGGCTCGTCGGCCGCGGTCGGAGCCGTGGCCGGGGTCGCGGTCGGGACCGACGTCGCACCGCCGCCGAACAGCTCGCGCCGCAGCATGCCGGCCAGTGCCGCCGGTGTGGGGTGGTCGAAGGCGGAGGTGGCGGGCAGGCGGAGCCCGGTGGCCTCGCTCAGCCGGTTGCGCAGCTCCACCACGGTGACCGAGGTCAGGCCCAGGTCGGTGAACGCCCGGTCGGGCTCGACGGCGCGCGTGCCGGAGAGGCCGAGCAGATCGGCGAGCTGTTCCCGGACGAGCTCGGTGAGCAGCCGGTCCCGTTCGGCCTCGGGCATGTCTGCCAGCCGCTCCCGCAGGGCGGCCGTGACGGCCTCGTCTCCGGTGGCGGTGCGGACGGGGACGTCGACCAGCTCCCGGAGCAGCGGTGAGAGGGCACCGGCCGGCACGGCGTCCGGGTCCAGCTTCATCGCGACGAGTTGGGCCTGGTCCACTCCCAGGGCCGCGTCCAGGGCCGCGAGTGCTCGCTGCGGGCTGAGCGTGCCGGTCGTGCCGTCCGTCTCACCGTCCCAGGGCCCCCAGGCGATGGATCGGGCGGGGATGCCCCGGACGCGCAGATGCTGGGCGTAGGCGTCGAGGAAGGCGGCCGAGGCGGCCTCGGTGGTCTCCCCCGCCGCGCCCAGCAGCCCCTTGGTCGAGGAGAACAGCACGAAGGCGGCGAGCTCGGGGTGCCGGGTGAGTGCGTGCAGCGTCCTGGCCTCGGCCGCCACTCGCCTGTCGGACGGCTCGTCCACGGCCTCCCAGGCGTGGACGACAACGTTCAGGGAGCTGGGCGCCTTGGCCAGCGCCCGCCTCAGCTTCGTCCGGTCGTCCAGGTCGCATGCGACGAGCTGGACGTCGGCTCCGTCCGCGGTGAGCCGCTCGCACAGTTCGGCGACCCGGCCGCCCTGCCCCGGTGGGGCGATCAGCAGCAGTCGCCGGATGCCGTATCCGCTCACCAGGTGCTCGGCGATCGCGGCGCCGCGCCGGGTGTCCACTCCGGTGACGACCGCGGTGCCTTCCGGGTCGAAGGCCGGGGCGGTGTCCCGCTCGGTGTCCAGGGCGACGCGTTCGAGGCGTGGCAGCAGCACGACGCCGGAGCGGACCGCGCTCTGCGGCTCCCCCGACGCCACCGCGGCCGACAGGGCGGGGACGAACTCCCCCTCGTCGTGGGTGCCGTCCGTGTCCACGATGGCCATGCGGCCGGGGTGGGTGGCTTGCAGGGAACGCACCAGGCCCCACAGCGCGGCCTGTTCCAGGTGGGGCACGTCCTCGTCGGCGCCGGTGGCCACCGCACCGTGGGTGAGGACCACCAGCGGCGCGTCGGCAAGCTCGGCGGAGGTCAGCCAGGTCTCGGCCTCCCTCGTCAAGTCCGCGGTCGCGGCGGGGGCCGGGAGGAGGGGCCGGCCCCCGCCGATCCCCCCCGACCGCACCCCGGCCACCACCCGCAGGCACCCGCCGGTGATCGGCGAGCACACCGACGAGGTGCTCGCCGAGATCCGCCGCGCGCGGGAGCGGGAGAGGGAGCGTGACCAGTGAGCGGGACCGACGGGACCGAAGGAACCGGCGC
>NZ_LAVK01000561.1 GCF_001083795.1 Streptomyces sp. SBT349
GACCGGCACCGGCACCGGCACCCCGCCCGAGGCCGCGCACGAGGCCGCGCACGACGTCGTCCTCGACGCACGCGGCCTGCGCGCCCTCGCCCACCCCGTGCGTGTTCAACTCCTCGGACTCCTCCGGCGCTTCGGCCCCGCGACCGCGACCCAGCTCGCCCGGCGCCTCGGCCTGACCTCCGGCGCCACCAGCTACCACCTGCGGCAGCTCGACGCGGCGGGCTTCGTGGAGGAGGACGCGCAACGGGGCAACGCCCGCGACCGCTGGTGGCGCTCGGTCCACCGGGCCACCCGGCTCAAGGGGCGGGAGCTGAGCGAGCGCGAGCCCGAGGCCACCATGACCTACCTGCGCTCGGTCGCCGCCGCCTACGCGGTGCGCGTCCAGGAGGCGCTCAACGAGCTGGAGACCATGCCCGAACCCTGGCGAGACGTCTTCACCCTCAGCGACCGGTTCCTCTATCTCACCCCGGACCAGGCGACGCGCCTGAAGGATGAACTGGGCGCTCTCATCGCCCGTCACACCTCCGAGGCCACCGCGAGCGCGAACGCGGCGCCGCCCGGCGCCAGGCGCGTCTCGATCATGACGCACTTCCTGCCCGACCTGGACGACCAGCCGTGACCGCCGCGCCCGCGGGGGCGCGGGACGGGGGCGTGCGGGCGGCGCGGCCGGGCGCGCGCGGCCGGATGCGCCCGCTGGCCGGGGTCCTCGCCGCCCTCGCCGTGTCCCACACCGGCACGCGGGTCTCGGCCGTCGCGCTGCCCTGGTTCGTGCTCGTCAGCAGCGGCAGCGCGGTCCAGACGGGACTGGTCGCCTTCGCCGAACTGGCCCCCTACGCGCTGGCCAAGGCACTGGCCGGGCCCCAGGTCGACCGGGCGGGACCGCGCCTGGTCTCCTGGAGCACCGACCTGGTCAGCGCCGCCGCCGTCGGCGTCATCCCGCTGCTGCACCTGGCCGAGGCGCTCCCGTTCTGGCTGCTGCTCCTCCTGGTCGCCGTCGTCGGCGGCGCCCGCGGCCCCGGCGACCTGGCCAAGGCCGTCATGGTGCCCGAGGCCGCCGACCGGTGCGGCGTTCCCCTCGAACGGGCCACCGGCCTCTCCGGCGTGATCGAACGCCTCGCCTCCACCGTCGGACCGGCCGCCGGAGGGGCGCTGGTGGCGGGGATGGGCGCGCCGGCGGGCCTGGCCGCCAACGCGGTCTGCTTCGCCCTCGGCTCGCTCGTGATCGCAGCGACCCTCCCCGCGGACATGGGGCGCGGCGCCGGGCGCGAACGGCAGGGGCCCGGGTACTGGCGCAGCCTCGGCGAGGGGCTCGCGTTCCTGCGCGCGGACCGGCTCCTGCTGACCGTCGTGGTGATGGTCGCCGTCACCAACCTCCTGGACGCGGCGCTGATGAGCGTGCTGCTGCCGGTGTGGGCGCGGGAGTCGGGCGCGGGGCCCGTGGGGCTGGGCATCGTGTCCAGCGCGGCCGGGATGGCCGCCGTGGCCGGCAGCCTCATCGCCGCGGCGATCGCGCACCGGCTGCGGCGCAGGCTGGTCTTCTTCGCCGGATTCCTGCTGGCGGGGGCGCCGCGCTTCCTGATCCTTGCCCTCGACGCTTCGGCGGGGCTGCCGCTGTCCTCGGTGGTGGCCGTGGCCGCCGTCTCCGGCTTCGGCGCCGGGTTCCTCAACCCCATCCTGGGCGCGGTGATCTACGAACGCATACCCCGCCCGCTGATCGGCCGGGTCACCGGCCTCACCAGCGCCCTGTCCTGGGCGGGCATGCCGTTCGGCGGCCTGGTGGCGGGCGCGGCGGTGGCGGCCGTCGGCCTCGCCCCGGCGCTGGTGGTGGGGGCCGCCGCGTACTTCCTCACCACCAACCTGACGGCCCTGCGCCCCGAATGGCGCGACATGGACCGCCACCGCCCCCCGGCACGAGCCCCCGCGGACACGGCCTCCGCCGCGGACACGTCCTGAGCCGACCGCTCTGACCAGGCCGGACAGGGACTCGCTGTCCGGGACAGCGAGGAGCCCTTGCGCGGCGGCGGGGAGAGCCCGCAGGCTCGGGCGGGCAGAGCGGACTGACCACCCGCGGGGGGTGACGGTGAACGGCCCAGGGGCACACGTCCGAGGGGGGCGGCGACCGTCGCCCCCATCTGCGCCGCGCGCCGGGCGGGAACGGGTGCCGTGGGTCACTCCGGGCCGGTGTCGATCTCCGCGACGCTCTCCGTCCTGGCGTAGAGGACGGGCTCGTTGATCTCCAGGTTGTTGATCACCTTCAGGCAGGCCGCGATGCCGTGGCCCACCAGTTCCTCGGTGACCTCGCCGTAGGCGACCTCGAACAACGTATTCGGCGCGCGCTGGTTGTGCGCCGGGGCGGCGGGGCCCGCCGGGTCGCGCCACGTGCCGTTCGCGCCCGCTTCCGTCGCGGCGCGGAGCGCGAACGCGATGCTGTGCGCCTTCTCGCGCGGCACGGTGACGGTCAGCAGCTCGCGGGCGACGCGGTTCAGATAGACCCCGTCCTCCGCCGCGCCGAAGAGCAGGGCGTGCAGCAGGTCCTTGGCCTCGTGCAGCAGCTCCGCGCCCGTCGGTGACCTGCGATCGGGCCCGATCAGCTCGCCGCCCTTGGCCGGGGGGCCGATCAAGTGGCCCTCGGCCTCCAGCCGTTCCCGGGTGAACGACCGGAAGCGCTCGACGAGTTCGGCGAGGGCGGCCACATCCAGGCCCGGCTCGCCCGCCCGGGCGGCGGGGGACCGCGGCGTCGGCACCGGGGAGGCGGCGTCCCCGAGCGCCTGGCCGAGCAACTGGTCGACGAGCCAGTCGCGCGGTCGCAGGGCCAGCTCCCTGCGGACCCGCTCCCTCAACTCACCGTCCAGCTCACGCCGGACCCGACCGATGATCTCCTCGATGCCGCTCATGCGCCGGACGGTAGGCGCCCACCCGCCCCAGCGGTTCCCGACCGCCCACCAAACCACC
>NZ_LAVK01000562.1 GCF_001083795.1 Streptomyces sp. SBT349
CCCTCGCGCCGCCTCACACGCCGGTGCCGGGCGCGCCGGTGCCCCGCGCGCCGGTGACGTACACGCCGCAGGGGTACCGGGAGCCCCCGACGCGCGCCGCACGCGGTGAGCACGGCGCTGAGCAGGGCGGCGCTGAGCAGGGCGGCGACCAGGAGGGCGCCCAGGGAACCCCGCGGGGCAGGGCGCCGCATCAGGGTGCCCCGAAGGTGAGGAGCAGTTGGGGCCGGTTCGCGGTCTGGGGCGCCTCCTCGGCCCACAGCCACAGGCTGTCGGCTCCGGAGCTGGTGAGCGCGAGGTCGAACTCCTCGCCGAGCGCGCCGTTCACCGTGGCCAGGTCGATGGGCACGCTGTACACGCCGCCCAGCGCGTCGGGCGCGCTGAGGGTGCCCAGCACCGTGGCGCCGAGCGTGGGTCTGGTCGCCCAGGTGGTGGCGGCCTCCGTCCAGGCGCCGGTGACCGGCCGCACCGCGAACTCGTCCCCCGAGCCCGCCGCCGCGTCTCCGCTGACCCGTACCCGCAGCGCCGCGTTCTCGAGCACGGTGCCGGGCGGCGCCTCGGGCAGCGCGAAGGCCAGATAGCTCTCATAGGCCGGGGTGCCGCGCACCGCGAGCTGCTGGTGCGTGCCGTGACCGGCCGTCGGCGCCGCCCCGTTGACATAGGTGTCGGCGGTCGGCGCGAGCGCGGTCACCGTGTCGGTCGGCAGTGACGCCGCCTCGTAGTGCTCCTCGATCCGCGAGGCGGACAGCTGCGCGGGGTAGACGGCCGTGGCGTCCTGGCGGCCGGCGAACCAGTCGCTGTCGGGGCGGTTGGGCCAGCCGGAGAGGCTGTCGCCCCCGGTGCGCCAGTACCCGGTGACGTTCCTGGCCGCGGTGACCGTCTGCTGGCCGGCGACCTGCTCGCCGTCCACGTACAGCCGCATGCCGTTGGCTCCGACCGAGGCGGCGACATGGTGCCAGTCGCCGTCGTTGAACGAAGCCGAACTGGTGATCGTCCGGTAGGTGTTGGTGTAGACGCCGAACACCAGGCGCCCGTCGTCGCGCATATAGATGTTGTGGTCGCGGCGCGAGCTGAGCTCCAGGATGCGGTCGCCCATCCCGATCAGCTTGCCGCCCCTGTCGGTCGTGGTGCTGAACCAGGTCTCCAGCGTGTACCGCGTCATTCCGGCGTAGGTGCGGTCGCTGTAGGTGTACGCGTCGGTGCCGTCGTAGCCGATGGCGGCGGCGCCGGGGCCCGGCACGGCCGGCGGGGCCGCGCCGCGCTCGGGGGCGCCGCGGTGGATGCCGTTGCCGCCGTTCCCCGAGGCGTCGGAGGCGAAGGTGTTCGCGGTCTCGTCGAAATTCCAGAAGAGGACCGGGTCGTCGGCGAGGACCTCGTCCGCGTAGGGCTGGCCGTCGCCCGCCACGGTGACGTTCACCGGCGCCGACAGGGCACTGGTGTTGCCCGCGCCGTCGGTGGCGGTCACGCGGTAGCTGTGGGTCTCCCCGGCCGTCACATCCGTGTCGGCGTACGTGAGTTGGGGTCTGCGCCAGGGCAGCGACTCGGCCTGGGCCGTGTGCACCGGCTGGCTCCCGCCGTCGCGGTAGACGCGGTAGGTCAGCAGGCTGTCGTCCAGGTCCAGGCTCGGCGCCCAGGTCACGTCGGCCCGGCCCGGCACCAGGCTCGCCGCGTGCGTCTCGGGAACGGACGGCGCGCCGGTGTCGGGCCCGGTGGCGAACCGGGTGACACCCCACTGCGGTTGACCGTTGACCGTGGTGAACCCGCCGCCCACCCACAGGAATTCACGGTCGTCGCCCGGGTGGTCGGCGACCGTCATCACGCGCGGCCCGAGCTGCTCGCCGAGGCCGTCGTTGGTGTTGGGGAACCAGCCGAGCAGCTCGGGGTCGTGCACCGACTGGGCGAAGAGGTGGTAGCGGGCCTGGTTCGGGAACTGGCCCATGCTGGAGCAGTCGTGCGCGTGGTGCCCGCTGTACAGCACCTCGGCGTGGACGGCGACCGTCTGGGTGGCGCCCAGGCAGGTGTCGCGCCACTTCTGGTCGAACGTGGCCGGGTCGAGCGCGATCCTGCCGTCGAAGCCGCCGGTGCCCTCGTTGGCGGTGTAGATCCCGTTCTCGTCGACGGCGAGGGCCTGGACCGTCGAGCTGGTCTCGATGAACGGCAGCGGGTAGGTGCGGACGTTGGCGCCGGTGTCGGCGTCCACGACGGCCAGGGCGTGCGAGTTGGCGTCGTTGATCTCGAAGAAGTTGCCCCCGAGGACGACGCTCTCGCCGTCGGGGGTGAGCGCGATGGCCTTGCCGATCTCGTCCGCGTCCGCCTCCCAGCCGGTGAGCTGCCCCGCGAGGTCGACGGCGCCGAAGCGGGACCTGCCCTGCCCGCTGAGCTGGGTGAAGTCCCCGCCCAGGTAGACGCGGTCGTCGGATGCCGCGATGGCGCGGACGATGCCGTTGGCCGCGACGGGGAACGGGACGCGGGCGCAGGCGTTCCCGAGGTCGAACGCGGCCACGCTGGAGGCGCCCACGCCGTTGACCGAGCCGAACGTGCCGCCCGCGTACAGGGTTCGGCCGTCGGGCGAGACGGCGAGGGACCGCACCGTGGCGCCGCCCGAGCCGACGGTGAACGACAGGTCGCAGTCGATCGGCGCGCCCGTCGCGGCGTCCAGGGCCACGAAGTTCCCCGCGGGCCGCTCCTGCGTGCCGGAGGCCGCGCCCGGCGGCCTGACCGTGGAGAAGGTGCCGCCGACGAAGACCACGCCGTCCGCCTCGGCGAGCGCGTACACGATGCCGTTGGTCTGCCAGGTCGGCAGCTCCTCGGCGGTCATGCCGGGGGGGGGGGTCCGCCCCCCCCCCTGGGCCGCGGGGGCCCCCCCGGCCCGGGCCAGCACCCC
>NZ_LAVK01000563.1 GCF_001083795.1 Streptomyces sp. SBT349
GGGAGCGCGTTCCCGTGCAGCGGGGGACGGCGGCGGCCGACGGGGAGGCGGCGGGCGGGGAGTCCGGGGAGGGGCGTTCCGGCGCGACGCGTGAACTGCTGATGGTGGTCGGGGAGTTGGTGGAACGCACCAGGGCCGCGGGGGAGTTGCGGGCGGATGTGACGGTGGCGGATCTGATGCTGGTGATAGCGACGACGCCACCGCGGTTCGAGGATCCGGCGCGCCAGACGGCGGCGGAGTCGCGGCTGCTGGAGATATTGCTTCAGGGGCTTCGCGCAAACGGGCGATGATGGGGGAATACCGCTCGGACGGGTGGTTCTGCGTGAACTCCCCTTGTGATGCGGGTGTGTTGTGGCAGCCTGACCGGTGTCGCTGACAGCTATGCACACAGGGGCTTCCGATCTATGGGCGTTGACCGGGTTGAGGGGCACGACGACGGCTCCGGCGAGTCGTTGGTGCCGCGGCAGCGCGTCCCCGACAGCGAGGCCGCGGATCTGGAGCTGGTCGAGCGGATGCGTCGGGGTGGCTCGGAGGCGTACGACGAGTTATACCGGCGCCACGCGGACGCCGTGCGCCGGTATGCGCGGACGTGCTGCCGCGACGCGGACACGGCGGACGACCTGACGAACGAGGTGTTCGCCGCGACGTTGCAGGCGGTGCGCGGGGGGACCGGGCCGCAGACGGCGGTGCGGGCGTACCTGCTGACGTCGGTGCGGCGGGTGGCGGCGGACTGGGCGCGTTCGGCCAAGCGTGAGCAACTGGTCGAGGACTTCGCGGCGTTCGCGGTGTCGGCGTCGTCGCGGCGGGCGGGGTGCGCGGACGCGCTGGACGTGGGCGCGGACGTGCGGGCGATGCACGACGCCGAGCGGTCGATGGCGGTGCGGGCGTTCAGGAGTCTGCCGGAGCGGTGGCAGACGGTGCTGTGGCACACGACGGTGGAGGAGGCGTCGCCGCGGGAGGTGGCGCCGTTGCTCGGGCTGACGCCGAACGCGACGGCGGTGCTGGCGCACCGGGCGCGGGAGGGGCTGCGGCAGGCCTATTTGCAGGAACATGTGAGCCGGACGCTGACGGAGGGCGGGGAGTGCGCGCGCTTCGCGGACCGCCTGGGCGCGTTCGCGCGGGGTGGGCTGCGGACGCGGGCGGAGCGGGGGCTGCGCAAGCACCTGGCGGAGTGCGGGCGGTGCGCGATGGCGGCGTCCGAGGTGCGCGATCTGAACGAGCACCTGCGTGTGGTGCTTCCGGTGGCCGTGATCGGCTGGTTCGCGGCGGAGTCCTCGCTCAAGGGGGCGGGGCTCTTCCTGGGGGCCGCCGGTTCCGGCACCGCCGGTTCCGCCGCGGCGGCCGGCGGTCTGGGGGGCGCCGCCTCGGAGGGGCTCGGCGCCCCGGCGAAGGCGGGCATCGTGTCGGCGGCGATGGCCGCGGTGGCGGGGGCGGCGCTGGCGTTCGCGCTGATGGGCGGGGATCCGGAGCCGGAGCCGGAGGCCGCGCCGCCCGGGGGCGAGGAGCCGGTGGAGTCGGAGCCCGCGCCGCCCGCGGACCCGCCGTCCCCGCCGCCTCCTCCCTCTCCTTCTCCCGAGCCGGTGGTGGATCCGGTGCCGTCTCCCGAGCCCGCGCCGTCTCCTTCCCCGGAGCCTGAGCCGGAGCCGGAGCCACCGCCGTCTCCCTCGCCCGAGCCCGAGCCCGAGCCGGAGCCGGAGCCGGAGCCACCGGCTCCTCCGGAGCCCGAACCGGAGCCGCCGGCCGAGGCGTTCGAACTGCGGTCGCTGGCGTACGACGTGATGGGCGACCGCAGCGGCCCGGTGGTGCGGCTGGCGGGGAGCAGCCCGGTGTGGCAGCGGGAGAGCGTGTCGGTCAACGGCCGGGAGTACGCCCACGGGATCACGGTCGGGACGTACTCGTCGGTGACGGTGGACCTGAATCGTTCCTGCGTCTCGTACGAGGCGCTGGTGGGCCTGGACGACCTGACGAGGGGGGTGGGGGCCGCGGTCTTCACCGTGTTCGGGGACGAGCGGGAGCTGTGGCGGTCCGGGGAGGTCGGCGGCAGGGACGATCCGGTGCGGGTGCGGGTGTCGCTGGAGGGCGTCGAGACCCTGCGGATCGCGGTCGCTCCCCGGGGTCCCCTGGGCCCGGTGGCCCTGGCGGACTGGGCGGAGTCGGAGATCACCTGCACGTAGCGCCGTTGGCTCGCTCGGCGCAGTCTCCGCAGTCTCCGCAGTCTCCGCAGTCGGCGCCGTGGACCGTGGACGGGCGCGGGGTGTGCCGGGCGGCCGGTGGGTGCGGGTCGGTCAGGGGCTGACGCCGCTGGTCACGGCGCGGGGGTCGTGGTGGCCCTCGGCCGTCCAGCAGGAGCCGCGGCGGGTGAGGAGGCGGCGGAGCCAGATCTCGGTGGAGACGAGCTCGGCCAGCCCGTCGAGGGGGAGCGGTTCGCCCTGGGCGGCGGCGCGGATGGCCTTGCGGACGACGCGGGCCTCGATCAGGCCCGCGTCGGCGAGGAGGGGGGCGTCGAACAGGCCGACGATGTCGCTGACATAGGACCGCAGCCCCGCCCTGACCGACTCGGCCTGGGAGGAGTGGGTGGTGGCGCCGAAGCCGGGCGGGAGCTCGCGGACGCCCGCGCCCCGGAGAACGGCGCGCAGCACGTCGGCGCGCGCCCCGGGTTGGACGCGGTGGCTCTCGGGGAGCGCCTGGCAGGCGCGGACCACCTGGTTGTCGTAGAACGGCGCGTGGAGCCGCTGGTGGCGGACCTCGGCGGCCTGTTCGAAGACGCGGTGGTCGGCGGCGTGGCGGGCGAGGACGGAGCGGGCGAGGCGTTCGCCGGGGCGGCCGGTCGCGGTGGAGCCGCGGGGGTGGGCGGCGACGGCTTCCAGCC
>NZ_LAVK01000564.1 GCF_001083795.1 Streptomyces sp. SBT349
AGGGGGCGGCGTGCGCGGTGGGGGTGGCGAGCAGCGGTAGGGCAGCCAACGCGGCGCCGGAAGCGAGGAGTTGCCGTCGATCCATGGGTAACGCCCTCTCGGGTGTGGGGGGTTCCCATGGTGCAGGTCTAGACCAACGGTGTCCATGGTCCGGTCGGCGCACGGCCGGTTCCGGATCAGGGCGCCACGACTCCCTCACCGGCTCCCGGGCTCCAGCCGGTCTCGGCCGCCCACCGCTCGGCCCCGGCCATCAGGATGTCGGTGGCCGGGGCCTTGATCCGCCCGTAGTCCAGGAGGTCGGGCACGCTCGCCGCCAGCCTCCGCTTGAACGCGCCCCAGGCGCGGCGGGCGGGCTCGGCGGCGCGCAGATAGTCCCGGAACAGCAGCGCGTAGCGGGCGTTGGGCCCTCCGTTCTCCCGGAGGTGGACATTGCACGCGCGGGCGCCGGGCGGCGGCGCGAAGACCAGCTTGCGGCAGACCGTGCCGCCCACGGTCTCGGAGCGGTTCCACGGCTCGGGGCGGCAGCGGAACCCGATCGCGGCCAGCAGGGCGACCTCGCGCGCCTCGTCGAGCGCGTTCATGCGCACCTGCACGTCGAGGCAGTCCTTGGCGGGCAGGCCGGGCACCGAGGTGGACCCCACATGGTCGACGGCGACGGGCAGTTCGCCCAGCGCGCGGCGGAGCAGCCCGGCCAGCAGCGTGAACTCCTCTGCCCACGTGGCGCGGTGGTCCACCACGGCGACGGGACGGCGTTCATCAGGAAACGGCATGCTGCCGCACGCTACCCCTGGCGCGGCGCGCGGTGTTCCTCGCGCGCCGCGCGGTCCCGGGCCACGCCGTGGCGGCGGGCCCGGTAGCAGTGGGTGACATAGGGCATCTCGATCACGTCGCGCCCGGCCAGGGCGGGGTGGTGGGCGGCGAGGTCCGCCACCTCCCTGAGCAGCGTGGTCCGTTCGTCGTCGGCCATCGCGATCACATAGCTGCGGGAGGCGACGAGGTCGGCCAGCCGCGCGGCATCCACCGCGTAGCGCCACTCCACCGTGTGCGCCTCGGCCGGGCCGTAGAGGTCGGGGCGGTCGCCGAGGGCGGCGGCGGTGGCGTGGCCGGCCGGGGGCGGTCCACCGGGGTGGAGGAGGCGGCCGAGCCGCGCCGTCCAGTCCTCGCGGTCGTCGCGAACGTTCCACACCAGGCCCAGGGTTCCGCCGGGGGCCAGCACGCGGGCGGTCTCCGGGAGCGCCCGCTCGGGGTCGACCCAGTGCCATGCCTGGGCCATCAGCACCACGTCCACGCTGCCCTCGCACAGCGGGATCGACTCGGCGACGCCCGCGAGGACGCGGGCGCCCGGCGCCCGACTCGTCAGCAGCTCGCGCATGCCGTCCGAGGGCTCCACCGCCGTGACATCTCGTTCGCGGTCCGTCAGCAGCCGCGTCAGCTTCCCGGTGCCGGCGCCGAGATCGAGGACGCGGGGGCCCGTTTCGGCCAGCAGCCAGTCCACCGCGGCGGCCGGGTAGGACGGCCTTCCCCGTTCGTATGCGTCCGCGACGGCGCCGAAGGTGATCATGGCGGCCACCCTAGCCAGCCCCATGACGACCGACGTAATCGGATTTAAATATTGACGAAGTTAATTAATCCTCCTACGGTGCACGCCATGCAGGCTCAGCTCCACGGCAGGGCTCCGATCACCACGCCCGCGACGGCCCTGGTGTTCACCACCGTTCTGACGAGGGGTCCGATCTCCCGGCTCGATGTCGCCCGGGTGACCGGGCTCTCCTCGGCGGCCGTGACCAAGGCCGCGCGGCCGTTCATCGAGGCCGGGTACCTCCAGGAGTTGGCGCCCGTGGGGCGTGCGGCGGGCGCCGGACGTCCCGTCGTTCCGCTCAGCGTCCGCGCCGACCGGGAGTTCTTCTTCGGGGTCAAGGTCACCGGGGACGAACTGATCGGCGTGCTCACCGACCTGAGGGCCCGGGTGCGGCACCGCGCCACCCGGCGCCTGGCCACCCACGCCGTTCCCGAGACCGTCGCCGCCCTGGCCGGGCTCCTGCGTGAACTCCGCGACGCCGAACCGGAGTCGGGCCGCCGCGCCCATCGCGTCGGCGTGGCCGTCTCGGGCGACATCGACCGCGCGGGCGGCACCGTGCGCTACTGCCCGTTCCTCGGCTGGCGCGACGTCCCGCTCGCCGCCCTGCTCGGCGCCGCCACCGGACTGGCCGTCACGGTGGAGAACGACGTCAAGTCCCTCGCCGTCGCCGAGTACCTGTTCGGCCAGGGCGTGGGCTCGACCGACTTCGCCCTCGTCACCGTCGGCGCCGGGATCGGCTGCGCCCTCGTCGTCGGCGGCGCGCTGGTGGCGGGCGCGCACGGCGTGGCGGGCGAGATCGGTCATGTGCCGGTCGAGGGCGAGGGACCGCCCTGCCACTGCGGCGGCACCGGCTGCGTGGAGGCCATCGCCTCCACCCGCGCCATCGTCGCCGCCGCCCGCGAGGCCACCGGCGACCCCGGACTCACCATGGCCGGCGCCGTCGCCCGCGCCCGCGCCGCCGACCCCGCCGTCACCCCCGTCTTCGAACGGGCCGGTCGCGCCATCGGCCGGGGCCTCGCCGCCGTGGCCAACCTCGCGGGCCCGGAGAAGATCCTCGTCTCCGGCGAGGGCGTCGCCGCCTACGACCTGTTCGAGCGGCCGATCCGCGAGGTCTTCGGCCGCCAGGCGTTCGGCGCCGCCGCCGACTGCCCGCTGATCCTCAGCCCGATGCCCTTCGACGAGTGGGCGCGCGGCGCCGCGGCCGTCGCCGTCCAGGACCTCACCGCCAGCACCACCCAGGAAGGAGCCCGACCCCTCGCCGCGCCCGAGCGG
>NZ_LAVK01000565.1 GCF_001083795.1 Streptomyces sp. SBT349
CACCCGGCCCGACCCTGTCGCCCCCCGATCGACTCCGGCCTGAGTCGGACGACGTCAAGGATCCGCACCCGCGCACCGCGCCGACAAGGGAGAACGGCGTTCGAACGCGTTCGGAACGGCGCTCAGCCCGCTCCGAACGTGCTCGAACGGCGAAGCGTCGCCCGTGGTCGGGCGGTGGCCCCGGTCGGCGCCGGGGGCCATACTGGGGGAATGAGCCAGGAGGGGGGCGGCTTGGCCGGGCCGTCGGCGACAGCACCACAGCCGGCACAGGCGGGCAGCCCCGCCGAGTTCACCGAGGCACTGCGCGCGCTGCGGACCTGGTCCAAACTGACCTACCGCCAGATCGAGCGCGAGGCGACCGCGCACGGCGACACCCTCCCGGCCAGCACCATCGCGACGACCCTGGGTCGCGCCACCCTGCCCCGGGAACGGTTCGTCGGCGCCTTCACCCGCGCGTGCGGCCTCGGCGAGGAGGACGTGCGCGCGTGGCTGGAGGCCCGCCACCGCATCGCCACGCACGAACCGGCCCGCGACGAGGACGGCGGCGAGGACGGCACCCCGGCTTCCGGTGAGTCCCTCCCGGCGCGTGTCCGGCGAGGGCGCCGGGTGGTCGGCCTGCTCGTCGCCCTGGGCGTCGGGGCCGGGGCCGGGGTCGTCGGCACGCTCGGCGCCGACGAGCTGTCCGACGCCTCCTCGCCCCCGGCGGGCGCCTCCACGATGCCGGTGACAGGGCTGCGCATGCTGGCCGTGGGCAGCTGGGCACGCATCCACCCCGCTCGCGCACCGGAGCTGTGCGTGACCGAGGGCAGCGATCGCACCGGCCGTTACGAGACGGCCGTCGCCGCCCAACGGCCCTGCGCGAAGGCCGAGTTGCCGCGTGTGTTCCTCGAACCGCTGGGCCAGGACATCGTGCAGATCCAGTGGCACCATCCGGAGTTCAGCATCGGCTGCCTCACGGTCCTGCTGGACGGGCCGGGCGAGAACCTCCTCGAACCGCGCGAGGACTGCGCCGACACCGACAGGGCCCAGCAGTTCCGCGTGGACCCCCTCGGCCCGTCCGCCGCGACCCACTTCCGCCTTCGCCCGGTCGTCACCGACCAGTGTCTGGGCCTGCGCGACCAGGGCGCCGAGGACGGTACGGAGGTCGTGCAGGGCCGGTGCTCCGGGGCCGCCGACCAGGACTTCCTCATCGAACTGACCCCGCCTCCCTGACCGGGGACGAGCTCACGCCGCCCTGGCCGCCGCGCGGGCGCGGGGGCCGGGGAGGAGCAGCATGCCGGACAGGATCGTCATGAAACGCTCCAGGCCGGGCGCGAAGGCGTGCACGGCGGTGATCCCGCCGGGCAGGCGGGCGGTGATGCGGTAGTACGGGCGGTGCCCGGCGGCCGTCAGCAGGCCGGTGAGGCCGCGGAGTTGATCGCCCAGGTCCCCCAGCCGCCCCTCGTCCTCGGGGAACGGCACGCTCTCCGCCTGCGCCAGGTGGCCCGTCAGGTCGAAGCGGACGCAGGACTGGAGCGCCGGGTACGGCTCGAACGCGTCGAGCGAGGGCGGCGGATGACCGGGCCCCGCCCCCTGGGCGAACCGGGCCTGGACCAGTTCGGTCAGCGCGCGCCACGCGGCGCAGCGCGCCGACAGCGAGGTCCCGGCGCCGACGCGGCCCTCGGGCAGCGGGTCGGTGGGCGTATAGGCGAGGAACGTCGGGACGCCGAGGTCCGTCGTCGCGTGCAGCAGGTGCACGGGGGCGCCGGTGACCTCCTCGGCCGTGCGGTGCGCCGCGGCCAGCGCGCCGGGGAGGGTGGCCGGGTCGACCACCCGCGGGCGGTGCCGCGTCGCGTTCCTCCCCAGGAAGCAGCGGGCGAGCAGCAGGGAGAGCGCGTCCCGTTCGACCGCCTCGTTCAGCGCGTGGACCAGGGCCTCGGCCGCGGTGGTGCCGATGGCCGAGCCGCTGTTGCTGCCGTAACGCGCCAGCTGCCGGTAGTCCGCGCGGTCCCCGGCGGCCTGGCGCCGGTCGGGGCGGTCCAGGTACCAGCTGGTGGTGAGCGCCACGGGCACGGAGATGGCCCCCGCGCCGGAGAGCGGCGTGTAGCGGTGGCAGGCGACCGCCGGCATGGAGGCGAGCACCGGCGCGCACGCCTCCCCGGCCAGCGCCCCCGAGACGACGTCCGCCCCCGGACGCAGCTCCACCTGCCGCGGATCGAAGTGCTCCGGTCCCGTCAGATGGTGTTCCAGGGCCTCGAAGAGCGCGCCGACCCGCGCCTCCCGCGCGAACCCCTTCCCGTTCCCCACGCCCTGCGGCACCATCCGCCCCGAGGCGTCGCGCAGTCGGCAGCGCCACGCGGTGAGGCCGTCCCTGGAGCCCAGCTCCCAGACCTCGGGCCGTAATCCCCTCTCGCGCAATGCCAGGCGCACCTGCCGCTCCGCGCGCCGTACCGACATCACGCGCTCCACCCCGGGGTCGTTGTCCATATGCCGCTCCCCTCCCGGGAATGCGCGCCGGGGCGCGGATTCCCCGTGCCCGGCCCGCCGTTGTCACTCGCTTTCGCTCTCGCTGTCCTCCGCCTCGGCGAGCAGCCCTTCCTCCTGCTCAGAGAGCTCCTGCTCCGACTTGTCCAGCGACACCGAGTGGTCCCACGACAGAATGCCCACCCCCTTCCCTTCCGCGATGTCCCTCTCCGGGCCTCCGTCGGTCCTTTCTACCCCGCCGGCCGCGCCGCGCATTCCGGCGGAAAGAAGGGTGAATCGTTGAAGGAACTAGTCGGATAGACATCCTTTGCGAGGGGGAAGGGTTCGCGCCCCGGGGGAGGCGGGGCGCGAACC
>NZ_LAVK01000566.1 GCF_001083795.1 Streptomyces sp. SBT349
GGGTGAGGGGAGCCGCGCGGATGGTGTGGCCGTCCGCGGTCAGGCAGCGGCCGGTGGGGAGGTCGTAGCGCCAGCCGTGCAGGGCGCAGGTGAGCACCTCGCCCTCGATGCTTCCGAACCGGCCGAGGTCGGCCCCCAGATGGGGGCAGCGGCGCTGGATGCGCCAGCCGTCGGTCTCGATGTCCTCGTCGTCGTCCTCGCACGAGTCGTAGTAGTTCTCCACGTACTCGACGCGCTCCATGGACAGGCACTTGAGGAACACGTACAGGAACTCGTTGTACGGCCCGATCCTGCTGGCGGTGAAGCGCAGCGACAGCAGCAGGCTGTTGGACCAGTCGACCTCGCGGCCGGCGATGTTGGTGGCCACCAGGTCGCCGGTGGTGGACAGCGTGTAGCGGCAGCGTTCCCCGTCCCAGGGCCGGACCTGCCGGGCCGGGAAGTCGATCACGAGGGAGACGTCGTCCACGTTCAGCCGTACCGGGGCGCCGATCCCCGCGCAGATCCGGTCGGCGCGCGCCATCAGCGGTTCCCACCAGCTCTTCAGCTCGGCCACCAGGCGCTCGGGCGGCAGCGCGGGGGCGCGGGAGGCGCGCTCGGCGGCGAGCGTGGCCCGCTGTCCGCGGGCGAAGTCCCGCAGGTACTCCCGCTTGTTGCCGAACATGTGGTCGATCTCGCTCTGGGTGTAGCGGTGGCTGGGCTTGCAGGAGGCGTCCTGGGACTCCACCACCGTTCCCGGCAGCAGCAGGTGCGCCGATACGCTGGGCCGCGCTTCGGCGAGCTGTTCGAGGAACTCCCGCTGGTCGACGAAGATGCTCTCGCCGTCGCGGCCGGTCCCGTTGAACTCGAAGAGCTCGTCGTCGAGGAAGCACGGCGGGCCCGCGTTGGGGAAGACGTGCGCCGCCTGCACCGCGTCGATGTACCGCAGCGCGCGGTCGAACTGGCCCTTGCGCTTGCGGGCGGCGAACTCCCGCTTCGCGGCGTCCGGCAGCTGGTAGACCATCGGGTACCAGATCGCCCCCGAGAACTGCATGAAGTAGGCGTCGACCTCGCCGAACTCGCGGATGGCCGGGATGGCCAGCGGGTGCGCGTCGTTCTGGTTGAGCAGCACGGTCTCGCCGTCGTCGAGCGACAGCGCGGAGTCGCCGATGGGGCCGTCGCCCGGACCCGTCAGGGCGGTGATCATGATGCGCAGGCCGTCGCGCTCGACGGGGGTCCCGTCCTGGGTGTGGAGGAAGTCCGTGAACCCGAGTCCGCGCAGCTCGCGCTCCAGCTCGTCGGTGGCGAAGGCGGGCAGCAGCACGGTGACGTCCTTGCGCACGTTCCGGCGCAGGTTCTCGGCGTCGAAGTGGTCCCGGTGCAGATGGGAGACGTAGAGGTAGTTCGCCGCCCTGCCGTAGTGCGCCCAGTCCAGATCCGTGTTGTCGGGGAACGGGAACCATGAGCCGAAGAAGGCCGGATTGACCCAGGGATCGCACAGTACCGATCCCGCGGCGGTCTCAATGAACAGCCCCGCATGCCCAAGGCCGGTCACGCGCATACTGAAGCACCTCACACCTGTTTGTCGGATATGTAAGACAAACGAAGTGTGTCCCTCTCTCTCCGGGATGCGCATCCGAAGGTGCGCCTGGTGGGTGATCAAGGTCCGCCGGGCGGGTGGGGCGGCCCGCTGCGGCCCGGTCCGGCCCGGCGCGGCACGGCGCTTCGGGGTGCGCCGTGCCGTGCCGGGCCGCCGCTCGGTCCCGGCCGGGTCAGCCGGCGCCGATGGAGGCGGCGAGCATCGGGAGGGCGCCGGAGAGGGCGCGGGTCCAGTAGGGCCAGGTGTGGGTGCCGGGGCCGTAGAGGTCGGCGGTGACGTTCAGCCCGTGGGCGCGGGCGCGCGCGACATAGTCGTGCGCCATCGTCCCGAGCGTGGCCTCCAGGCTGTCCGGGCCGCGGTCCGGCGGGTCGAGGGGGCCCGGAGTGCCGTCTCCCGCGCTGATGAACACCGGGAATCCGCGCGGCAGCCGGGGCAGCAGCTCGTAGGGGTCGTGCTCGGCCCAGACCGCGGCCTGGGCGGTCGGGTCACCCCAGAGCCCGGCGGGGTCGAGGCCCTGGCCCCTGACGATGTTCTGGACGACGGCGGGGGAGGCGTGGGTGCGGACGACGCCGCTGAAGGAGGCGGCCGAACGGAACAACGACGGGTTGCGGCTCGCGTACACCAGCGCGCCCATCCCGCCCATGGACAGCCCGGCGGCGGCGCGTTCACCGTTGGCGCGCACCCGCCGTTCCATGATCCTCCGCAGCTCGGTGAGATGGAACCTCTCCCAGGCCGGAGGGCCGTACCGACCGCCGTTCCACCAGTCGGAGTAGAAGCCGGCGGGGCCGCCGTCGGGGCAGACGACCAGCAGGGGCCGGTCCCCGACGATCTCCTCCAGGCCCGCGCCGGGCCAGGCGTGCCAGCCGGTGGGGCCGCCGCAGCAGCCGTGGAGGAGGTAGAGGGCGGGCCACCGGCGGGCGGGTTCGGCGTCCCAGCCCGGCGGCAGCAGGACCCGGGCGTGGCCCGCCCCGCCCAGGGCGGGCGAGTCGATGGTGAGGTCCAGGTAGCGCTCGCTGACGCGCGTGGCGGAGACGAGCCGCGCCCTGGCCGTCGGCGCCTCGGGGCCGGAACGGGCCCGCGCCCCGGCGGTGGCGGGGGCCAGCGCCAGGAGTCCGGCGCCGGCGAGGGTCGCGGCGGCCCGTCTTCTGCTCGGCGTCGACGGCGGCTCGGCGGGCGGGCCCGCGGGGGAGGAGGAAGGAAGCGTCGGCACGGGGGAACTCCCTGATGGGTGGGGG
>NZ_LAVK01000567.1 GCF_001083795.1 Streptomyces sp. SBT349
TGGCCTAGGTGGCCGGGGCTTGCCCGGGTGTCTGTTTCGTGCGGATGCACGAGGGAGGCACCTACGGGGGGAGGGTTCGTGGGTCGGGGCCGTCCCGGTGACCGGCAGGGTTGTGGGGTGGAAGAGGTGGGTGTCCGGACGGGCGCAGCGGATGACTCTGGTCTTGGGTCGGTCTGCTTGTGGTCGGCTGGGGTGGCGCGCACCCTTCGGGCCTGCTCTGGCCGCACGTATTCGTCGTCGTCCGCGCGCCGCCTGGGCTTATGTAGCGGGCCGGTGGGTTCGTTGCCCTATCGGGCATCGGAGGGCGGGGACTCTTTTGAAACGGCGCACGATCTGTTTTCAACACTCTGTTTAAAACGGAGTGTTTCGCGTTTCAAAAGAGTCCCCACCTCCAGATGCCCGAAAGGGCAGACGACCGCGCACCGCCACCACGGCCCGGTTGGGCAACGACCCCCACCGGCCCGGCCGATGACCAACAAGGGCACACAGAGGCGGCAGCAGCTGCGCGCCACCCCAGCCACAGCGAACAGACCGACCCGAGACGAACGTCATCCGCTGCGCCCGTTCGGACACCCACCTCATCCACCCGACAAGCCGGCCGGTCACCGGGACGGCGAACACCCACGAACCCTCCCCCCGTAGGTGCCTCTTTTCGTGCATCCGCACGAAACAGACACCCGGGCAAGCGCCGGCCACCTAGGCCAAGCGTCGAAGCCGCAACCCCAGCCACCCACCCACCTACACATGGAACGGAACGGTCGTGACCACGATCTTCGGGAGCGAGCGGAGGGAGCGGCGGAGGCGGGCGGCGATGCGGCTGTGGAGGAAGCGGTACCGGCGCTGCCGGGGGACGACCTCGGGGAGGATCACGGTCATCGTCAGGTCGGGGCGCTGGCAGTGCAGCGCCTCCACATACGCGACCAGCGGCGCCACGATCGCCCGGTAGGGGGTGACCACGACCTCCAGGGGCAGGTGGTCGCCCCACTGGGACCAGTAGTCGCGGAAGCGCTCCGCCTCCTCGTCGCTCGGGCTCACATGGAGCGCGAGGACCGGCTGCCTGAGCGAGGCCGCGTAGGCCAGCGCGCGCATCCCGGCGAGGTCGAGCACCGCGACCGGCACGACCGACAGGTGGTGGATCTGCTCGGGACACTCCTCGGTCTCGGCCTCCGTCCCGGCGGCATCCCCCTCCCCGCCCCCGTTCCCGGCGGCCCGAGCGGCCGGGGCGGGGACGCCGTGGGTGGGGAGTTCGATGGCGTGCGGGTGCAGCCGCAGGGCCCTGCCGACGGCGTCGTAGTGGCGCCTGATGTGGAGGGTCACCAGCAGGAACCCGCCGATGGCGAGGACCGCGACCCAGGCTCCCTCGGCGAACTTGGTGAGGGCCGCGGAGACGAAGACGAGGCCGGAGAGCACGGCGCCGACGGCGTTGAAGACCAGGCTCTTGCGCCAGTGCCGGTCGCGTGCGCGCCGCCAGTGGATCACCATCCCGGCCTGCGAGAGCGTGAACGCGAGGAAGACCCCGACGGCGTACAGCGGGATCAGGGCGGTGGTCCTGCCGCCGAAGGCGACGAAGATCAGCAGCGCCGCGGCCGTGAGCAGGATGATCCCGTTGCTGAACGCGAGGCGGTCGCCGAGTCTGAGGAAGGTCCGCGGCGCGTACCAGTCGCGGGCCAGCAGGAACAGGACGCGGGGGAAGTCGTTGTAGGCGGTGTTCGCCGCCAGCAGCAGCACCCCGGCCGTGGCCAGCTGCACGAAGACGTACATCGCCCCGGAACCGAACGTGTGGTGGGCGACCAGGGACAGCAGGGGCTCGTGGTGGCTCGGCGTGACGCCGGTGAGGTGGACCAGGATGACGATCCCGGCGAACAGCGTGATGAGCAGGCCGATCATCCAGGTCAGCGTGGTGCGGGCGTTGCGCCACTCGACCGGCTTGAACGCGGGCACCGCGTTGGAGATCGCCTCGATGCCGGTCATCGCCGTCGATCCGGAGGCGAAGGCCCGCATCACCAGGAGCAGGCCGAGGCCCTCCGTCGCGCCCGGGTGGGGGGTGACCGGGTGGAAGCCGCGCCCGGCCGCGTCGAACAGGCCCGCGACGATCAGCGCGACCATGGCGACGATGAACGCGTAGGTCGGCACGGCGAACACCTTGCCCGCCTGCCGGACGCCGCGCAGGTTCCCCGCCAGCAGCAGCAGGATCACGCAGACGCCGAGCGGGACGGGGTCGCGGGCCGGCGAGGGGAAGATGGCGCCGATCGCCGCGACCCCGGAGGCGATCGACACGGAGACGGTGAGGATGTAGTCGATCATCAGGCCGCCGGCGGCCAGCAGGCCCGGCACGCGTCCCAGGTTGCTGCTGGCCACGAGGTAGGAGCCGCCGCCGTGCGGGTAGGCGCGGATCGTCTGCCGGTAGGAGATCCCGACGGCCACCATGAGGCAGACGATGGCCCCGGCGAGCGGCAGGGCGTAGTCGAGTCCCGCCGTGCCGGCGAGGACCAGGACGGCGAGCAGCGCCTCGGGGCCGTAGGCGACCGAGGAGAGGGCGTCGGCGGACAGCACGGGCAACGCGACGCGCTTGCTCATCCGTTCGCGGGCGATCGCGCTGCTGCGCAGCGGGGCGCCGAGCACCACCCGCCGCGCCCGGTGGGCGGCCCGCGCCCGGCGGGTGGGCGGGGGGCCGCCCCGTTCGCCGAACTCGATGGCGGGCGGCTGCCCGCCGAGGGCGGGGATGCTCACCACCCGGCTGAAGTGGGTCGGCGCGACCTCGCCCGGCGAGGGGAGGCTGCCGACGTCGGGGGTCACGGGA
>NZ_LAVK01000568.1 GCF_001083795.1 Streptomyces sp. SBT349
CCTGACGTTCTGCCTCGACGACGTCTCCGGTGCGGGCGGCGCGTTACTCCGCGGCGGCGCCGTCCGCGAGGGAGACGTCGTCGAGGCAGAACGTCAGGTCGTCGGCGGCGCCGCCGACCTGGAACGCCACCTGCCCGGCCGGGTCGTCGGCCGTGGCGGTGAAGGTGTGCGTGAAGGTCTCGGGCGTCTCGGTGAGCGCGTCCTGCGAGGTGAACTGCTGCTCGTAGGGCTCGGCCGCCTCCTGCACGTTCACCGTGATGGTGTGCGCCACCGTGGAGCCGGCCGTATACGAGAAGGTGTACTCCTGGCCCGCGACCAGCGCGACGTCGTCCTGGCCGATGATGGCGTCCCAGGGGTTGGTGGTGCCGCCCGGGACGTCGGCGCACAGCTGCCCGTCGACGACGGCGCCCGGGTTGTCGGCCGTCCACCACCACGGGGCGCCGGTCTCGTCGGAGAAGTCGCCGTTCACGATCAGTTCGGCGGCGGCGACCGGCGCTTCGGCGGAGTACGCGGGAGCGGCGAACGCCCCTCCGGCGAGACCCGCGGCGGCGACCGCGCCCACGATCCCGAGGCCCACCCGGCGCGGGCGTGCGCGCGGGGCCCTGGGCGGCTCGTATGACCAGTGCTGAGTCATGGATCGGTCCTTTCCGGCCGAATCGCCTGACGTGAGGTGCGAGACGACCGCGAGGGATGCGGAACCCCCAGTGGGGTGGGAGCGCTCCCATAGTCCGCCGGGCCCGATGGCCCGTCAAGGTGCGCCACCCACCGGACGGGCAACCCCCCGATACCCACACGAAATCTGTGCGTCACCGGAACCTCGCCCCACCGGGCCCTCACCGCGTGCTGACGGACCGCCATGGACGGTGTGGGATGGGGAAATGGTTCGATGAGGCGCGACGACGCGGGGCCGGGGACCGGCCCGGGGAGAGGGGCGGCCGTGCGTGAGGGGAACGGTGGGGAGCCGGACGGGGAGCGGAGCCGGGGCCGCTCGGGGAGACCGGGCAGACCGGGAGGGCCGGGAGGACCGCCGGCGCCGAAGGTCGACACCGCGGTGCCGCACTCGGCGAGGATCTGGAACTACTGGCTGGGCGGCAAGGACCACTACGAGGTCGACCGGGCAGCGGGGGACGCCTACCGGGAGACGTTCCCCGGCATCGACGCCGTCGCGCGCGCCAGCCGGTACTTCCTGGCGCGTTCGATCGCCCATCTGGTGCGCGAGGCGGGCGTCCGGCAGTTCCTCGACGTGGGAACGGGCCTGCCCACGGTGGACAACACGCACGAACTCGCCCAGCGCGCCGCGCCCGAGTCGCGCGTCGTGTACGTGGACAACGACCCGCTGGTGCTGCTGCACGCGCACGCGCTGCTGACGTCCGCGCCCGAGGGGGTCACGGAGTATCTGGAGGCGGACCTGCGCGAGCCGGAACGGATCCTGTCCGCGGCGTGGAAGACGCTGGACCCCGGACGGCCCGTGGCGCTGATCCTGTCGGACGTGCTGGGTCACATCACCGACGGGGACGAGGCGCGCGACCTCGTGCGGCGCCTGGTCGCGGGGCTCTGTTCCGGCAGCCATCTGGTGATCGCCCACGGCTCCACGGCGGCTCCGCGCGGTGCGCTGGCGGCGCAGGAGGCGTACAACAACTCCGGTGCCGCGCCGTACATATCGCGCAGCCCCGAGGAGATCGCGGCCTTCTTCGAGGGGCTCGACCTCCTTCCCCCCGGCGTCGTCCCGGTCCCGCGCTGGCGCCCCGACCTGGCGCCGCTCGGTCCCGAGCCGCCGGGCGTGGGCCACGGCGGGGTCGCGCGGGTGCGCTGAACGCCGCCGGGCGCCGCCGAGCGCGCCGTGCCCGTCGGGGGCGCGCCCCCGGCGCCTTTCGGGGGTTCGCGGGTGTTGCCAAGCGCCGGAAGAGCGGAGACGCTCAAGAACGGTCCATATATGCCAGAGTTGGCCACCCCGCGATGTTCTGGGAGGAAGCGCGTGATCACCGAGGCCGTGCAGCCCGTCCAGCCCGTGCTGACCGACGAGCAGGTCGCGCGGTTCCACCGCGACGGGTACCTGCTGATCGAGGGCGTGCTCACGCCCGAGGAGGTCGCGCGGTACCGCGAGGCCGCGCTCGGCCTGCTGCCCGCCGACCTGTCCCTCCCCGGGCACTGGTACGTCGCCGACGGCCGGATCAAGCCGATGCGGGCGCCGGGCGACGACATGATCGACACCCCGGAGCTGATCCCGCTGATGGGCGGCGAGACGCTGTACCGGGTGATGGCGCAGCTCCACGGCACGCACCGGCTGCGGGCGTTCGACGGATCGGTCGGCATCACCCTGCGCAACGACGCCCACGGCGAGGAGCCGCTCAGCCAGGACCTGCACCTCGACGCCTCCGTGCCGCCGGACAGGGACTTCCTGTTCACACCCGACGAACTCCAGCTGGGTGGCTGCTACTACCTCACCGACGTGGAGCCGGACGGCGGCGGCATCCACGTCGTCCCCCAGGGCCACCGGATCGTGGAGGAGGAGGTGCGGGCGGCCCGCGCCAGGGGAGAGGACGGGCGCGCCCTGCACCGGCACTGGAAGCGGGCCGGCCACCTCAAGAGCGTCGAAGTCACGGGCCCCGCCGGCTCGTTCGCGCTGCTGCACCACCTGATGCCCCACGGCGCCTCCCACAACCGGCGCCCGACGACGCGGGTCGCCCACTTCATGCGCTACGTCCGCGTCCCCCACCCCCACGCCGCCGACCTCGTCGGCCCGGTCCGGGGCCCGCCGCCACCACGCGAACTTGTCGCGGAGATCCGCGCGT
>NZ_LAVK01000569.1 GCF_001083795.1 Streptomyces sp. SBT349
GCCCCACACCCTGCCCCAAGCGGGCGAACACCCCGATGCTGTCCACACACCCCACCCGCACCGCGTCGAACCACTTACCGGCGGGCAACCCTCGCCCACCACCGGCACCCGAAGGCACCCACTCGTGCAAGGCATCCGTGGCTGTCATGCGCCGATGGTCTCGGTCGAGCGCGACGAGAAGTGACCCAGTGGGGGTCACCTGGAGTCGGCCGGTCAGATGGCGCCGCACCACTCGGCGAAGTGGGTCAGCGACGCGGCGTCCGCTCTCTTCAGGCGGCGAAGCGTCCCGATGTCCTCACGGACCCACCGGTGTTCACGGGCGTGCTGGGGTGCGATCCGTCGAGCCGTCTTGAGGCTCTCGAAGGCGTCATCCGGCCGCCCGGCCCAGAGCTGGGCTCGGGCTACCTCGATATGGAACGAGGAGCGCCGCTCGGCGGGTAGGCCCTTCGGTGGCGCCCACTCCTGGGCGATGTCCAGTGCCCGCTGAAGGTGACCCTCTCCGAGGGAAACGGCAAGGGAGACCTCATGCACTCGCACGGAGTCGGGGCCGACCGCGGTGCCGTCGTAGACCGCCTCGGGCACCGACCTGGCCAGGCGGTCGGCGTGCTTCATGTGCGACGTGGCGGAGTGGTGGTCGCCCGCTCTTCCCGCGATCACCGCCGCACGCATGTGCAGGGCACCGCGGGAGGCCGCTGCGGCGGTGCCGTTGGGTGGAGGCGCGTGGTCAATGGCCCGCTCCAGGGCGCGCAGTCCAGCCGCGTGCGCACGAGCCGCGAAGTAGACCTCGGTGCGCACGTACTCCACGGTCGCGGTCGTCACCGCGTCGTCCGCCCGCCGGGCCGCCCACCTCATGAGGTCGATGAGACGCGCCGAGAGGTCTGTGGCGCCATGCTTGTAGGCAACGGCGTCCACCGCCCGGCAGGCCGACACCAGCAGGCGTGCCAGCTCGGGTCGGCTCTCGGCCGTGCCGGTGCTCAGCGCTCGCAGCAGTTCGGAGAGCAGGCCGGGGCCAACGCGCATGATCCGCACGTACTGCGATTCCAGCCGATGGGACACCGCCGCGGACACGGCGGTGCGCAGCAGAGGAAGCGCGCGGACGGGCCCGTCGTCCGGATCATCATGGCCGGCCAGGAGGGCGGCGAGAGCCGGCATGGCGTCGTGGATCCGTGACGCGGCCCGGTCCTGGTCACGGTGCAGTCGTGTCACGTCGATGCCGAGCGCATCGGCGAGAGCATCGAGTACCGCATCGCCCGCACCCCGCGCGCCGCGCTCGATCTTGCGCAAGGTCCCGACGTGGATCCCGGCGGCATCGGCGAGTTGGAGCTGAGTCATGCGGTGCATGCTGCGGTGATAGGCGACGCGGCGACCTACCTCCAACGCCTTGGCAGAGGGCATGGGGCCTCCCGTTCAGTGCTTTTCCACTCCGAACGGTACCCGGGTGATCACCCTGCGAGTACGCGAGGTGTCCTAGACGCCGAGGATGCCGGGGAGTTCGGTGAGGCTGTCGACGGTCCAGTCCGCCGCACGCACATCCGGGTCGTCCGCCCACAGGTGTCCCCAGGGGCCGCGCCGGATGTGCGCGGTCCGCAGGCCCGTTTCCCTGGCGGGGACGACGTCGTTCGCGGGGTGGTCGCCCACGTACAGAATCTCCTCCGGCCGTGCTTCCGCGAGAGCGACGACCTTGAGGAAGAACGCGGTGTTCGGCTTGGCGACGCCCCACTCCCCGGACACCGCGACCGCGTCCACCGGCAGCTCCAGGGCGCGCAGTTGCTCGCCCGCCC
Source organism: Streptomyces sp. SBT349 (assembly GCF_001083795.1). Classification (GTDB taxonomy): domain Bacteria; phylum Actinomycetota; class Actinomycetes; order Streptomycetales; family Streptomycetaceae; genus Streptomyces. The sequence goes on from NZ_LAVK01000569.1 coordinate 1,782, forward strand.
TGATGGTCTGGTTCCCGGCGACGACCACCCGCACCCCGAGGTGCCGCAACGCCGCCAGTGCGGGGCGGACGTCCTCGTACAGGTCCGACTCGGACAGCCGCTCCCCGCGCCCGGCGGCTTCCCGGGCGGCGTACTCGGCGTCCAAGTCCACGCCTGGGCGCAGGAGCCGGAGCGCGTCCGCGTTGTCCCGCCCCTGCGCCACCACCGCCCCGACGAGGGCCGACACGGTGTGACGCGAGACCCCGAACCAATCGGCCCAGTCACCCCAGTACCGGGTGTCAGCCGTCAAAGTTTCACCGATGTCCAGTGCCACACACCTGATCATGAGCACAGACTAGGCGTGGCCCGGCGGGAGTGGCCGAACTCGGATGGCGGGCGCGCGGCTCCCGTCACCGGCTGTTGGCTGGGGTTTTGCGGCTTCTACGCCTGGTCTAGGTGGCGCGGGCTTGCCCGGGTGTCTGTTTCGTGCGGATGCACGAGGGAGGCACCTACGGGGGGAGGGTTCGTGGGTGTTCGCCGTCCCGGTGACCGGGAAGTGGTCTCTTGGATGAGGTGGGTGTCCGGACGGGCGCAGCGGATGGCGGTGGTCTTGGGTCGGTCTGTGGGTGGTGGGCTGGGGTGGCGCGCACCCTTCGGGCCTGCCCTGGCCGCTCGTATTCGTCGTCGTCCGCGCGCCGCCTGGGCTTATGTAGCGGGCCGGTGGGTTCGTTGCCCTATCGGGCATCGGAGGGCGGGGACTGGTGTGAAACGGCGCACGGTTTGTTTTCAACACTCTGTTTAAAACGAAGTGTTTCGCGTTTCAGAAGAGTCCCCACCTCCAGATGCCCGAAGGGGCAGACGACCGCGCACCGCCACCACGGCCCGGTTGGGCAACGACCCCCACCGGCCCGGCTGGTGACCAACAAGGGCACACAGAGGCGGCAGCAGCTGCGCGCCACCCCAGCCACAGCGAACAGACCGACCCAAGACCAGCGTCATCCGCTGCGCCCGTTCGGACACCCG
>NZ_LAVK01000056.1 GCF_001083795.1 Streptomyces sp. SBT349
GCGCCGGGGGTGGTTCCCGGCCGGAGGGTGGGGGAGTCGCTCATGAGTCCCATGATCCGGCGCCGGGGGCGCCGCACAAAGAGGTATCCCGGGAGCGTCCGGCGCCGGGCCCCGCACGCGGCACCTGACGACAGGTGCAGCATGTACACGGCTTGGGTGCCGGATTCGCCCCGGATCGGCACAGAAAAAGAGCCACCCGGCGCGCGCGCCGGGTGGCCGGAAAATGCCGAAAGGGCGGCACCCCGGCGCGCGCATCCGCGCGTCCTGGCACCGCCCCGCGGCGTATGCGGGGGTCAGCCGCCCCGGATGGAGCTTTCGAGGCCGGTGTCGGTGTCCTCCATGGCCTGAGCAGCGGTCTTCAGGAAGTTGCCCATGCCCTGGAGACCCTCGAGGACCTTCTTGGCGCCCTGCGTGAAGTCCCGGTAGGACTCGTCGAAGGCGACCGAGGAGCGCGAGGTGACATAGCCACCGCTCACCAGACCGTCGATGTAGGACTGCAGCTCGTCGAGCTTCTGGTCCATCTGCTCGTACTCGGAGATGAGCCGGTCGCCCGCCTCCCGCATATCGTCATAAGTTACGTTAATGTCCGGCATGACGGTCCCCTCCTCAGGTGGGGCGGAGGGCGGTCCCCCCGCTGACTTTCCGGGTGTTGAAGCGCCGGCCTCCCGCTGCGTGGCGGCGCCACGAGCAGTCAGCCTACGTCCATGGAGCACGGGACGGTACCCCCGGTCAAGAGGGCGTCAACAGCGCGTCCCGGGCGCCTTGGCGAAGGCTATGACGCCCATCTCCCGTCTGCGGTTGCACCTTTCTCAGCACCCGTCCCAGCACCCGTTGTCACACTCACGCAAGATGCGATTATGGTCATGTCCAGCGAAGCACGTTGCTGTGTCAATACGGGAGGATGAGCGTGCGCCTGACCCTGACAGTCGTCGACCCGGTCGGGGGACACCGAGCCGACACCGTGGTCGATGCCGCCCCCGAGACGCAGATCGGGGCCCTCGCCCCGGAGTTCGTCCGGCTGGTGGGCGGCAGATTCACCCAGGACGACATGGCCGGCTCCGCGCACGTCTTCGTGAGCGGCGAGTATGTCGACCCGACCCTGACCCTCGCCCAGTCCCCGATCCGCGAGGGCTGCGTCGTCAGCCTGCACAATCCCAGCGGCTGCTGGCCGGGGGAGCCCAACGGCGTCATCGAGTTCCGCGTGGTGGGCGGCCCGGGCGCCGGCGCCGTGCACCGGCTCGGCGTCGGCAAGGTCGAGATCGGCAACGGCCAGCAGGTCCACATCCGTGTCGACGACCCCACGCTGCCCGAGCACACCATGACGCTGCGCGTGGCGGCCGACACCACCTGCAAGGTGACGGTCTACAGCGAGACGCAGCCGCTCATCGACGGCGAGCCGTTCTCCCACACCGAGGGCGACCGCGCCGACTGGAAGCTCGGCAAGCAACTCGCCGTCGGCGACTCGCTGTTCGAGCTGACCCCCTACTTCCCGCCGGACGCGGCCCTCAAGGTCTCCGAGGACGGCGCGGGCCTCGACTACAACCGGCCGCCGCGCCTGCTGCCGCCCGAGCGCCAGACCAAGTTCATCCTGCCCAAGCCGCCGGGCGAGCGCGAACGCCGCCCGCTGCCCTGGCTGATGGCGATCCTGCCGGTCGTCGGCGCCGTGCTGATGGCCTCGCTCACCGGCCGCTGGCTCTTCCTGGCCATGGCCTTCATGAGCCCCGTGATGCTCCTGTCCAACTACATGATGGACAAGAAGCGCGGCCGGATATCGCACGCCAACAGGGTCAAGGAGTACGGCGAGCGCAAGACGCGCATCGAGAAGGACGCCCGCGACGCGCTCATCGCCGAACGGTTCGCCCGCCGCCACGCGGCGCCCGACCCCGGCACCGTGCTCAACCAGGCGACCGGGCCCAGGACCCGCCTGTGGGAGCGCCGCCGCACCGACGACGACCACCTCCTCATCCGCGTGGGCACCGTGGAGCTCGACTCCGAGGTGGTCCTGACCGACCCCGAGCAGGACGAGCACAAGCGCCAGGTCTTCTGGAAGATCGCCGACGCCCCGGTCACGCTGCCGCTGCGCACCCTCGGCGTCATCGGCTACGCGGGCCCCGGCGACACCGCCCGCGCGCTGGCCCGCTGGTCCGTCAGCCAGATCGCCGTGCTCCAGAGCCCGGTCGACGTCCAGTTCATGCTGCTGACCGACGGCTCGGGCCAGCACAGCTGGGAGTGGATGCGCTGGCTCCCGCACGCGAGGCCGGGACCCGAGCATGAGGTCAACGCCCTCATGGGCACCGACGCGGAGACCATCGGCGCCCGCGTCGCCGAGCTCACCGGGCTCCTCGACGCCCGCCAGAAGGCGGCGAAGGAGGTCCGCGCGCAGCAGGCGACGTTCAAGGACCCGGACATCGTCGTCATCTTCGACGGCTCGCGCCGGATGCGTTCGCTGCCCGGCGTCATCCGGCTGCTGCGCGAGGGCCCCGCCTCCTCCATCTACGCGCTCTGCCTGGACGACGAGGAGCGTTTCCTGCCCGGCGAGTGCCAGGCCGTCGTCATCGCCGAGCCCAACCCGGAGCGCGCCGCCCTGGGCGGGCCGGCCCGCAACCCCGGCTACGCCACCGGCTTCCACACCTTCCTCGCCGTTCCCGGCGGGGCGGCGCCCGGCGCCATGGCGGGCGCCGCGCCCACCATGGCCGCCGACCGGCTGCGCGTGGAGCAGACCGGCGCCTGGCGCATCAGGGGCGTGCGCCCCGACTGGGTGCGCCCGGAGTGGTGCGAGCTGATGTCCCGCGCCCTCTCCCCGATCCGCGACATCAGCGGCGAGTCCGAGGACGCCGCCCTGCCGTCGTCCAGCCGCCTGCTCGACGTGATCGAGATGGAGCCGCCGACGGCCGGCGCGATCGCCGCCCGCTGGCGCCTCGGCGGCCAGTCCACCGAGGCGGTCATCGGCGAGTCCTACGACGGCGCGTTCGCCATCGACATGCGCCGCGACGGCCCGCACGGCCTGATCGCGGGCACCACCGGATCCGGCAAGTCCGAGCTGCTCCAGACGATCGTCGCGTCGCTCGCGGTGGCCAACACCCCGGAGAACATGACGTTCGTCCTCATCGACTACAAGGGCGGCTCGGCGTTCAAGGACTGTGTCCAACTGCCGCACACCGTCGGCATGGTCACCGACCTGGACAACCACCTGGTCGAACGGGCCCTCCAGTCCCTCGGCGCCGAACTGACCCGCCGCGAGCACATCCTCGCGGAGGTCGGCGCCAAGGACATCGAGGACTACCAGGACCTCATGCGGCGCAACCCGGGGCGCCTCCAGTCGATGCCCCGACTCCTCATCGTCATCGACGAGTTCGCCTCGATGGTCCGCGAGCTGCCCGACTTCGTGAAGGGCCTGGTCAACATCGCCCAGCGAGGCCGGTCCCTCGGCATCCACCTGCTGCTGGCGACCCAGCGGCCGAGCGGCGTGGTCTCCCCCGAGATCCGCGCCAACACCAACCTGCGGATCGCGCTGCGCGTCACCGACGCCAGCGAGTCGTCCGACGTGATCAACGCGCCCGACGCGGGCTTCATCGCCAAGTCCACGCCGGGACGCGCGTTCGTCCGCCTCGGGCACTCCTCGCTCGTTCCCTTCCAGTCGGGCCGCGTCGGTGGCCGCAGGCCCGGCGCCATCGACCCGTCGGTCGCGCGGCCCTGGAGCGGCGTCCTGGAGTGGAACGACCTGGGCCGCGGCCGTCTGAAGCGCCCGCCGGGGCAGAAGTCGGACGAGGAGGAGATCACCGACCTCAAGGTGCTGGTCGACTCCGTCATCGAGGCCGACCGGCAGCTCGGCTTCACCAAGCAGCACAGCCCCTGGCTGCCCGCGCTGCCCGAGGAAGTGCTCCTGCGCGACCTCGAACACCCGGTCCCGCTGGGCGCGTTGCCCGCGGCGCCGTACGGCATCGAGGACCTGCCGATCCACCAGGCCAGGCGGTCGGTCGCGATCGACTTCAAGTCGTTCAGCCACATGATCGTCGCGGGCATGGCGCGCAGCGGCCGTTCGCAGCTGCTGCGCACCATCGCGGGCTCGCTCTCCTGGATCCACTCCACGGCCGACGTCCACCTCTACGGCGTCGACTGCGGCAACGGCGCGCTCAACGCCCTGACCCGGCTGCCCAACTGCGGCGCCGTCGTCAACAGGAACCAGACCGAGCGCGTCCGGCGCCTCATCCGCCGCCTGCGCGGCGAGCTGGACCGCCGCCAGGAGATCCTGGGCAACGACGCGCTCGCCGACATCGGCGAGCAGCGCGCCGCGGCGGCCCCGGAGAACCGGCTGCCGCACATCGTGGTCATGATCGACCGCTGGGAGGGCTGGGTCTCCACCCTCGGCGAGATCGACCACGGCGCGCTGACCGACGACATCTACGTCATCCTCCGCGAGGGCGCCAGCGTCGGCATCCACCTGATCATCACCGGCGACCGCTCGGTGCTGACCGGCCGGATCGCCGCGCTGACCGAGGAGCGGTACACCCTGCGCCTCTCCGACCGCAGCGACTACACCCACATCGGCATGCCGGCCAGGAAGGTCCCCGAGGAGATCGCGGACGGCCGCATGTACCGGAACCAGGTCCTCACCGAGATCCAGATCGCGGTGCTCGCCGAGGAGCTGACCGGTCAGGCGCAGGCGGCGGCGCTGGCCGCCATCGGCGACTGGGCGGCCCAGCGCGACAACGCGGTCCCGCGCCCCAAGCGGCCGTTCCGCGTGGATGTGCTGCCCAGCCGCCTCACGTTCGCCGACGCCTGGGAGATGCGCGACCCGGACGCCTCGCAGTCGCGCCTCTGGGGCCTCATCGGCGTGGGCGGCGACGAACTCATGGGCTACGGGCCCGACCTGGGCCAGGGCGCTCCGGTGTTCATCGTCGCCGGGCCCGCCAAGTCCGGCCGGTCCACGGTGCTCTCGATGCTCGCCAAGTCCTATCTCGCCCAGGGCGTCCGGGTGGTCATCGCCGCCCCGCGCCCCTCGCCGCTGCGTGAACTGGCGGGCCAGCAGGGCGTGGTGCAGGTCTTCACCGGCGACGACCTGTCGGAGGACATGGTGCGCGAGGCCATGGGCTCGGCCACGCGGGAGGATCCCATCGTCTTCGTGATCGACGACGGCGAGGACCTGCGGCGCTGCGACGGCGGTGATGAGCTGAAGAACATCATCACCAAGGGCTCCGAGCTCGGCCAGTACATGATCCTCGGCGGCGACGAGGGCGACCTGTGCAGCGGCTTCTCCGGCTGGCAGGTCGACGCGAAGAAGGCGCGCCGCGGCGCGCTGCTCTCCCCGTCGAACCACCGGGTCGGCGAGCTGATCGGCGCGAAGCTGCCGCGCAGCGCCGCCGTCGAGCAGCCCACGCCGGGCCGCGCGATCCTGCACCTGGGTGACGGCACGCCGTTCACGGTGACCACTCCGGCGCCCTGACGGGCCCGCCCCGGTCCCTCGGCCCCGTCCAGCCGCTCACGGCCGGACGGGGCCGATCGCGTGTCCGGGGGCGGGGGCGGTGGGGCGCCCGGCTTCCGGCCGCCGGACCGGCTCGGGGATACTGGCCGGGTGGATCTCGACGACCTCGTCCGGCTGCGACGCGCCAGGGACCGGATGGACCGCGACTACGCGGAGCCGCTGGACGTCCCCACGCTGGCGCGCGGCGCGCTGATGTCGCCCGGCCACTTCTCGCGCGCCTTCCGCGCCGCGTTCGGCGAGACGCCCTACGGCTACCTGATGACCCGCCGCGTCGAGCGCGCCAAGGCCCTGCTGCGGCGTGGCGACCTGTCGGTGACCGAGGTCTGCATGGCGGTGGGCTGCACGTCGCTCGGCTCGTTCAGCGCGCGGTTCACCGAGCTGGTCGGCGAGACGCCCAGCGCCTACCGCGCCCGGGACCACGCGGCGGGCGCCGCCATCCCGGCCTGTGTCGCGAAGATCCGCACCCGCCCGCTGCGGGTGTCCAGGGCATAGCCTGACGATCATGACGATTTCGCTCTCGCAGTGTTTCATCGCCGTGGACGACCACGACGCGGCGCTCGCCTTCTACCGTGACGCCCTGGGCCTGGAGGTGCGCAACGACGTCTCCTTCGAGGGCATGCGCTGGGTCGCGGTCGGCGCCCCCGACCAGCCGGGCGTCGAGATCGTCCTGGAACCCCCGGCGGTCAACGCCTCCGACACGGACCGCCGCACCATGGCGGAGCTGCTGGCCAAGGGCCTGCTGCGCGGCGTGATCTTCGCGACGGACGACTGCGACGCCACGTTCGCCCGCATCATGGGCGCGGGCGGCGAGGTGGTCCAGGAGCCGACGGACCAGCCCTACGGCCTGCGCGACTGCGCCTTCCGCGACCCCGCGGGGAACCTGCTGCGCTTCACCCAGCGGCTGGCCTGAGACGGGCGTCAGCGTCGCAGGTGCGCGATGAACGCGTCCCAGGCGGCGGCCGGCACGGTGAGCGCGGGGCCGGGATTCTTGCTGTCCCGCACGGGGACCACGCCCGGGACGCGATCGGCGACCTCCAGGCAGTCGCCTCCATCGTTGTTGCTGTAGCTCGACTTGCGCCAGTGCACACCGCTCAGGTTGGGCAGTCTCATGAGGGATAACTCTCCATCACCCGCTGGATAAAGGCCCCTGACTCTCTCGGCGGAAGCGCGTACGCCCGCGCCTCATCGTAGAGCCTCTGGCGTGGCGTCACGTCGAGGCAGTCCTCGTACAGCTGCCCCCGTCCGCGACCCTCTTCCCACGCGGCAGTCGTGCCGTCCTGGAATTTCAGCAACGTCATGGATGTGTTCATCAGCGCATGCCCGCCATGGGCGAACGGAAGAACCTGAATCTTGGAGCACGGGGTATCAACCAAGGGCAGCAAACGGGCGAGTTGATCCCGCATGATCTCCGGGCTTCCCATGGGTCGCCTGAGCGCGGCCTCGTCGATGATGCACCAGATGTGCGGAGGGTCAGCGGCGCGCAGCCTCTCCTGGCGTCCCATGCGAGCGACCAGAAGCTCTTGTTGTTTCTCTTCGGTGAGGTCCGGGTTGGCGGCGAAGAGAGCGCGAGCGTAGTCCTCGGTCTGCAACATCCCCCAGATGAGTTGGGAGCCGAAGTTCTCCAAATAGTGAGCGCGATTCGCGAGGTCGAGGAAGTTCTTATACCGGTCGGGTGGAACCTCCTTGCGGACGAGGAGCCACAGCCGGACGAAGTGGCCGTCTGTTCCGAAGAGTCTGTCGAACTCCTCGGACAGACCGCGCGGGGCCATGGATTCACCCACCTCGATGCGCGCCAACTGGCTCTTGCTGCTGGGTACCTGCCCCGCCAACTGGACCAGGGACAGCTTGGCGTTCTCGCGATGCCGCCGTAGATCCGCGCCGTAGAGATGCCGCACGGATTGGTCGGGTGTCAGCTCGCTGGGCTTGAACGTCATGGCCCTCCTTGATCCGCTCTCACGCCATTGCGCAACGCTATCGCTACGGCCGGTAGTTGGGCTGCGTTCCTGTCCCAAACCGTGAGCCGGGACGACATCGCTGAGTCGGCGCCGTGGTGGGATCTGTTCAGGCGTGAGGGCGTCACCCTGGCCACGTCCTTGCGGGCCCGACGAAGCTCCCCCATGCCATGTAACCCCGACGATCAGGAGTGCGGCCCCGGTGTTGGAGGCAGCGAGTGCGTTCCGAGGACCTGAGCACCGATGACAGACGACTCTTCACTCCCCGACCTCCGGGCGCTGATCCATTCGCACACGGGAGAGGTGACCGTCACCCGGCGAACCGAGCGTGGGTTCAGCTCGGATCTCACCGCCATCGTGGAGTGCGAGAAGGGGCCCTTCTTCGTCAAGGCGATGCGCAATCGGCCGGGTGGTCGCCGGGATTCCCTCGTGCGCGAGCGGGTCATCAATCCGTTTGTCCTGCCGCTCTCTCCGGAGCTGTTGTGGCATGCCGAGGACCAGGAGTGGATGGTTCTGGGCTTCGAGGTCGTGGACGGCAGGCGGGCGGACTTCGGGCCGGGTTCGACCGACCTGCCGGTCGTCGTGGAACTCCTCAACCGCGTGCGGAGACTGTCCCGGCCCGAGGTCGCGCGGGACTGGACCGAGACCCGGTGGGACCGGTTCGCGGCCAACGAGGCGGAGGCGACGTGGTTGCGGGGTGACGCGTTGCTCCACACCGACATCAATCCCGGCAACGTCATGATCGGCAGCCGCGACGCATGGGCCGTGGACTGGTCCTGGCCCTCTCGGGGCGCGGCCTTCATCGACCCTGCCCGCCTTGTCGTCCAGCTCATCGCGTCCGGCCGGAGCGCCGAGGAAGCCGAGTCGTGGGCGGCCGGGTGCGCGGCGTGGGCGGAGGCGGATCCCAGGGCCGTTGACGCGTTCGCCGCCGCCGAAGTGCGGATGCTGTGGACGTTCGCCCTGCGCAGGCCCGAGGCGACATGGCGCAGGGCCATGGCGGAGGCGGCCGAGATCTGGACGACTCACCGGGGCCTGGTGGTGCGGTGATGACCTTTGTCAGCGCCAAGGCAGCCTGTTCCGCTTCCCGAGGCGGGGACGGTGGCGTGGCGGGGGCTTGACCTCATGTGGGCTTGAGGTCGCACGGTGGGGGCATGGTGATCTCGTCGGAGGAGCGCGCGGCCGTGGTGGAGTGGATCGGGGAGGCGGCCCATCCCCTTGGCTCGGCCGGGCCGTTGGGGCCGGTCGGCGATCTGCGGCCGGTTCTCGGGATGCTCGGCGACCGTGTCTCGGTCGTGGGGTACGGGTCCGGGACGCGGGGGGCGCACGAGGTGTTCGCCCTCCAGGCGCGCCTGGCCAGGCTCCTGGTCGGCGAGGCCGGGTTCCGGGTGATCGCGTTCGATCAGGACTGGACGCTCGGCGTCGCGCTCGACACGTTCGCCCGCACCGGCGTCGGCGACCCCGTGGCGCTGCTGGGGAGCGCGGAGCCGTTCTCGCGGACCGAGGAGGTGCTGGCGCTCGTGGAGTGGGTGCGCGCGTTCAACGAGGGCCACCCCCGCGACCCGGTCCGGCTGGTCGGCGTGAGCCCGCACGCGGTCGGGGAACCGGCGTACGACGCGGTCGCCCGCCACGTGCGCGAGGCCGCCCCCGAGCGCCTGGACGCGCTGGAGTCCCACTACGCCGAACTCCGCCCCGGCGAGGACGTCGCCGCGCACACCCGGCGTTTCCGGGGCCTTCCGGACCGGAGGGTCTGGCTCGACCGCGCGCGGGCGGCGCACGCGCTGGTCGCCGGGCTGCCCGGGGAACGCGACGGCCACGCCTGGGCCGCGCACGCCGCACGGGTGATCGTGCAGTTCCACGAGCTCCACGATCACGACGACGACCCGCTCGACCCCCACAACATGGCGTTCTTCGAGCGGTCGTTCGCCGAGAACCTCCTCTGGTGGCACCGGCACACCGGCCACCGGGCGTTGTTCTGGTCCTCCAGTTCGCACACGTCCAACGGCCGTGGGCGGGCGATCAGTTTCCCGCCGAACCCGGTGCGGGCCCTCCCCAACGCGGGCAGTCACCTGCGCGACCGCCTGGGGCGGGGGTACGCGTCGATCGGGATGACCTTCGGCCAGGGCGAGTTGGCCACCTACGCCGACTCCCCGCCCCACCGGGTGCCGCCCGCCGCGCCCCCGCTCGCCGAGGCGGTGCTGGGCTCCGGCGGGCTCGGCGACTACCTCCTGGACCTCGCCGCGGGAAGCCCACCGCGACCGGTGGCCGAGTGGCTGCGCCGGACCGTCACCCTGCGGGCGATCGGGCCGCGCTACGACCCGGACAACGACACGGCCCACCACATGACGGGCGGGTCGCTCGCCGAGTGGTTCGACATCGTCGTCCACCAGCAGCGCGTGACCGCGGCCCGCGCCCTCCGCTCCGGGCGGCGCTGAGCCGGAACGCCGACCCGGCGGCCGGCGACCGGGGGCTACAGCGTCGGGAGGATGTCCTCGAAGAAGGGGCGGTCCCCCTCGAACGTGGGCCGGAGGCGCGAGAACTCCTCGGCCGTGACCCAGCGCGTCTCGCCGACCTCCCCGGGATCCGGGGTGAGTTCACCGCCCTCGACCTCGGCGGTCCACCAGTGGAGGACGTACCCGCCGTCGTCGGTCATGCACTCCCAGACCTTCTCCAGGGGCGTGACCCGGAGCCCGACCTCCTCCCGCACCTCGCGGACCAGCGCCTCCCGTTGCCGCTCGCCGGGCTCGATCGTTCCGCTCAGCGGGGCCCAGTATCCGGAGAACCGGGCTTCGGGACCCCGCCGGATCACCAGCACCCGGCCGTCCCGCCGCAGGACGGCCACCACGGCCTCGCGCCTGGTCGCCCCGTCCGCCTCGCCCGCCTCGTACGTGTCGTTCGCCTCGTCCGCCACGCCCCGGAGCCTATCCGGGACCCGGTCCCGTCACCTCCGGCGCGGCGCGCGGCCGTTGATACGGTGAGCCCATGGATCCGGCGACCTGGGACACGGTCAAGCGCCTTGCCGCGTGGCTGGACGCGTACAGCCCGCACCCGCCCGATGTCACCCGGCTGCTGCGCGTGCTGAAGGTGCAGGAGGAGGCGGGGGAGGTCGCCGAGGCGGTGCACGGCGCCATGGACGCGAATCCCCGCAAGGGGGCCAGCCACACGTGGGCCGATGTGGAGAGGGAGTTGTGCGACGTGATCCTCACCGGCATGGTCACCCTCGCGACGATCAACCCCGACGCGCGGGAGATCTTCGCACGCCACCTGGAGCAGGTCGCGGAACGCTCACTCCCCTGAGACGAGGCGTGGCGGCCGGAGGTGAGGGTGCGATCTCCCCTCCGGCCGTGCCTCGTCGGGTCAGAGCGCCGGGAAGTGCGGGGAGGGCGCCCGGAGTCGGGATTCCTGTTCGTAGTCGTAGGCGTAGCCGAGGAGGAGGCCCTCGCTGTAGGGCCTGCCCATGAGCGAGATCGTCATCGGGAGGCCCTGGGAGCCGAAGCCCATCGGGACCACGATGCCGGGGAAGCCGACGGAGCTGTAGCCGCCGAACGTCGAGGGCTTGGGGCGCGAGGACGGCACATAGGTGGGGTCGTCCACGCTGAGGACCGGGTTGCTGATCGGCGACGCGAAGCTGGACTCGTAGGGGAAGACCATCGCGTCGAGGTCGTACCGGTCGAACATCGCCAGCTTCAGCCGCGTCGCCTCCGGGAGGACGTTGTCGATGAGGTTCCGGTACTCGGGGGCGTCGGTCGAGGTGGACAGCGAGGTGGTCAGCAGGTCGAGGACGCTGTCCTCCACCGGCAGCGGCGACGCGTTGACCTCGGTCTCGTAGATCCGGACGAACTCCTCGACGGTGCGCGGGACATCGCGGCCGAGCGTCGCCAGGTACGTCTCCCAGTCCGCCTTGAAGCGGTAGTCGGCGATGTCCCTGATGTTCTCGTCGCCGCTGGTGAGGTAGAAGTCGACGAACGCCGGGTCGAGGGTGATGTCCACGATCTCGGCGCCCAGCGCCCGCATCGTGTCGATGGCCTCCCGGGCGAGGGCGTCGATCTCCGGGTCACCGCCGAAGAAGTCGGTGACCACGCCCAGCCGGGCCCGGCGCAGGGAACGCCTGCGCAGATAGCGGGTGTAGTCGAGTTCGCCGCGCGCGGCCCTTCTCCGCAGCGCCCGGGGGAACGCGCCGTAGGTCTCGACGCTGAGCGGGTCGGCGCGGTCCATCCCCGCGACGGCGCTGAGCAGGAGCGCGGTGTCGGTGACCGTGCGCGCCATCGGCCCGGCGGTGTCGAAGGTGAGGTTCTTCGGCGCGATGCCGTCCCGGCTGATGAGCCCCGTGGTGGGCCGCAGGCCGACGAGGCCGCAGAACGAGGCGGGGCCGCGCACGGAGGTGCTGGTGTCGGTGCCGATGGCGAGCACGGCGAGGTTGGCCGCGATCGCCGCGCCCGAACCGGCGCTGGAGCCTCCGGTGTTGCGCTTGGCGTGGTACGGGTTGACGACCTGGCCGTCGATGGTGTTGTAGCTGCCGCCCGCGAACTCGCCCATGGACGCCTTGCCGAGGATGAGCGCCCCCCGGTCGCGCAGCGCCCGCGCCAGGAACGCGTCGTCGGGCGGCACCGAGTCCTTGAGGATGACCGAGCCGTTGCTCGTCGCCATGTCGTGGGTGTCGACGTTGTCCTTGAGGAGAACGGGGATGCCGTGCAGGGGGCTCCGCTTCCCGTGCCGCCGGCGCTCGCGGTCGAGTTGGGCCGCGACGCGCAGCGCGTCCGGGTTGACCGTGGTGATCGCGTTCAGCCGGGTGTCGCCGTCCTCGTAGGCGGCGATGCGTGCGAGGTACATCTCGGTCAGCTCGACGCAGGTCAGCTCGTGGGAGTCGTAGGCCGCCGCGATGTCCGCCACGGTGGCCTCCTCCGGTTCGAAGCCGCGCCCTCCCGGGCGTCCCCGGCTTCCCCGGGCTGCGGAGGCTGCGGAGGCGGCGGAGGCTGCGGAGGCGCCCGGCGCGGTGCCGGCGGCGAGCCCCGTGGCTCCCAGGGCCCCCACTCCGGCGACAAAGCTCCGTCTGCCGAATCGATTCATCGTGTCTCGTCCCTTCCAAATGGTTCTCGCGCGTGCGCGCATGCATGGGTGCGATCGTGATGTCGAGAGGGCGTGAGGTCGTCACGGCGTGCGTCATGACGGGATGACCGGCCGGGGGTCATGGCCGGAAGGGGGCGGCTGGTCCGCCGGGCACGGTGATCCGGGTGCCGACCGGCGAGAGGATGGCTCCGGGCGAGGGGCTACCGAGCGTCGGCCCGTGGCGCCACGGGCCGGTCGTTCTCAGTCGGTAAGCACATCGGCGCGCCTTTCATGGGCGGTTCACCATCGGCCTACCACAGTGGTCGCTCCGGCACGGGCGCGCGATATGTTGCACGTTACAAGTACTGGGCGTGCGTGTTACGCGGCGCGCGTGCTCAGAGCCCGTCGGGCTCCCTGACGAGGCAGCTGCGGGGCCCCACGCGGACGCCGCGCCGGTCCCCGGCCGACCATCCCGGGTCGCCGGGCCGGCCGGGCCACCCGCACCAGGTCCGCTCCCGCGAGAAGTTGAAGACGGCCGTCAGCCCGTGGGACCGGCGCAGGGCGAACACCTCGGCCGTCAGCGGGATCACCCGGTCGTCGGGGGCCGGCGATTCGAGGTGGTACCTCGTTCGCAGCTCCTGGAGGCGGGCGAGCAGGTCCTTCGTCCGCTTGAGCCGCCCGCGGTGCGCGACGGCGCCGCCATGCTCCCGCGACATGGGGATCCGGTTGACGTCGCGCGGGTCGGGAACGTCGGCGGGTGAGGTCCCGGTCGCCTCCTCGGGGGTCCAGCCGTGGAGGAGCGGCACGTAGAGGTACGGGATGCCCGGCAGCATCATCACCAGGGACAGGGCGAGATCGATGCCGCGGAACGTCCTGTCGTGGTCGTCGCCCGCGCCGCTCCCGCCGCTCCCGCCGCTCCCCTCGTTCCCGGCGTCCCGGGTGCCCTGGGCGCAGATCCAGGGGAACGAGTTGTTCACCTCGTAGGGGACGCCGTTGATGTGGCGGACGAACGCGCCGTGCCGCTCGAATCGCGGAGCGGTCGAGGTGAGACGGTGGTCGTCCACCGCTCCCGTCTTGAGCAGGATGCCGTCGTGCGTCCGCAGGGGCCGGATCACCTTGGCCGTGTGCCAGGACTGCGCGAGATGGGTCACCAGCTCCGTCGTGTCGCCGTCCAGCATCGCCACGGCGACCAGCGCGGGGAGGGAGTAGTCCTGCAAGAAGGCCACGGGAGCCCCCTCGTGGTACGCGTGCCCGACGCTGTTGCAATTGAGCTGCGCTATGACGGTCAGCCCGCTTCGGGTGCACGCCGAGACAATGCGCCGGAAGTGCCGGATCGAGTCCTCGCTGTGCCGGAGCGGGCCGCGGATCGGCTTTCCGTAGTACGCGGGGGCGTCGAGCCGCACGCCACGCACGCCGAGACCGGCCAGGAAGTCCAGGTGCCGCAGTATTTCGCGGTTCACCTCCGCGTTGTCGAGATCGATGTCGATGGAGGCGGGGGAGAACGTCTGCCAGGCCAGGCGTTTGACATTCCTGACGGTGAATTCCCGGGCCACCGGCCAGCCGCGCGGCGAGACCTGCACGCTCACCGCGCCGACGTCGACGAGTGTCCTGATCCGGCTCGCGTCCCCGCTCCCCTCGAAGAACTCGCGCGCCCACTTGTGCCGCACTCCCACATGGCTGTAAATACCGTCCACGAACAGCGCCCCGCTTCGGCTCAGCGCCCTGATGTCGTCGAGGGTGCCGAGCCGGGGGTCGACGCTGAACCAGTCGGAGGGCGCGAACCCGCCGTCGCCGTCGGACGGGTAGAAAGGCAGGAGGTGGAATGCCGAGCCGGGTGGGGCCAGATAGGTCAGAGTGGCATGGGTCTCGTCAATCGCGGAGCGATACTCGAACCCTCGACGGTCATATAAGTTCGGGTATGTCCCCAATATGATCATCTCGAACTCATTCCCGTGGGAGTCGTCGAAGATGTCCCGCACGTCCCCCATGCCGCGGGCCGAGCATGTGACTTTCTCATGAAGGAAGTTGACGCGGCAAGAGCGGTCGGGGACGACTGACCGCTCCGGCGGTGCGAGTGGCATGATGTGAAGTCGGTCGTCCCGCGTACTCGGCACGCGTCCCGGCCTCCGGAATGGCAGGCCGGGAACGGCACGTCGTAAGGGAGGGAAGCAGGTGTCTCACGGCTCATCAGGGGACACGCATTCGGATCTCTCGGGTGCCGCGGGACACGTGGTGCAGGCCCGGGACGTCCGCGGCGGGGTCCACTTCCACGACCGGGGCCGCAACCGCAACCCACCGCCGCAGCAACTGCCGGGCGACGTCCACGGGTTCGTCGGCCGTGCGCAGGAGTTGCTGAGGCTGGACGCGATGCTCAGCGATGACCCGGGACGCCCCTTCGAGACCCGGATCATCGCGGTCACCGGCACGGCGGGTGTCGGCAAGACCTCGCTCGCCGTGCACTGGTCCCACATGATCCGCGGGCGCTTCCCCGACGGACAGCTCTATGTGAACCTCCGCGGCTACGATCCGGGGCTGCCCGTCAGCCCCGACCAGGCGCTCGATCGTTTCCTGCGCGCCCTGCACATCCACCAGTCGGCCCTTCCCGTGGACACCGAGGCGCGTTCGGCGCTCCTCCGCTCGCTCCTCGCGGACCGCCGGATGCTCGTGGTCCTGGACAACGCCTCGACGGTGCGCCAGGTGCGCCCGCTGCTGCCCGGGACGGCCCAGTGCCTCGCCGTGGTGACCAGCAGGAACCGGCTGTCGGGCCTGGTGGCGCGCGACGGGGCCCGCCGCCTGGGCCTCGACATGCTGCCGGAGGAGGACGCGATCCGGCTGCTGCGGGTCACCACGGCCGACTACCGCGACGAGGACGACCCGGCCGACCTCACCGAACTGGCCCGGCTGTGCGCCCGGTTGCCCCTGGCGCTGCGCATCGCCGCCGAACGGGCCGCCAGCAGGCCGCGGATGCCGCTGAGCGAGCTGATAAGAGATCTCCGCGACGAGTCGGCGCAGTGGGACGCCCTGTCGGCCGAGAACGGAGAGGAGGCCGACGCCGTGCGGTCCGTCTTCGCCTGGTCCTTCCGGGCGTTCCCCGAGGAGCCGGCCAGACTCTTCCGGCTGCTGGGGCTGCACCCCGGCTCGGAGTTCGGACCGGCCGCCGCGGCGGCCCTGGCCAACACGACCGTCGCGCACGCACGCCAGCTGCTCGACGCACTGGTCGGCGCCCACACCCTGGAGCAGATCCAGCACGACCGGTACCAATTCCACGACTTGCTGCGGGCCTACGCGACGCAGCAGGCGCGCCACGAGGAGACGGAGGAGGACCGGCGCGAGGCGCTGCGCCGCGTGCTGGAGTGGTATCTGCACACCGCGGGCCGGGCCACGGCGGCGGCCAGCCTGATCCACCGCCGCGTCCAGCTGGACGAGCCCGTGCCCGGCGTCCAGCCGCTGGACTTCCAGGACCGGGCGGACGCCACGCGCTGGTACGCGCGCGAGCGGCAGAACCTCTCGGAGGCCACCGCGCTGGCCGCGAGCCTCGGCTTCCACCGCCTCGCCTGGCAGCTCCCGGCCGTCCTGCGCGGCTTCTTCGTCCAGCAGAATCCGTTCGAGGACTGGTTCGCCACCAGCCGCACCGGCCTGGAGTCGGCCCGGCAGCTCGGCGACCGGCACGGGGAGGCCGAGTTGCTGGCCAGCCTCGGCCAGGCGTCCCGGCAGTCCCACCGCCTCGCGGACGCCGTCGCCTACCAGACCCGGGCCCTGGAGATCTGGCGGGAGATCGGCGACACGCTGGGCGCGGCGATCTCGGCCAACGGGCTGGGGCTGATCTTCCAGCGGACCCGGGACCTCACCCGGGCGCGGGAGCACTACGAGCAGAGCGCCGCCGCCTTCGAGGAGCTCGGCGACGAGCAGTACGCCGCGATCGTCCGCTCCAACCTCGGCGCCACCTGCCTGGACGCGGGGCTGCTGGACGAGGCGGAGACCTGTCTGGAGCAGGCCCTCGCCGTACTGCGCGCGGGCGGCAACCGGGTCTACGAGGCGTACACCCTGGGGCGGCAGAGCAGGCTCCAGCGTGAACGGGGCAGGCCCGCCGAGGCACGTGAGTCGGCCGAGTCGATGATGGAGGTGGCGCGGGACCTGGAGAACCAGGTGCTCGAAGGGCAGGCGTGCATCCAACTGGGCCACTCCCAGCGGATGGTGGGGGACCACGGCCAGGCCCTCATCTCCTTCCAGCGCTCCGCCACCCTCCACCGGCAGCTCGGTGACGAGAACCGGGAGGCCCTGGCGCTCAGCGGCGCCGGTGAGGCTTTCCAGGATCTGGGGCGCCTTGACGAGGCGGTCGACTTCCTTCGCAGGGCAGCCGCCGCCCACCGCAAGCTCGGCGACGCGTGGCAGCTCGCGCTGGCCCTCGACCGGCTGGCCGTCGCGGTCGAGGGCACCGGGGCCGTGGGCCAGGCGCGGGAGTACTGGCGCGAGGCGCGGGACCTGCTCGGGGGCTTCGGCGACCGCAAGGCCGCCGCCCTGCTCGACCGCGTCACCGCCGCGTTGGGCTGAGGCGTTGGGCTGAGTGTTGGGCTGAGCGTTGGGCTGAGGCGTTGGGCTGAGGCGGGCGACGGCGGGTGAGGGAACGTCGCAACTCGGTAGCGGATGCCGGGAATCCGTGGTCCGGGGTCGGGGACGGCGCCTAGGGTCAACGTTCATGACGTCAGGTGGAGAGCAGCCGGGGGGCAACCCCTATCACCAGCCCGGGTACCACCAGCCGGACCTTTACCCCACGCAGCCCGCCGACCCGCCGTCGGCCGACCCGCCGTCGGCCGATCCGCCGTCCGGCGGCGGGCCGCCGTCCGCGGGGAACGGCGTACGGGTGAGGACGCTCGTCGCGGCGGTCGCGGCCGTGGCGGTGCTGGCCGCCGGGGCGATCACCGGCGTGGTGCTCATCCGCGGGGACGACGAGGCGGACAGCGGCGAGACGACGAACGCCGGCCCCAGCGCCGGGGAGGAGCCGGACCCGAGTGGGGAGCCGAGCCAGGAACCGGACGACCCCCGGGCGGAGATGCCCGCGGCGCCCGACCCCGTGGTCGCGCCCGACTGGCAGGTGCAGACGAGCGAGACGCGGCTCAACGCGTTCGACCTGCCGCCCGAGGACTGGACGCTGAAGTCGCAGGGGTTCGTGCAGGGTCCCGAGGTGCTGGCCGAGGGCGAGGAGTCCACCGGCATCCCGACCATCGCCGTGGCGGCCCCGGCCACCTATCTGGAGGGGTACTGCCCCGACGAGGACGGGTTCAGCTCGCGGGCCATGGCGGGCAGCCGCAGCAGCCAGGGGGAGGGGCGCACCTCGACCGAGGAGGCCGCCGTCACCGAGGCGCGCGAATGGGCCCTGGCCACCTACGACCAGGGGGAGCAGGGGGCCCTGGAGGTCACCGAGGCCCAGCCGTTCGAGAGCGAGCACGGCCTCACCGGGCACACCGCCACGGCGACCGTCACCGGCGCCCCCGACAACCCCGCCGACGCGTGCGGGACTCCGGACGGCAAGGTGATCACCGTCTCCTACCTCACCGGCGAGAACAACCTGGCCACCTGGGTCCTGGTCGTGGACACCGGGATCCCGGAGGAGCTGGATCCGGCCATCATCGAGCAGATCGTGGGCAGCCTGCGGCACTTCCCCGCCGTGGAATGAGGCGGCGGAACGCGGTTCCGAGCCGTTGCGGGGGCGTGACATTTCGGCCGTTGAAGGCCCGCGGAACCGGCTGATAGGTTCGGGCCCGGCTTCTGGCAGGCTGGGAAGAGTGGGTGCATGAGGACTCAGGACCGGGCGTCCGCCGCGCGGAAGCCCATGGGGGTCGGCCCGATGCCGGGCGACCGGCTGCCGACGCCGCCACGTGAACGCAGGCCCGCGCTCGCGGCGTTGGCCGCGCTCCTCGTGCTGGCCGGGGCGCTCGGCGCCACCGTGCTGGTGCTGCGCGCGGGCGACCGGGTCGAGGCCGTGCGGATCACCGAACGCGTCCCCGCGGGCGAGCGCGTCCCGGCCTCCGCGATGGACTCCGTGCTGGTGGCCGAGGACTCCTCGGTCAACTACGTTCCCTGGAGCCAGCGTCAGCAGGTCGCCGACGACCTGCGCGCCTCCACCGACCTGGTGGCGGGCACCGTGCTGGTCGGCGAAATGCTCACCGGCGAGGAGTCGTTGCCCCAGGACGAGGTGCTGATCGGCGTCTCGCTCCAGCCGGGCCAGTACCCGGCGGGGCTTGAGGCGGGGGACAGCGTCGCGGCCTACTGGGTGGGCGACGACGCCGCTCCGGGCGGGGGCGCGGATCCCGGCTCGGACGCGGGCACCGGCGAGGAGGAGGTCGCGCCGCCCGTCACGGACGACGTCATCGCCGACCTGGCCACCGTCGTGACCATCCACGGCGGGGACGAGCGGGGCAACAGCGCGCTGCCCGTCACCCTCAGGGTGAGCACCGACGACGCCGCCCCCCTGACCCGCGCGGCCTCGAACGGCGAGGTCTCCCTCGTCGTGGTCGCGCCACCGGGCGAATGAACCACGAGCGCCGCGAGCGCCGGGAACGCGGGGGGAACAGGGGCAGATGGCGCTGATCGCACTGGCCGCGGACAAGGGCGCGCCGGGAGTCACCACCACGGCCGTCGCCCTGGCCGCCCTCTGGCCGCGCCGCGTGCTGCTCGCCGAGACCGACCCGGCGGGCGGCGACCTCGTCTACCGGTCGGTCGGCGAGGGCGGCAGGACGCTCGACCCGGGCACCGGCATGCTGTCGCTGGCGGCCACCGCGCGGCGCGGCATCGCGGCCGAGCAGTTGTGGGACCACGCGCAGCCCCTCGCCGGCGGCCTCGACGTGCTCGTCGGGCTCGCCGCCTCCGAGCAGGCGGGCGGCCTGACCGGGCAGTGGGGCGCGCTGGGGCGGGCGTTCGCCGAGCTGGCGCAGTCGCCGCACCAGGAGGCGGCGGCCGACGTGCTGGCCGACTGCGGGCGCCTGGACGCCGGTTCGCCGCTGGGGCCCCTGCTGCCGCACGCCGCGCTGCTGCTGCTGGTCAGCCGCGTCCAGCCGGAGAACATCGCGCACGTCCGCGACCGGGCCGCCGCCCTGCACGCCAAGCTGCACGGGCAGCAGCGCGGCACCGCCCAGCTCGCGCAGCCGCGGATCGGCGTGGTGCTGATCGCGGACTCGCAGGCGGGCGGGCGCGTCGCCGGGCAGGTCAACGAGATGCTGATCGCCTCGGGCAGCGGGGCGCACGTCGTCGGGCTGATCGCCGAAGACCCGGTGGGCGCCGAGCAGTTGGCCGGGCGGCGGCGCGGCAGGCTGGACCGTTCCCTGCTGGTCCGCTCCGCCCGCAAGGTGGTCGCCGACCTGCACCAGACCTACCGCGCCGAGCTGGTCCCCTCCGGCGGCGCCGCGACGGGCGGGCATCCCGTTCCGCCGCAGGGGGCGGGCCCCTTGCCGGGACCGCCGCCGGGGCCGCTGCCCGGTGTGCTGCCGGGCGCGGGGGCCGCGCCGCCGCCCCCGCAGTACGGGCCGCCCGCGCCGCAGTACGGCCGGCCCTGGCAGCCGGGGCCGCCTTCGGGGGCGACGCGATGAGCGGAGCCGTGGCATGAGCGAGGTCAATCATCAGCTGGTGAAGCGGTTCCGGCAGGAGGCCGGGGACCGCATCGCCGAGCAGCGGCGGATCGACCAGGCCGGCGGCGTGCGGCCGATGACCTCGGAGGACGAGCGCCATTACGCCAGGGCCGTCATAGCCCAGGTGCTTGAGGAGTACGTCCGCGCGGAGATCGCCGAGGGCCGGGCCCCGCTGGACGCGCGGGCCGAGGAGGGCTACGCCTCGGCCGTGCACGCCGCCCTGTTCGGCGTGGGCCGCCTCCAGCCGCTCCTGGACGACCCCGACGTGGAGAACATCGACGTCAACGGGTGCGACCAGGTGTTCATCGGCTACGCGGACGGCCGCGAGGAGCGCGGCGCGCCGGTGGCCGAGAGCGACGAGGAACTGGTCGAGCTGATCCAGATCCTCGGCGCCTACTCCGGCCTCTCCTCGCGCCCCTTCGACTCCGCCAACCCGCAGCTCGACCTGCGTCTCCCCGACGGCTCCCGGCTCTCCGCCGTCATGGACGTGACCCGACGCCCCGCGCTGTCGATCCGCCGCGCCCGCCTGGGCAAGGTGTTCCTGGCCGACCTGGTGGGCAACGGCACCCTCACCCCCGAGGTGGGCAGCTTCATGACGGCCGCCGTCCGGGCCAGGAAGAACATCATGATCGCCGGGTCGACCAAC
The DNA here is from genome assembly GCF_001083795.1 of Streptomyces sp. SBT349. Taxonomy (GTDB): domain Bacteria; phylum Actinomycetota; class Actinomycetes; order Streptomycetales; family Streptomycetaceae; genus Streptomyces. The sequence goes on from NZ_LAVK01000056.1 coordinate 20,746, forward strand.
GCGGGCAAGACGACGCTGCTGCGCGCCCTGGCCAACGAGATCCCCGCCGAGGAGCGGCTGATCACGGTGGAGCGGGCCCTCGAACTCGGCCTCGACCAGTTCCCCGAACTCCACCCGAACGTCGTGGCGTTCGAGGAACGGCTGCCCAACTCCGAGGGCCAGGGCACCATCTCCATGGCCGAGCTGGTGCGGCGCTCGCTGCGCATGAACCCCTCCCGCGTCATCGTCGGCGAGGTGCTGGGCGACGAGATCGTCACCATGCTCAACGCGATGTCCCAGGGCAACGACGGCTCGCTGTCCACCATCCACGCCAACAGCTCGCAGGAGGTGTTCAACCGCATCTCCACCTATGCCCTCCAGGCCGCGGAGCGGCTGCCCATCGAGGCCAGCCAGATGCTCATCGCGGGCGCCGTCAACTTCGTCGTCTTCATCGAGCGGCGCAACACCTACGCCCAGGGCGGGCGGCTGCGGCGTTTCGTCTCCTCGGTCCGCGAGGTCAACGGCGTGGACGGGCGCGTGCTGTCCAGCGAGGTGTTCGCGGAGGGCGCGGACGGCGGCATCCGCGCCCACGCCGCGCTCTCGTGCGCCGAGGAGCTGGCCCATCACGGCTACCGCGGCGGGTGGAGGTGAGGGAGGCATGGGGATGAACGGGGGAGGCGGGCCGTTCTCGCTCGGCGTGCTCGCGGCCCTGCTCTGCGGCGCCGCCATGGGCGGCGGGGTCGCGCTGCTGGTCGCGGCCGTCCGCGGCCTGCCGCCGCGGTCCGCCGAGGAACGCGCCGGGCGGCAGCGAAGACGGGCGGAGGTCGCGGCGTTCTTCGGGCGCCGCGGCACGGTCGCCGCCGTGGTGGCGGTGGTGGTGCTCCTGCTGACCCGCTGGCCCGTCGCCGCGCTCGCGGGCGCGCTGCTGGCGTTCACCTGGGACCGCCTCTTCGGCGGCGCGGCCGAGGAGCGGGCCGGGATGCGCCGCGTCGAGGCGCTGGCCGGGTGGACGGAGTCGCTGCGCGACACGATCGCCGGCGCGGTGGGCCTGGAGCAGGCCATCCCGGCGTCCGCGCGGGCCGCCGCCCCCGCGCTGCGCGGCCCGCTGAACAACCTGGTGGACCGGCTCCGCTCCCGCACCCCGCTGCCGGACGCGCTCCAGGAGTTCGCCGATGAACTGGACGACTCCTCGGCCGACGTCATCGTCGCCTCCCTCATCCTCAACGCCCGCCTGCGCGGCCCGGGTCTGCGCGACGTGCTGGGCGCGCTGGCCAAGTCGGCGCGCGAGGAGGTCGGCATGCGGCAGCGCGTGATGGCCCAACGCGCCTCCACCCGCCGCAGCGTGCAGATCGTCGTCGGCGTCAGCGTGGCGTTCCCCCTCGGACTCGCCATCTTCAACCGGGACTTCGTCGAACCGTTCGGCGACCCGCTCGGGCAGGCGGGGCTGTCCCTCGTCTGCGGCCTGTTCGGGCTCGGCTTCTGGTGGATGCGGCGGCTGGCCCACATCGAGCTGCCCGAGCGCTTCCTCGCCAGGGGCGAGCCGGCCGCCGCGCTCCGCCCCCGCGAGCCGGGCGCGGACCCGGTGGGCGGGAGCCCGGTGGGCGCGGGCCCGGAGGCCCCCCGGCGGCTGCCGGGGCAGCGGAAGGGAACCCGGACGTGAACTCCGAGATCACCACGGCCGTGCTGGTCGGCGCCCTCTTCGGGCTCGGCGTCTACGCGCTGATCAGGGCGCTGCTACCGGGGCGCCGCGGCCCGGTCTCCACCGTGGCGCGGGTGGACGCGCTCCGCGCACGCGGGAGCGCGGGCGTCACGTTCGCGCACCAGCCGAGCGCCACCGCGCCCGCCGGCTCCGCCGAGGGGAAAAGCCGCGCCCCCCTCCTGGCCGACGTGCGGGAGCGCACCGGCGAGCGGCTGGCCGAGCTGTATGTGCAGCGCGGCTGGGAACTGCGCTCGCTCCGCGCCGACCTCGCGCTGCTCGACCGCGCCTGGGAGTCGTTCCTCGCCACCAAGGTGGTGCTCGCCGCGGCGGGCCTCTTCTTCGGCCCGTTCCTCTTCTCGATGGCCTGGATGCTGGGCGTCGGCGCGAGCCCGGTGATCCCGGTGTGGCTGGCGCTGGCGTTCGCCGCCGGGTTCTTCTTCCTGCCCGACCTGGAGGTCCGGCGGGACGCCAAGGCCAGGCGGCGCGACTTCCGCCGCGTGGTGGCCGCCTATCTGGACCTGGTGGCGATGAGTCTCGCGGGGGGCCGCGGCCTGCCCGAGGCGCTGAAGGCGGCGGCCGAGGTCTCCGACGGCTGGGCGCTGCGGCGCATCCAGTCGGCGCTGGCGGACGCCCGCATCACCGGGCTCACCCAGTGGCAGGCGCTGGGCCGCCTCGGCGACGAGGTCGGCGTGGACGAGCTGAAGGACCTCTCCACCTCGCTGGCACTGGTCGCCGACGACGGCGCCAAGGTCCGCGCCTCGCTCTCCGCCCGCGCCGAGACCATGCGCCACCGGGAGCTGGCCGAGATCGAGGGCAGCGCGGGCGAGAAGTCGCAGTCCATGCTCATCGCGCAACTCCTGCTGTGCATGGGCTTCCTGATCTTCCTGATCTTCCCGGCCGGCATGCGGGTGTTCCAGGCATGAGGGCCGACGTCACGTGGAGGTATGAGACATGTTCCGCCATCCGGTAACGGACTTCCTGATCGCGCGGCTGCGGGCCCGGGTGGAGCGCGCCCGCGCCGCCGGGCCCGACCGCGGCGCGTCCGCGATCGAGTGGGTCATCATCGCGGCGATCGTGGTGGGCGTCGTCGCGGGCGTGGCCGCGGTGATCATGAACGCCCTGAACGACCGCGCCGGCGATGTGAGCGACTGCATCGAGGGCGTCCAAGACTTCAGCGACTGCTGACCGTGCGGCGGCTCGGTGCGTTCGTGCGCCGCCGCGTCGGCGAGGGGGCCGACGGCGGCAGTTCGGCGATCGAGTTCGTCGTGCTCACGCCGGTGATGTTCTTCATGATCTTCGGCGCCGTGCAGTTCGCGCTCTACTCCTTCGCCGAGCAGGTGGCGAAGGCCGCGGCCCAGGCCGGTGCCCGCACCGCCCGCGCCCAGGCCGACGCCGACCCGGGCGGCTGGCGCGCGGCGGCCGAGGGCAAGGCGCACGAGTACATCGAGCAGCTGGGCCCCGGCCTGTTCACCGCCCGCCCGGACGTGGCGACCGGGCAGCCGGAGACGTTCACCGTGCGCGTCGAGGTGACGGGGACCGTTCCCTCGATCCTTCCCGGCATGGACCTGACCGTCGAGGCCGCGAGCGAGGGCCCGGTCGAACGCTTTGTGCCGGACGGGGAGTGAGCGCGGTGCGGGCGGGCGGCGACCGGGGGCTGACCACCCTGGAGGTGGTGATCCTGACGCCCCTGATCATCGCGTTCATCCTGGTGCTGGTGGCGTTCGGCCAGCTCGTCTCCGGGCGCAGCGCGGTGAACGGCGCGGCCAGGGACGCGGCGCGCGCCGGGTCGCTCGAACGCTCCACGCAGGACGCCATGCGCGAGGCCCGCGCGGTGGCCGAGGCGCAGCTCGGGGACGTGTGCGCCGGCGACACGGTGAGCGTGGAGCGCACCACCCCGGCCGGGCACCGGCCGGGGTCGCTGTTCGGCATCGAGGTGAGCTGCCGGGTGCGGGGCCTGGACATGCTGGGCGTCCCGGTCACCCACACGCTCAGCGGCACGTCGAGTTCGCCCATCGACCCCTACCGGAGGTCGGGATGAGACGCGGACGGCGCCGCGGCGACCGGGGGTCCGGGGCGATCGCGGTCATCTTCTTCGCGCTGGTGGTGCTGGGCCTCGCCGCGTTCCTCGTGGACGGCGGGCTCGCCATCTCGCAGCGCGAACGGGCCGCCGACATCGCCGAGCAGGCCGCCCGTTACGCCGCGCAGGACCTCGACGAGGAGGCGCTGCGCGCCGGCGTGCGCCCCGTTCCGATCAACTTCGGCAGCTGCGAGAGCCGCGTCACCGAGTACGCCACCTCGGTCGGCATGAACGCCGCCGACATCGCCGCGGCCGAGTGCACCGAGGAGGCGGTCAACCGGGTCACCGTGCGGATCCGCCTGACCTACCGCCCCCTCTTCACCGGCCTGGTCTTCGACGGCTCCCTCACCGTGTGGGGCACCGCGACGGCCGAGGCCCAGATCGGCTGAGGCGGCCGTGACGGCCGGGTCGGCCCACCGTCGGAAAGGAGTGAACCCATGGCCCAGGTGAAGACCGGGCGCAGCGCGGGCGACGTGCTCAGGGCGATCGCCGCCGTGCTCGCCCTGATCGTGCTGGTCATCGGCGTTCCGCTCGCCCTGGCCGCCCTCATCGGCTGGCCGGGGCCCTCCTCGGCGCCCAGCATGGACATGCTGACCGACGAGATCAGCGCCGACGCGTTCCTCAAGGTGCTCGCGGTGCTGGTCTGGGTGGCCTGGGCCCAGTTCACCGCGTGCGTGCTGGTCGAGGCGGCGGGCGCGTTCTCCGGCGTCGGCATCCCCCGGCGCGTGCCGGGCGCGGGCCCCAGCCAGATCCTCGCGCGCCAACTCGTCGGTGCCGTCCTGCTGTTGACCTCGGCCGCGGCCTCCCTGACGCCGGGGCTGAGCCAGCTCGGCCCCGGAGGGGAGGGCCCCGGGCCCGGCTCGTCGCAGGTGGTGGCCTCGGCCCAGCGGATCCCGGGGGTCGCGGCCGTGTCGGCGTCGCCGGACGGCGGCGGCAAGAAGATCGAGGGCGAGCCGGTCACCAAGGAGGAACTGCGCCGCGTCGAGGCGGCCGAGGCGGCGGCGGGGGAGGCGGCGTCCGAGGCCGCGCCCACCACGTTCTACCGGATCCAGCCCCCCGAGGGGCGCCACCACGACACTCTCTGGGGCGTCGCCGAACGCCATCTCGGCGACGGGCTGCGGTACCGGGAGGTCTACCAGCTCAACAAGGACCGGGTGCAGCCCGACGGTTCGCGGCTCACCGAGGCCAGCCTGATCAGGCCCGGGTGGATCCTGGAGATGCCCGCCGACGCCCAGGGCGGCGAACTGGTCGAGCTGCCGGGCGACATGGCGGAGCTGGACCGGGACGAGGCGGACGCGTACGAGCGGTACCGGGACACCGGCGACCCCGCGCCGCCCGCGCCCGCCCCCGACGTTCCGGCGGAGAGCGAGGAGCCCGAGGAGCCCGAGGAGCCCGAGGAGGACGGCCCGGGGCGGCCGTTGATCCCGGGCGGGCCGAACGGGCTCAACGACCTGCCCTCCGGGCTCCCCGACGGCGGCTCGGGCGGCTCGGGCACTCCCGGCGGCTCGGGTGACAGCGACGGACGCGGCGACGGCGCGGACGCGGCGCCCGAGGCGGCCCACGCCGCGGGCGAGGACGAGGGGTTCGGCCTCTCCGAGGCTCTGGTCGGCGCGCCGCTGCTGGCCGCCGGGCTCCTTCTCGCGCTGGGGCGCACCCGGCGCAACGCGCTGTGGCAGTCCGCCGCCGGCACCCTCGGGCGCGGCGTCGGCGACGGCCTCGGCCCCGGCGGCCCCGAGGCCGCCGCCGCCCGCGACGCGCTGCTGGTCGGCGCCGCGCCGCGGGCCGTGGCGTTCCTCGACCGCGCACTGCGCCACCTGGCCGCCGCGCTCGGCGCCGACGGGAAGCCGCTGCCGCCGGTGTACGCGGCGTGGCTGGGCGAGTCCACCCTCCACCTCCAGCTCGCCGCGCCCGCGGGCCGCCCGCCCGCGCCCTGGGGGACCGGCGCGGACGAGACGTACTGGACGGTCTACGAGAACGACGTGCCGGACGGCGAGACGACCGCCGAGGCCCCCTACCCGGGGCTGGCGAGCCTGGGCACCCGCGAGGGGCTGCGCCTCCTGCTGAACCTGGAGGCGGTCCCCGGCGCGGTGGCCGTCACCGGCCGGGCGCGGCAGCGGGACGCGGTGCTGGCGTCGATCGCCGCCGAACTGGCCACCAGCGGCTGGTCGGACCGCATGACCGTGACCCTGGTCGGCTTCGGCGAGGACCTCATCCCGCTGGCGCCCACGCGGGTGCGGCACGTCGAGGACGTCGCCGGCCTGCTCGAAGTGATGGAGAACGAGACGCGGTTGCGGCTCGGACGCGCGGGCCTGGCCCCGCACCTGGTGCTGGTCGGCCGCCCACCGACGCCGGAGGAGGCCGACCGGCTCGGCGCGCTGGCCGCCGTCTCGGCGCAGGTGGGCATCGGCTACCTCGTCAGCTCCGACCGCCCTGGACTGCCGGGCACCGCCTGGCAGTTCGAGGTGACGGACGACGGGCTGCTGAAGGAGCCGATGATGGGGCTCGAACTGACCGCCCAACTCCTGCCCGCCGCCGCGCGGGCCGCCGTAGTCGAGTTGTTCGCGGACCTGACGCGCGGCCGGGAGGGCGCGCCGTCCGGGGCGGGTGAGCCGCCCGAGACCGGCGCGCCCGAGGTGTATGTCCGGCTGATGGGCGGCTACGAGATCACCGGCCTCCCCGAGCCGGAGGCCGAGCGGGCCGAACGGCTGCGCGAGGCACTGGCGTTGCTGCTGCTGCACCGCGAGGGCGTGCACCCGCGGGTGCTGGGCGCGGCGCTGTGGCCGCGGGGCGTGACGGACGACGTGCGCGAGGCCCTGACCGGGCGGCTGCGGGAGTGGCTGGGGCCCCGGCTCGTGACCGCGCCCGGCGGGCGGCTGACGCTGGCGCGTTCGGTGGCCTCGGACTGGGACCTGCTGATCTCGCTGCACCACGGAACGGTCGTGCGCGGGGGCCGCCTTCCGGCGCGGGAGCGCCTGCGGCGGCTGGGCGAGGCGCTGGAGCTGGCGCGGGGCCCGCTGCTGGCGGACGCGCGGTACGGGTGGCTGGCCCACGAGATCGTGGACGCGCAGTATCCGCTGGTGGTCACGGAGTTGGCGCTGACGCTGGCGGTGGAGCTGCGAGGCGCGGGCGAGGCGCAGCAGGCGTACACGGCGATCCGCGGCGCCCTGGCCTCGGCCCCGGGGGACGAGCGGCTGTGGAACGAGCTGCTGCGCGCCGCGCACGCCACGGGCCGCGCCGAGTGGCTGTCGGGGGCGGCGAGTTGGCTGCTGACCCACCACGCCCACCTCTTCGGCCCCACCCAGC
>NZ_LAVK01000570.1 GCF_001083795.1 Streptomyces sp. SBT349
CGCAGACCCAGGCACTGCACGCCTACCTGCGCTGGCGCAACGCCAACGCCCGCCACCCCGACGTGCTCACCGCCCAACGCCGAGAACGCGCCCGCATCCGCAGCGAAAAGGGCATCCGCTGGGGCGGACGCCCCCTCACACCCGCAGCCTGACCAACCCGGCAACCTAAACGGTCACAGCACTAGATGAGTCTGATGCCGTCGTGCGCGCGGACGGCCGGCTGGGAAGCGTTGTCCATGGCGTCGGTGACGCGGACGGCGTATGCCTCGTCGGCCAGGTCGTTGACCTCGTCGCGGGTGACCCACCGCAGGGCCCTGGTCTCGGCTCCGGTGGTGGTCTGGCCGTCGATCGCCTCGCAGCGGAAGACGAGCGAGACGATGAGGCCGGTCATGTTCTTGTAGACGCCGGTGAGCGCGGCGGGCTGGGCGATCTTGAGGCCGGTCTCTTCGAGGACTTCCCGGGAGAGGGCGTCGGGGATCGTCTCGCCTGCTTCGACCACTCCGCCCGGCGGCTCCCAGTGCCCGTTGTCCCGGCGCTGGATGAGCAGGGCCCGGCCCTGGCCGTCGATGATGACTCCGGCGACGCTCACCGAATGCGGACGGTCGGTGCTCACTGTCGTGGCCTCTTCCCTGTGGCTCAACACAGCTTCTCGTCTAGATACCTAAAGGAGTAACCGGACATGGTAGCTCTCCCCTCCGGCGTGCTGGGCGCGCTGGACTCCACCAGCGACCGCGCGGTCTTCCGCCAGATCGCCGACCAGCTGAGGGAAGCGATCGACAAGGGACGCTTCAAGGAGGGCGCCAAGCTGCCGTCCGAATCCGAACTCGTGGAGCACTACGGCGTCTCCCGGATGACCGTCCGCAACGCCCTCGGCGTCCTCCAGGGCGAGGGCCTGGCGCACTCCGAGCACGGCAAGGGTGTCTTCGTCCGGCCGCGTCCGCCGGTGCGGCGGCTGGCGTCCGACCGGTTCGCCCGGCGGCACCGCGAACAGGGGAAGTCCGCGTTCACCGTGGAAGCGGAAGCCGCGGGCAGCCGCCCGGAGGTCGACAGTTTGGAGGTCAAGGAGGAACGGCCCACGCAGGACATCTCCGCCCGGCTCGGAGGGCCACGCCGCGTGCTGGCCCGGCGCCGGCGGTACCTGCTGGACGGTCGGCCAGTGGAGTTCGCCGCCTCGTTCCTCCCGCTCGACCTCGCCCGGAACACGCCCATCGCCGAACCCAACCCCGGCCCCGGCGGCATCTACGCCCGCCTCGAAGAACTCGGCCACCAGCTCGATCACTTCGAGGAAGAGATCCGCGCCCGGATGCCCACCCCCGCAGAGGTCAAGACCCTGCGGCTGGCCTCCGGCGTGCCCGTCATCCACCTCATCCGGACGGCGTTCGACACCGAGGGGCGGCCGGTCGAGGTCTGCGACACCGTCATGGCCGCCGACACCTACGTGCTGGCCTACCAACTCCCGGCCACCTGAGAACGGCTGACGGGTGCTGGCGGCGACTCGTATGCACGCGGACCGGTTGACGGCTTCTTGCCTAGACGACTAGCTGCCCGATGGGCCGGTCCCGACCCACAAGGGAAAGGCCGCGTTGCGTTCCATTCGAGTTGACACCTCCGCCACCCCAATCCTGCGGACCGAGACGCCCGAACCCAAGGTCCGGGACCGGCAGACCGGGGAGATCACCAAGGATGGTCCGGTCGCGTTGCCGGGCCTGGTGGCGCGGCCGTGGGAGTCGGTGTTCAACCCGTCGCAGCAGGGGCCTGAACCGCTATGTCCGAACTGCTGACGGTGCTGGGAGTGGGCGGCGGGGCCCTCTACGTCCAGGCCCAGTACCCACACCTGTACTGGTCCGCGGTCGGCCTGCCCGCCTCGGCGGCCCGGTTGTACTTCGCTGCTTGCACGCACGCGAAAGCCCCCGCCGATCAAGATCGGCGGGGGCTTTCGTCTGTCCGTTCTACCTGGTCTAGTGAACGGCGCTTGCCGGTGGACCTGAGGGGATTTGAACCCCTGACCCCCTCGTTGCGAACGAGATGCGCTACCAGGCTGCGCTACAGGCCCTTGCGACTCCGAAACTGTAGCACCCGGGGAGGGGCGGGCCGAAATCTGTTCTGCGGGGTATCCCGGGGCTACTCGCCCGCCGCGCGGCGGCGGCGGTCCTCGTCCGCGTACTGGTCGAACAGGGGCGTGCGCTGCGGGCCCTTCGGCTCGGTGCGCTGGGACGGAGGGCCGCTCGCCGTCGTCGAGCGGGCCGCGCTCCACGTGTCGGGGGCGTCCAGGTCCACGCCCCGCGTCGTGCGCGGGGCGACCGGGGCGTTGACGTAGGTGGGCAGCGGGACCGGGGCCGGGTCCCAGCTCTCCGGCTCGTCGGCGGTCGAGGGCACGCGGCGGCGCTCCTGGTCGACCCACTCGGCGTGGTCGGTCTGCTCGACGACCCGCGCCGAGGGCTGCTCGGGAACGGCCGCCGCGCTCTTCTGCGTGCGCTCGCGCAGGCGGCGGGCGGCCTCCTCGGCGCGGCGGCGGTCCAGGGCGACGGCGTAGCGGCGGCGCTCCTGGCGGCGGACGTGCACCACGTAGGCGGTGAGCAGCACGGCCGGGATCGCGGGCAGCCACAGGGAGCCGGGGCCCGCGGTGAGCGAGAAGATGCCGCCGAGCGTGAAGGCGAGGAGGAGCGCCATGGTCGTGCGCCGACGGCGCACGAGGATCTTGGCACGGGGGTTCGGGGTGGGGGCCGGTTTCGGG
>NZ_LAVK01000571.1 GCF_001083795.1 Streptomyces sp. SBT349
GTCGGCGTCCAGGCCGTGCAGGTACTGCCAGCGGATCTTCTCCAGCGACTGCGCCTCGCGCGCCGCCGCCTCGTTCTCGGCGCGGTCGGCCTGCCCGCCCGGCGGCGCCGGAGCGGGCGCCGTACCCGCCGCCGAAGAGGACGGCGTGGACCAGGAGGTGGTGGAGGCGGTGCAGGGGCGCGCGGGCGGCGCGGCCGGGGAGGGGGCGGATCTCCTCGTACGCCGCCAGCAGGCGGCCGAGGTGGGCGCAGCCGAAGAGTTCGAGGAGCGCGAGGTCCGTCTCCGGATGGCCGCCCTGGGCGGCCGGGTCGATCAGGTGCGGGCGCCCGTCGGCCGCCCACAGGACGTTTCCCGCCCAGAGGTCGCCGTGGATCACCGCGGGCGGCCGGGGGTCCCCCGCCACCTCGCCGATCCGCGCGCAGAGCCGTTCCACGTCGGCCGCGTCCCGCTCCCCGATCCCGCCGCCGTCCCGCGCCAGCCGCAGCGCCGGCAGCAGCCGGTGCTCGGCGTGGAACGCGGGCCACGCGGCCGGGTCCGCCACCGGCGGCGCGGGCGTGGACAGCGGGAGCGTCCCCAGGTACAGCGGCGCCTGCCCGCCCCAGTGCGGCGCGGGCGTGGAGTGCAGCGCCGCCAGTTCACGCCCCAGGCGCTCCGCCCGCTCCGGCGTCGGGCCGCTCTCCTCGACCCACTCCAGCACCAGCAGATCGGGAACGGCGGCCAGCACGGCGGGGACGGCGACCGCGCCCGTCGTCCGCAGCACATCGAGCCCGGCCGCCTCCGCCGCGAAGAAGCCGGGGGGCGCGTGCGGCAGCGTCTTGACGAAAACGGTTCTGCCGTCGTCCAGTTCGACCCTGTGCGCGGCGCAGACGTCACCGCCGCCGACGGGGCGGATGGCGCGGGGCACCGCACCGGTCAGCGCTCCGACGCGGCGGGCCGGCAGCCCCGTTCCGTTCACGTCCTCTCCAGCACCCCCGCGCGGACGACGTCGAGCAGTCCCGCCATGCCGCCCTCGATGATCTCCAGGCAGTCGGCGAAGCCCCGGTCCTCCCCGTAGTACGGGTCGGGCACCTCGCCGTCGCCGGCCAGCAGCAGCCGCACCTTCGCCGCGTCCGCCGGGGTGGGCGCCAGCCGGCGCAGCGCCCGCAGGTGGCCGCGGTCCAGCGCCACCACCAGGTCGAGGCGGCCGAACCACTCCGCGTCGAACCACCGCGCGATGTGGTCGTCCCGGCCCGCCTCGTACCCCGCCGTGCGCAGCGCGGCGGTGGCGCGCGGGTCGGCGGGCTCGCCCGCGTGCCAGTCGCCGGTGCCCGCGCTGTCGACCACGACGCGTTCGGCCAGCCCCTCCTCCCCGAGCCGCGCCCGCAGGACGACCTCGGCCATGGGTGAACGGCAGATGTTGCCGGTGCAGACGAAACAGACGCGGTACGGGTCAGTCGTCGTCACGGTCGAGCACCATGTTGACCGCCCAGGAGACGACCGAGATGATCAAACCGCCCAGTACGGCGGCCCCGAAGCCGTCGACCTCGAAGGAGTCGCCGGCGATCCAGCCCGTCAGCATGAGCATCAGGGCGTTGATCACCAGCGTGAACAGGCCGAGGGTCAGGATCAGCAGGGGCAGGGAGAACAGTTTCACGATGGGCTTGACGATGAGATTCACCAGGCCGAAGATCAGCGCGACGATCAGCAGCGTGGCCGTCTTGCTGCCGGTGCCGGCGTCGTCCTCGCCGAGGGTGATGTCGCCCAGCAGCCACACGGCCACGCCGAGCGCCACCGCGTTGGCGACGAACCGGATCAGGATGCTTGTCATAGAGGAGATCGTTGCAGATGGCACCGGTGGCGCAAGGGGGATGAGGGCATGAAGGAGTTCCGGCTGGACCGGCTGGAGGCGGAACGGCTCGCCCACAACGGCGCGTACCTGCGTTTCCTTCGCGAGCGCAACATATCGATCGGCCTCTACGCGCTCGACGCGGGACAGCAGGACACCCAGCGCCCGCAGCGGCAGGACGTGGTGAACTTCGTGGTCAGCGGCCGGGCGTCGATGACGGTGGGCGGGGAGACGACCACCGTGGCGCGCGGCAGCGTGGTCTACGTGCCCGCCGGGGCGCCCGCCAGGTTCCACCACATCAGCGAGGACCTGCGGGTGATGGTGATCTTCTCGCCGCCCGAGGGCTGACCGGCCGGGCGGGCCCGGCCGCCCGCACCACCGGGGGGCGGCCGTTCTCAGGGTCGGATCAGGGGACGGTCAGGGGACGACCGGGGCCGGTGGGGCTCCCGGCACCGGCCCCACGCGCTTAGCATCAAGGTGTCGGGTACGTGCGGAACAGGAGCCGTGGCAATGAAGAGCGCCTTTATGACACTGCCGTGGTGGGTGCGGTGGATCGCCATCCCCGCCATCGCGCTGGTGGTCTTCGGCACCCTGCTGATCGGCGTGATCACCTGGGTCCTCGGCATGCTCTTCAAGGTCCTGCTGTTCGCCGCGCTGGTCGCCATCCTCATCTTCGTGGTCCGGAAGCTCACCTCTTCCTCCTCCTCCGGTGGCGGTTGGTAGCCGCGCGATCGGCCCCGACCCCCGCCCCCGCGGCGCCCCCCCCGCCGCCGCCCGAGGCGACCCCGCCGAAGCCGCCGACGCACATGAGCAGCACCCCGGGGACGACGTGGTGGATGTGCTGCCCGCCCGAGGAGATGTCGTGGAACGGCCCGCGCCCGGCGCGGATCAGC
>NZ_LAVK01000572.1 GCF_001083795.1 Streptomyces sp. SBT349
TCGCGCTCGCCGCCGCGGGCCGCCTGACCGAGACCCTGGAGGTGGTGAACGCGGGGGCGCTGCCCGCCCGGTTCGCCCTCACCGTCGCGGCGGCGACCGACCTCGCGCCGATGGACCTCGTCAAGTCCGGCATCGCCCAGCCCGCCGTGCCCCCGGCCGTCACCGCGGACGCGCTCGTCTGGTCCGGCCAGGGCCTCACGGTCCGCCTGGAGGCCACCCCCGCGCCCGACGCCGCCACCGCAGGGGGACTGCTCCGCTACGACGTCGCCCTGGCCCCCGGCGAACGCTTCGGCGCCGAACTCGTCTGCGTCGCCGAGGAGTCCGCGCCCCCGCTCTTCCCCGGCCCGGGGGCGGAGCGCACCCCGTGGCGCGCGCCCCGGGTGCACAGCGCCGACCGCCGCCTCGACCGCTGGGTGAGCCAGTCCCACGGCGACCTCGAACGGCTCCTCCTCGCCGACCCCGAGCAGCCCTCCGACCTGTTCCTGGCCGCCGGGGCGCCCTGGTTCGCCACACTCTTCGGCCGCGACTCGCTCTGGGCCGCCCGCATGCTGCTGCCGCTCGGCACCTCGCTCGCCGCCTCCACGCTGCGCGTCCTCGCCCGCCGCCAGGGCACCGCGGAGGACCCGCTCACCCAGGAGCAGCCCGGCAAGATCCTGCACGAGGTGCGCCACCCGCGCGACGAGGACCCGCGCGACCGATTCGCCCTGCCCCCGCGCTACTTCGGCACCATCGACGCCACCCCGCTGTGGATCTCCCTGCTGCACGACGCCTGGCGCTGGGGCCTGGCCACCCAGGACGTCGCCGCGCTGCTCCCGCACGCCGAGGCGGCGCTCGCCTGGATGCGGGACCACGGCGACGCGGACGGCGACGGCTTCCTGGAGTACATCGACACCACCGGCCGCGGCCTCGCCAACCAGGGCTGGAAGGACTCGGGCGACTCCATCCGCTTCCGCGACGGCACTCAGGCCACCGCGCCCATCGCCCTGTGCGAGGTCCAGGCGTACGCCTACGAGGCCGCGCTCGGCGGCGCGGCCCTGCTGCGGGCGTTCGACCGGCCGGGGGCCGACCGGTGGGAGGAGTGGGCCGACCGGCTCAAGTCCCGTTTCCGCGCTGCGTTCTGGGTGGAGGACGAGCATGGCCCCTACCCCGCGGTCGCCCTCGACGGCGACAAGCGGCCCGTCGACTCGGTCACCTCGGGCTTCGGCCACCTGCTGGGCACCGGGCTCCTCGACCCCGACGAGAGCGCCCTGCTCGCCGAGCGCCTCGGGGGCCCCGAGCTCAACTCCGGGTTCGGCCTGCGCACCCTGAGCAGCTCCTCGGGCGGCTTCAACCCGCTCGGCTACCACGTCGGCTCCGTCTGGCCCCACGACACGGCCATCGCCGTCCACGGCCTGGCCCGCGCCGGGTTCGCCGACACGGCCGCCGACCTGGCGGGCGGCCTGATCCGCGCCTCCGACGCGTTCAACGCCCGGCTCCCCGAGCTGTTCGCCGGCTACGGCACGGACGACGGCCGCCACCCCGCGCCCTACCCGGCCTCGTGCCACCCCCAGGCGTGGGCCGCCGCCGCCTCCGTCCACGTCCTGCGATCCCTGCTCGGCCTCGACGCGGACGTGCCGGGCGGCACGCTCACCGTCGCCCCCCGCCTCGGCATCGACCTGCAACCCTTGCACGTCGCCGGCCTCAGCGTGGCGGGCGCCCCCCTGGAGATCGAGGTCCGGGCCGACGCCACGGTCCACGTCCGGGCACCCCGGAACCTCGCGGTCCGCCTGCTCTGAACGCACCCCCGCCGTGCCGTCCTCGGCTCGGCCGAGGGGCCCGGAGCGGGCGGCTGTAGGGTCGGGCGAATGCTCAACCGGCTGAAAAGACCCCTCCGCCGGCCTGACCCCCGGTCGGGGCCGCGGCCGGGGCGTGAGACCCGGACCATCCACACCACCGGCCGGGGGCAGACCCCGTGAGCGGCGACGACGAGGCGCCGCTGCCCGGCGGCTTCGTCAACCAGGTGGTCCGGATCGGGGCGACCGTGCGGCGGTCCCCGACGGCGCGGTCCCCGTTCGTCCACCGGCTCCTCGAACTCTTCGAACGGCGCGCCTGGCCCGGCGCGCCCCGGTACCTGGGCGTGGACGCGCGAGGGCGGGAGATCCTGGACCACATCGACGGCCGGGCCGCCCTCACCGAGGACGAGCGGCGCGCGGCCCGTTCCGACGCGGCGCTCGCGCGCGTCGCCGAGATGGTGCGCGCCTTCCACGACCTCACCAGCGGCTCGCCGCTGGCGGAGGGCCACGAAGTGGTCTGCCACAACGACCTGTCGCCGAAGAACACCGTCTACGCCGTCGAGGACGGCGCCTGGCACCCGGTGGCCTTCATCGACTGGGACATCGCCGCGCCCGGCGCGCGCGTCCACGATGTGGCGCACGTCTGCTGGCAGTACCTCGACCTGGGCCCCGGCACCGCCGACATCCCGGAGGCGGCCCGGCGGATCGGGCTGATCCGCGACGCCTACGGCCTGGCCGACTCCCCGTCGGACCTGCTGGAGGCGATCCTGTGGTGGCAGGACCGCTGCCGGCGCGGCATCGAGGCGGGAGCGGCCGACGGCGACCGGGCCATGATCCGGCTCACCGAGAGCGGCGTCCCCGGCCGGATCCGCTCCGCCCACCAGTGGGTCGCCACCCACCGCCGCGCCATCACCCAACC
>NZ_LAVK01000573.1 GCF_001083795.1 Streptomyces sp. SBT349
CCCCCTGCACGCACAACAGCGGCCCCAGCGGCAGCGGTCCACCGGGCCCCGGCAGCGCCCGCGGCGTCACCGCCCCACCCGCCCCACCCGAACCATCCGTCGCCGGCGCCGTCGTGGCACTCGCGCGCATCACCGACCCCCCTCCTGACAGTGACCGAACCGTCACCCGGCATAGTAGATCCTCGGTCTGACGTCCGGTCACGGGCAGGGGGAGGGGCGGACATCCATGGCGTCACGCAAGGACGAACTCAACGCGTACACCTTCGCCAAACGGCGCACGGTGGCGGCGTTCCTCCAACCGGCGCCGGCGGTCACCGAAGAGGGCGCCCCGCGCCCGCTGCGCGCCATCCTGCCCGGCATGATCGTCGGCGCGCTGATCCTGGCGGGCTTCGGCGCCTGGGGGATGTTCCGCCCGTCCGTCCCCGAGAACTGGGACGAGCCCGGCCGCAACATCATCATCGGCAGCGACTCCACCACCCGTTACGTCGTGCTGGAGACGAGGGACAACGCTCAGCTGCACCCCGTCCTCAACCTCTCCTCCGCACGGCTCCTCCTGGACGACCCGGACAGCTTCGACATCGTCAACGTCGACGAGGCCGAACTCGACAGCGGCTCCATCCCGCGTGGTCCCACCCTCGGCATCCCCTACGCCCCCGACCGCCTGCCCTCCACCGAGGAGGCCGCCGACGCCAAGCGCTGGGCGGTCTGCCAGCAGCCGGGCGGCGGGGAGGGCGTTCAGCAGGCGGTGTTCCTGCTCGCCGACGGCGACACCGGACGGGTCGAGGGCGAGGAGCGGCTCACCGGCCGCGACATCCTCTTCGTCTCGGCACCCGACGGCACCCCCTACCTGGTCGACCCGGCGGGCACCAAGTACGCCGTCGCCGAGGAGGAACGGGAGCTGCTGCTGCTCCGGTTCACCGCGGGCGACCCGCAACCGGTGAGCGACGACTGGCTGGCGACGTTCGCCGACGGCGACACGATCGCCTTCCCCGACCTGCCCGGCACCGTCGGCACCCCGGCCGGCGTGCCGGGGCTCGGCCAGGAGGAGAACGTCGTCGGCATGGTCCTCCGTGCCCCGACCGGCGCGGGCTCCCAGCACTACGTCGTCCTGCCCGAACGCGTCGTCCCCGTCTCCGACTTCACCGCCGAGATGGTGCTCAGCCACCCCGGGACGCGGACCCTCGGCCAGAACGGCAGCGCCCTGCCGGCCGGCATCCAGGACTTCACCCCCGCCCCGGCCGACGACAGCCTGGGACGCGACTGGCCCGAGCCCGTCCCCGACCAGGTCAACGGCCCGCAGCGCGACACGTTGTGCTCCGTCCTGCTCGGCGTCGACGGCGAGGACGGCTCCGCCGAGGTCGCCACCTGGGCGGGCGAGGACTACCCCGCCACCATCGCCTCCGGCTCCGCGAGCGCCTACGTCACGCCCGGCTCCGGCCTCCTCTACCGGCAGGTCCAGGGCGAACAGGCCGAGGCCGGCACCGTCTTCCTCGTCACCGACACCGGGCTGCGCTACCCCGTCCAGTCCACCGCCGCCGGTGAGGAGGCCGACCAGGCGCACATCCGCCTCGGCTACGGCGACGTCACGCCGGTGCCGGTGCCCGCCCACTGGTCGGCGTTCCTGCCGACCGGGCCGTTCCTCAACACCGCAGGCGCCAAACAGCCGCAGGGCTCCTGACATGGCACGCCACGCCCGCGCCCGCGCCACGCTGACCGCCCTCGCGCTCACCCTGGCCCTCGCGCCCCTGGGCGCTCCGCCCGCCGCCGGCGCCAACGGCGCCGAGTGCAGGTTCCCCGCCGAGACCATCGAGGAACGCCCCTGGGCGCTCCAGCGCGTTCTGCTCGACCGGGTCTGGCAGGAGAGCCGCGGCGAGGGCGTCAGCGTCGCCGTCATCGACAGCGGGGTCGACACCGCCCACCCCCAACTGGCCGGGGCCGTGGACGCCGACCGCGGCGCGGACTTCACGGACGCCCAGGGCGACCAGACCACCGACACGGTCGGCCACGGCACCAAGGTCGCGGGCATCATCGCCGCCCGCCCCCACGAGGACACCGGCTTCGTCGGCCTGGCGCCCGAGGCGACGATCATCCCCATCCGGCAGAACGACGCGGAGGGCAGCGGCAACGTCGGGACGCTCGCCCGGTCGATCGACCACGCCGTCGCCGCGGGCGCCGACATCATCAACATCTCCCAGGACAGCGAGGGCGCCCTCACCGAGGGGTCGGACCTCGAACGGGCCGTGGACGCCGCCCTGGACGCGGACATCGTGGTCATCGCCTCCGCCGGCAACGAGGGCGCCGACGGAGTGCCGCGCGAGACGTTCCCCGCCTCCTACGAGGGCGTCCTCGCCGTCGCCGCCTCCGACCGCAACAACGAGCGCGCGCCGTTCTCCCAGCCCGGCGAGTTCGTCGGCATCGCCGCCCCCGGCGTCGACATGGTCTCCACGGTCCCCGGCGGCGGCCAGTGCGTGGACAGCGGCAGCAGCTTCGCCGCCCCCTATGTCGCGGGCGTGGCGGCGCTGCTCCGCTCCGCGCGACCCGGCTGGACCGCCCAGCAGATCGTCACCCACCTCCAGCAGACCGCCGAACGCGCCGTCCCCGGCCACGACCCCAACGTCGGCTGGGGCGTGGTCGACCCGGTCCGTGCCCTCACCGAGGACACCGCCACCCC
>NZ_LAVK01000574.1 GCF_001083795.1 Streptomyces sp. SBT349
GGACCGGGAGGGGTCGACGCGGCCGGGACCGGCCGGGGTCAGCGGCGACAGAGGCCGTCGTCGACGCACCACGCCGAGCTCGCGAACAGCGCGAGGCACAGAAGGCGGGCGGGTCCGAACATGCGTCTCATCCTAAAGGCCCGATTCCCCCGGTTCCACCCCCTCCCCCGTCACGGTCCGGGGAGGACCCGACGGGCAACGCGGTCGGCGTTCCGCGCTGCCCGCCAGGCGATCAGCGGGGCGCGATGCGGTAGGTGGCACCGGCCTGGGTCGCGAAGGTGACGACGGTCTCCTCCGGGCGTTCGACGGGAACGGTCTGGTCCCCGCTGGTGACGTTCACCGGCACGCGGGTGCGCAGCCGGACCGGCGCCCCGTTCGCGGAGCGGAGGGTGGCCTCGGTCAGCGCGCCCGAGGCCCAGGTGATCGAGGTCTCGAATCCGCCGCGGGCCAGCAGGCCCGTGACGCTTCCGGCCGGAAGGTCACCCGGAAGGGCGGGCAGCAGGTGCACCTCACCCGCGTGGGACTGGAGCAGCCACTCGGTGATGCCCGAGGTGGCGCCGAAGTTGCCGTCGATCTGGAACGGCGGGTGGAGGCAGAACAGGTTGGGCGCGGTGCGCTCCGTGGTGAGCTGGTCGGAGAGCAGCTTGTAGGAGCGGGCGCCGTCCTCCAGCCGCGCCCAGAAGTTGATCTTCCAGGCCAGGGACCAGCCGGTGCCCGCGTCGCCGCGCTGCTCCAGCGTCACCCGGGCCGCCTCGGCGAGGTCGGGGGTGGCGCGCGGGGTGATCTGGTTGCTCGGGTGGAGGCCGTAGAGGTGGGAGATGTGGCGGTGCCGGAAGTCGGGCGCGCCCGCGTCCCAGTCCTCCCGCCACTCCTGGATCTGGCCCTGGCCGCCGACCTCCGTGGGCGCGAGGCGGTCCCGCAGGGCGAGCACCTGATCGCGGAACCCGGCGTCGGTGCCCAGCAGCTCCGACGCCTCGGCGACGGCGGAGAACAGGTCGCGGACGATCTGGTTGTCCATCGTCGGGCCCGCGCAGATGGACACGTCCTGGTGGTGGCCGTTCTCCGGGGAGTTGGAGGGGTTGGTCACCATATGGCCGGTGGAGGGGTCCTCCACCAGCGCGTCCACGAAGAACTGCGCCGCCCCCTTGAGCACGGGGTAGCGGGCGCGCAGGCCCTCCAGGTCCCCGCTGAACCGGTAGTGCTCCCAGATGTGCAGCGCCATCCACGCGCCGCCGGTCTGCCAGGCGCCGTAGAACGCGGCGTCCACGGGCGCGGTGCCGCGCCAGCCGTCGGTGTTGTGGTGGGTGACCCAGCCGCCCGCGCCGTACTGGAGGCGGGCGGTGTCGGCGCCGGTGACCGAGAGGTCGGAGAGCATGTCGAAGACCGGCTCCATGCACTCCAGCAGGTTGGTCTGGCCCGCGGGCCAGTAGTTCATCTCGATGTTGATGTTGATCGTGTACTTCGAGGACCAGGGCGGCGCGAGCAGGTCGTTCCAGATGCCCTGGAGGTTGGCCACCTGGGTGCCGGGCCGGGAGGCGGAGATCAGCAGGTACCGGCCGAACTGGTAGAAGAGCGTCACCAGTTGCGGATCGTTGCCGCCCCCGAAGGCGGCCACCCGCTCGTCCGTCGGCAGCTCGGCCGCGCCCGAGGTGCCGAGATCCAGCGTGGTCCGGCCGAACAGCCCCTGGTAGTCCGCGACATGGCGGGACCTGAGCTCGTCGTAGGACACGCCGTCCACCTCGGCGATCGGCGCGGCGGCGCGGGCGTTCTGGTCCCCCGAGAGGTCGCGGAAGCCGACGCGGTTGGTGCCGGTGGACACCAGCAGCAGCACCTCGTCGGCGCCGCTGACGGTGACGGTGCCACCGGAGCTGGAGACCGAGCCCCCGGTGGCGCGCGCGGTGACGACGGTGCGGAAGTTCACCTGGCCCGCGATGCCCCCGGCCCCCTCGGAGGTGCCGTCGAGGGCGGCGGAGAGCGGGTCGGGCGAGGAGAGCCCGGTGCGGCTGAGCGGGCTGTCCAGCGTCGCGGTGAAGGAGACCGAGCCCGGCTCATCGGCGTGGAGCCGGGCGACGATCAGCTGGTCGGGGGCGCTGGCGAAGACCTCGCGGGTGAAGGTGACCCCGTCGCGGACGTAACGGGTCGTGGCGATCGCCGTCGTGAGGTCGAGCTCCCGGTAGTACTCGGACGTGTCCGAGCCGCCGGGAAAGGTCAGGCGGAGGCTGCCGATGGTCTGGTACGGCACCTGCCCGGTGGGGATGCCCATGAACTCGGCGTTGTAGAGGTCCTGGGCGGCGGCCCACTCCCCCGCGAAGACGCGGCGCCTGATCTCGGGCAGCGCGGCCAGGCCGTCCGGGTTGGCGTGGTCGTAGGGCCCCGCGGCCCAGATGGTGTCCTCGTTGAGCTGCCACTCCTCGTTCTCGACGCCGCCGTGGACCATGGCGCCGAGGCGGCCGTTGCCCAGCGGCAGCGCCCGCAGCCACTCGGAGGCGGGCGCGGGGTACCACAGGCGCAGCTGGTGCTGCTGGGCTGCGCCGGGGGCGCCGGGCGCGGCCTGCGCGCCGGCGTGGAAGGCGTGGGGGGCGTGCGCGGGGGCGTGGGGGGCGGCGGCGGTGGCGCCCGCCACGCCTCCCGCGGCTATGGCCAGGAAGGTGCGGCGATTGGCCTGGGGG
>NZ_LAVK01000575.1 GCF_001083795.1 Streptomyces sp. SBT349
CTCCAGCACCGAGGGCGCGGGGCGGGTGGGTCCGATGACCATGGCCAGGGGTGCCGCCGCCGGCGGGTGGGGCTCCTGCTCGCGGGTCACGGTTCCCGTCACGGACCGCCCCCCTTTCTTGCGCACGGTTGAGGTGGATGGCGCACGGTTGAGGTACCTGGCCTGGGCGGACGGAGGCCGGGGCGGAGGTCCGCCCCGGCGGGCGTTCGGCGGGGAGCGGACGTCAGGACGGGTCCTCGGCCCAGGCGGCGTAGTCCTCCCGGTACGGGGTGAAGATGTCCAGGGCCACCGACCGTTCGACGGCGATGACCTGGTGTTCGACGTCGCCCTTCAGGACGAAGCTGTCGCCGCCGACGGCCTCGAACTCCTCGTCGCCCGCCCTGACCCTGATGTGTCCGGAGATCAGATAGGCGAGCTGCTCGTGGGGGTGGCTGTGGAGCGGGAAGACCGAGCCCGCCTCCATCACGTGCTCGACCAGCATCAGCGTGTCGTTGAAGGCCAGCACGCGCCGGGTCAGCCGGGGGAACGCCTCCCGCCCCGTGATGTCGGCGCTCTTCGCGGTGACGACATCGCCGAACGCGCGGCTGGTGTTGTCGACAGTCATGGTCCGTCCTTTCGCCGGCGCCCCCGGCGTCTCAGCGGGCTCGCCCCTCGAAGAGCGGCAGGGGGGTGACATCGGCGTTCAGCGATCCGCTGCCCGCCTCGGTGGTCGGGAAGTGCGCCCGGTCGAAGACCTGGTGGAGCGAGGAGGTGCAGTCGGGCGGCACCGCGACGGCGACGCCGCGCTCGTCGGTCTCGGACTTGGCCGCGATGAACCGGTAGCTCTCCTGGGGCTGGAGGGGCAGCACCGACCAGGGGGTGCTCCGGCCGCCGAGGCGCTCGCGCCGGTAGTAGACCTCCCGCGGGTGCGCCGAGTCGTTGCGCACCTGGACGTGGAGGGCGCGGATGTCGCCGTACCAGTCGAAGGTGGCCGTGTCGAACGTCCCGCCCTCCGGCAGCTCGCCGGCGGTGGCGGGCCGGCGTCCGCCGCCGGGGATCCGCTTGATGGAGGCGTCGGCGCCGCAGCGGACGCAGGTGCCCTCGGGGGTGACCGCCAGGATGCGGGCGTTGAGGCCGTAGCGGGTGATCTGGAGCTCGCCGCAGCCGTGGCAGCGGGTGTTGGCCGACTCGGTGTCGTAGACGTTGCCGAGGTAGACGTGGCGCAGGCCCATGCCCAGACCCACCCGGCGGGCGGCCTCCAGCCGGTCGACGGGGGTCCTGATGGTGTTGGTCATCTTGTAGTCCGGGTGGAACCGGACGTAGTGGGTGGGGACTTCGGGGCCGAGCCGGTCGAGGACGAACGCGCCGATGTCGTGGGCGGTCTTCTCGTCGTCGCTGAGGTCGGTGACCATGAGGGTGGAGACCTCGACGTGCTTGCCGGCGCGGTAGACCTTCTCGGTCCCGTCGAGCACGGGCTGGAGCCACCCCTTGGTGATCTTGCGGTAGTACGTGGGGTCGATCGACTTGATGGAGATGGAGAAGATGTCGATGACGGGGATGAGTTCGTCGATGGCCTCCTCCGAGATGAAGAACGCCGACTTGTAGAGGTTGACGATGCCGGCCTCCTTGGCCAGCGCCGCCGTCTCCACCACGAACTCGTGCCAGACGACCGGGTCGTTGTAGGTCCAGGAGATCACGTCGATGTGGTGGCGCCTGGCGATGTCGACGACTTCCTGGGGCGTGTAGTGGAAGACGTCCTTGTCCTCGACATAACGGGCCTGGGACGTTTTCCAGTTGTGGCAGTAGTCGCAGTTGAGCATGCACCCGATGTTGCCCATCGAGAGAATGCGCGCGCCCGGCTCGTAGTGGAAGACGGCCTCGGTCTCGATCGTCTCCTCGGTGGCGTGCACGGAGCGGCCGTAGTTCAGGCTCACCAGGCGTCCGCCGCGATTGGCGCGGACCCGGCAGAATCCGTGCTGCCCCGGTCTGATGCGGCAGTTGCGCGGGCTGAGATGGCACCGCACGACATCGTCGGGAAGGCGCTCCTCCAGACGCGCCGGATAGCCGCCTTCCTGCCACTTCTTGTCTGCCACCTGCTGTTCCCCTTCCGTCCTTCGAGGATTCCGTCGTTGGAGGAGATGAGACACGGGCGGGGTCCGCCGACCGCGGTGGAGAACGCGCGGTCGACCTCTCCGTGGAGCGGCCGTGCGGCGGGCAGCTCGTGCACCGGGAAAATGGCCTCCACCGGGCGGACGGGATCGCGCGCATAACAGTCACCGCATTCGTCCCGCTGAATGTGCGGCGCTCTCCCGTAGGCGATGACGAGGCGTGGAGAATCCGACGAAAACGAGCTTATCGGCAGAAGAACGGGGCGGGCAACCGACGCCGGATCGACCGCGGCTCGCGCGGGCGGCCCCGTTCAGTCCGTGGCGCTGCGCTGATCCAGCAGGACGGAGAAGCGTGCGCAGTCCTCCGCGCACTTGAGCGCGAAGTCGGCGAGGGTGCGCAGGCAGTGCTCGGGGAGCATCGCCGCGAGGTGCTGCAACTGGTCGGCCGCCGACATGTGGGCGTCGAGCACGCGGAGCACGAGGCGGCCGGCCTCGGTGTAGCGCAACGACGGGTCGGTGCGCAGCCGTTGCAGGCTGGCCTTCCAGTCGGTGTCGGGGAGGGGGCGACCGCGCGGGATC
>NZ_LAVK01000576.1 GCF_001083795.1 Streptomyces sp. SBT349
AGCGTTCGACTTGCATGTGTTAAG
The DNA here is from genome assembly GCF_001083795.1 of Streptomyces sp. SBT349. Taxonomy (GTDB): domain Bacteria; phylum Actinomycetota; class Actinomycetes; order Streptomycetales; family Streptomycetaceae; genus Streptomyces. The sequence goes on from NZ_LAVK01000576.1 coordinate 25, forward strand.
CACGCCGCCAGCGTTCGTCCTGAGCCAGGATCAAACTCTCCGTGAATGCTCAAAGCAATCCACCGAGAACAGACTCTCGCTGAACATTTCAAACCATATCTGTGCCCAATAGCGACACAGTAAATCTGGCATTGACTTTTGGCACGCTGTTGAGTTCTCAAGGAACGGACACTTCCATCGAGCCCCTTCCAGGACCCTCCGGGTGTTTCCCTTTCGTGTCTCCGACTCTACCACGCTTTATTCGGCTCGATTTCTCGAACTGTGGCTTGGCCGGAAGCAGTTGCTCTCCGGGTGAGAAGGAATCCACCGCCCGGTCCACATCGGTCCGTTTGGGGGTCCCTCCCCTTTTCCGGGGCGAGCTCGAAGGACCTTACGGATCGGCCCGCACAGTGTCAAGTTGAGACCTCCGGGTGCCGCCGAAAACCGGTGGCCACCCCTGTGACCTGCGAACTAGGCTCTCGTGCTTTGTGCTTGTCGCAACCGCGCGGAACAGGGAGGGACTCATGCGGTCGTCCGGGCTGTACCGGGCCGTGGCCGTCAGTGGCTTCCGGCGCTACGCGACCTACCGGATCGCCACCGTGGCGGGGGTGTTCACCAACACGGTCTTCGGCTTCATCCTCGCCTACACCTTCATGGCCCTGTGGTCCCAGCGCCCGCAGCTGGGGGGCTACGACCAGGCCGAGGCCCTGACGTTCGTCTGGATCGGGCAGGGCCTGATCGGCGCGGTCTCGCTTCTGGGGGGCGGATTCCAGGAGGAGTTGCAGGAGCGCATCCGCAGCGGAGACGTGGCCGTCGACCTGTACCGGCCGGTCGATCTCCAGGCGTGGTGGCTGGCGTCCGATCTGGGCCGCGGCGCCTTCCAGCTGCTCGGCCGGGGGCTGATACCCGTGGTGGCGGGGGCGTTCGCGTTCCACCTGGCGCTGCCCGTCGACCCCTTCACCTGGCTGCTGTTCCTCGGGTCGGTGGTGCTGGCCGTCGTGGTCAGCTTCGCGATCCGCTATCTGGTGGCGCTGGTCGCGTTCTGGATGCTGGACGGGACGGGCGTGAACATGGTGAGCACGCTGCTGTCCATCTTCTTCTCGGGGATGCTGCTGCCGCTCACCGTGTTCCCCGGGGCGTTCGGCGAGGTGGTGCGGTGGCTGCCCTGGTCCGCGATGCTCCAGGTCCCGGCCGATGTGCTGCTGGGGCGGCACGAGGGGGCCGGGCTGCTGGGGGCGTTCGCGTTCCAGGCCGCCTGGGCCGCGGTCCTGCTGCTCGCCGGCCGCGCGGTGCAGGCGCTGGCGACGCGCAAGGTGGTGGTGCAGGGTGGGTGAGGGACTGCGCGCCTACGGGCTGATCGTCGCCATGTGGGTGCGATCGTCGATGGCGTACCGGATGTCGTTTGTGCTCACCACCTTGGGTGCGGCTGCCGGTTCGTTTCTTGATTTCGTCGCAATTCTGATCATGTTCGCCCATGTCGAGGCTCTGGGTGGCTTCACGGTGGCGGAGGTGGCGCTGCTCTACGCGGCCACGAGCACGTCGCTCGGCCTGGCCGATCTGCTGCTGGGCAATCTGGACCGGCTGGGGAGCCGGATCAGGGACGGAACGCTGGATGTGCTGCTGGTGCGCCCCGCGCCGGTGTTCGCGCAGGTGGCGGCGGACCGCTGATCGAACTCGTCGACCTGGAGAAGGTCTTCGAGGTGCGGCGGCGGGCCGGGCGGCTGCGGAGGACGCGCGAGGAGGTGCGGGCCGTGGACGGGATCTCGTTCACGGTCGCCCGGGGTGAGATGGTCGGCTACATCGGGCCGAACGGCGCGGGCAAGTCGACGACGATCAAGATGCTGACGGGGATCCTGACGCCGTCGGGTGGGCGGCTGCGCGTGGCCGGTCTCGATCCGCAGCGGGAGCGGACGCGGCTGGCGCGGCGGATCGGCGTGGTGTTCGGGCAGCGGACGACGCTCTGGTGGGATCTGCCGCTGCGGGACTCGTACCAGCTGGTGCGGCGGATGTACCGGGTGGAGCCGGGCCGGTTCCGGGAGAACCTGGACCGGTGCGTGGAACTGCTCGACCTCGGTGATCTGCTGGACGTTCCGGTGCGGCAGCTGTCGCTCGGGCAGCGGATGCGGGGGGACATCGCGGCGGCGCTGCTGCACGACCCGGATGTGCTGTATCTGGACGAGCCGACGATCGGGCTCGACGTGATCAGCAAGGCGAAGGTGCGGGGATTTCTGCGGGACCTCAACGCGGAGCGGGGCACGACGGTGCTGCTGACGACGCACGACCTGACCGACATTGAGCAGTTGTGCCGCCGGGTGATGGTGATTGATCACGGGCGGCTGATGTACGACGGGAAGCTGTCCGGGTTGCACGAGGTGGGGGAGAGCGAACGGACGCTGGTGGTCGACCTGGAGCGGGAGCTCGCGCCGATCGAGGTGGAGGGGGCGCGGACCGTCCGGGTGGAGGGACCCCGGCAGTGGCTGGCGTTTCCGGCCTCGGCGAGCGCGGCCCCGCTGGTCGCCCGGGTCGCCGAGGGATATCCGCTGGTGGACCTGTCGTTGAGGGAGCCGGACATCGAGGATGTGATCGCGCGGATGTACGCCCAGGGGACGGGCCGGGGAAGGGGCCCCGAGACGGGCCTGGGG
>NZ_LAVK01000577.1 GCF_001083795.1 Streptomyces sp. SBT349
GCGGCGGAGCCGGGAAGCCGCCGGGCGGGGGCGGCGGAGCCACGGGCGGCACGGGTGCCGCGGCCTGCTGCGCCGGAGGCGCCGAGGCGGCGGGACCCCAGGGCTGGCCCCACGGCTGGCCCGAGGCGACCGTCTGCTCCGGTCCCGGCTCCCGCGCGTCGCCGGCGTTCGACGGCAGAATCACGCCCTCGCGGGGCTCGTTGTCCTGTCCGTTGTGGCTGGTCACCCGAGCTCCTCGTAGGTCAACGCTGTTCGCCGGGCCACGCTACCGGCTTACGAGGAGCCTGCGTGCGTCGCCCGCCGGCCGTCAAGTCGGGCAGGTCAGCCGTCAGTCGGGGCGCGCGGCACCCCCCGGACCGGCCCCAGGACCGATCCCCGGGCTCAGTTCCCCTCCCACCGCGCCGCGAACTCCCGGACGCGGGGCTCGGCCCGGTGCGGCTCCAGGCGAGCCGTGAAGTCCGCGAAGTAGTCCGTGCCGCGGCCCGAGCGCAGGCCGTTCAGCAACGTGCCCGCCTTCTCGGCCGTGCGGCAGGCGTGTTCGAGGTCGCCCTCCTGGAGCTGTCCCGTCGCCATCAGCAGCATGCCCACCGCGCGCCGGCGCGCCCTGCTCTCCGGGTGCGCGGCCAGCGCCTGGGCCGCGCGCTGCTGGGTCGCCCTGCCCTGGCCCAGGTCCCGGTGGCAGTGGGCGAGTTCGTCTGCGAGGTAGGCGGCGTCGAAGTGGGCGATCCACGCCGGATCGTCTCCCGATCCCTCGTTGGCGCGCTCCAGTGCCTCCAGCGCGGCCGACGCGGCGCGGCGGCAGCCCTCGCGGTCGCCCAACTGCGCGTAGCCGCGCGCCTCGGCGGCGTGGAAGAGCGCCTCCGCGCGCGGGGTGGCGCGCCCGCGCGAGCCCTCCTGCGCGGCGCGCGCGAGCTGGATCACCTCGCGCGGGTTGCCGAGCTGGGCCGCGAGGTGGCTCATCCCGGCCGCCAGGACATAGCCGCCGAAGCCGCGGTCGCCCGCCGCCTGGGCGAGGCGGAGCGCCTGGATGTAGTACCGCTGGGCCAGCCCCGGCAGGCCGCTGTCCACCGCCATGTAGCCGGCCAGCTCGGTCAGGCGGGCGGCGGCGCCGAACAGTTCGCGGCCCACCGTCTCGCGGTAGGCGCCGCCGAGCAGCCCGGCGACCACGCTGTTGAGGTAGTGGGCGACGACCGGGCGCACATGGCCCGCGCCCCAGCGCCGGTCGAGGTCGACCAGCGCGGCGGTCGTCGCGAGCACGGCCTCGACGTCCGCCGTGCCCACGCGCGGGCCCGAGGTGCGCGCCACCTCGGCGTCCGCCGGGGTGATCAGCCAGTCGCGGCTCGGCTCGACGAGCGCCGCGGGCGCCACATGCGAACCGCCGGCGGCGTACGGGTTCTGGCTCTCGCCGTTCTCGCGCCTGGCGATGTCGGAGTGCCACAGCTCCATGGCCTGCTCCAGGCACTCGCCGAGGCCCGCGGCGAAGTTCAGGCCGACGGACGAGGTGAGCTGGCGCGCGGTGCCCATGCCGATCTCGTCGACGGTCACCGGGCGGCCGAGCTTGCGCCCCAGCGCCTCGGCGATCACATCCGGCGCGCGCCCGCGCGGCTGCTGGCCTCGGATCCAGCGGGCGACGGACGTCTTGTCGTACCGGAAGTCGAAGCCGCGCTCGGCGGCACACATGTTGACGCGGCGCGCCAGACCGGCGTTCGAGCATCCTGCCTCGCGGATGAGGGAGAGCAGGCGCTCGTTCGGCTGGCGGGCGATCAGTGGTCTCGCGGTCATCAAGCGGCTCCCTGTGAGGACGGCCCGGGGAGATCCCGGCCACATCACTGCCCTGCCTCTGCCCGGTCCATCCCGTATGCCCCTGCTGATGCACCGATGCGCCCCGCATGCGGGTGGCACCGGGTGCGGCGGGTCGGCCCCCGGCCGTAACCCGTACGGAGCAGTCGAGTTGTCATCGGCGTGGAAGAGACCATCGGAGTCACCTCAGGAACAGCCCTTCCGGCGAACGGTGGGCGACACGACGGCAACCTGCTCGATCACGCCGTCCACTACGTCAAGGACCGCAACTGGGAGGTGCTGCCCGGGACATGGATCGAGGGAACCGGACAGGCTTTCTGGTGTTCATGTGGCGTCCTCGAGTGCGATGCGCCCGGCGCGCACCCCGTGCGCCGGGATTGGACGGCGCACACCACGGGGAGCGCCACGGTGGCCCGGCGCGCGTGGTCGCAGGAGCCGCGCGCGGCGATCCTTCTGCCGACCGGGAGGACGTTCGACGTGATCGACGTGCCGGAGACGGCGGGGTGTCTGGCGCTGGCCCGGATGGAACGGCTCGGCACGGTGCTGGGGCCCGTCTCGGGCTCGCCGTACGGCCGGATGCAGTTCTATGTGCTGCCCGGCGGCGCCGTGAAGATGCCGGGCCTGGTGCGGCGCCTCGGCTGGGCGCCCGGCGGTCTCGACCTGACCGTCCGCGGCGAGGGCGACTACGTGGCCGCGCCCCCGACGGTCACGGGGACGCGCGGCCGGGTGCTGTGGGTGCGCGGCCCGAGCGCGCGCAACCGCTGGCTGCCGGATGTGGAGGAACTGGTGGGGCCGCTGGCCTACGCCTGCGCGCAGGACGCCTGACCCCTCCCCGCC
>NZ_LAVK01000578.1 GCF_001083795.1 Streptomyces sp. SBT349
CGCCGAACTCGCCCGCCGCGCCCCGCTCGCCACGCTCACCGGCCACGGCGGCGAGATCTCCGCCCTGCGCTTCAATCCGGACGGCACCACGCTCGCCTCCATCGAGAGCTTCGACGGCGTGCTGCGCCTCTGGGATGTGGCGGGCCAACGGGAGCGCACCGAGCCCCTGCTGTCCTCGCTCGCGATCTTCGAGGGTCTCGCCTTCAGCCCCGACGGCCACACCCTGGCCACCGCGAGCAAGGAGCGGGTGCAGTTCTGGGACGCCGCCACCCTGCGCCCCAGCGGCGAGGAGATCGCCGTGCACGACGACCCCACCCGCGCGTTCGAGACCATCGCCTACACCCCCGACGGCCGGACGCTCGCCGCCGGCGGCTTCATGGACGACGAGATCCGCTTCTACGACACCGCCACCCACCGCGGGCGCGGCATGCCCCTGGTGGTGGACGGCGCCTACCGGCTGGCGTTCAGCCCCGACGGCACGAGGCTCGCCCGCACCGACGAGTCCGGATTCGACGGCCTGCGCCTGTGGGACGTGGAGAGCGGCGAGCAACTGCCCCAGCCGCCCGCCGGGTTCCGGGGCACCCCCGAGATTCTCGCGTTCCGCCCCGACGGCGGCGCGCTCGCGCTCGCCGCGGGCCCCGAGGTCCGTTTCTACGACCCGGCCACCGGCGAGGAGACCGGTGCCCGGCTCCCCGAGCACCGGGGCAACGCGACCGGCCTGGCCTACAGCACGGACGGCAGCGGCCTCCTGACCTCCGACTACTCCGGCCTGCGCACCTGGGACGCCGCCACGCACGCCCAGCTGGGGGAGGTGAGCACCCCGGAGACGTTCGCCCGGTTCGCCTTCAGCCCGGATGGCCGCACCCTGGCCACCACCGGGTTCCAGGACCGGGAGATCGGCCTGTGGCGCCTGGAGTAGCGTCCGCGGCGACGCACCCGCGCGGGTATCCGGCCGCGCACGAGGACGACGGGGATCGGGACGACGCGGATCGGGACGGAGACGAAGGTGACGCTGTACGGGAACGGGACCCCCGAGGCCGGTCCGGGCCGGAGCGGACTCGGGGAGGGCCGACGATGAGGATCACCGCCGTCCACGAGGGCACCGTTCCCATCAGCTCGTCCATCCGCAACGCCTGGATCGACTTCAGCACCATGGACTGCTCGATCGTGGCGATCGTCAGCGACGTCATCCGCGGCGGGAAGCCGGTCGTGGGCTACGGCTTCAGCTCCAACGGCCGCTACAGCGCGGGAGAGATCCTGCGCAGGCGCGTCCTGCCGCGCCTGATGGACGCCGAGCCCGGCAGCCTCCTGGACGAGCGGGGCGAGCTGGACCCGGCCAGGGCGTGGGCCGTCATGATGCGCAACGAGAAGCCCGGCGGGCACGGGGAGCGCTCGGTGGCCGTCGGCGTCGTGGACATGGCGCTGTTCGACCTCGCCTCCAAGATCGCGGACAAGCCGCTGTACCGGTGGCTGTCGGAACGCCACGGCGACGGGCGGCCCGACGACTCGGTGTTCGTCTACGCCGCGGGCGGCTACTACGCCCCGGGCAAGACCCTCGGCGACCTCAAGGACGAGATGCGCGGCTTCCTCGACCTGGGCTATGACGTGGTGAAGATGAAGATCGGCGGCGCCGACCTGCCCGAGGACCTGCGACGCGTCGAGGCGGTCCTCGACGTGCTCGGCGGGGACGGCTCCCGGCTGGCCGTCGACGCCAACGGCCGGTTCGACCTGGCCACCGCCCTGGAATACGGGCGGGCCATCGAGCCGTACCAGCTGTTCTGGTACGAGGAGATCGGCGACCCGCTGGACTACCGGCTGAACGCCGTGGTCGCCGAGCACTACCCCGGCCGCATCGCCACCGGCGAGAACCTCTTCTCCCTCCAGGACGCCCGCAATCTCATCCGTTACGGCGGGATGCGCCAGGACCGCGACATCATCCAGGTCGACCCCGCGCTGAGCTACGGCCTGGTGGAGTACCTGCGCATCCAGGACATGCTGCGCCGGCACGGCTGGTCCTCGCGCCGCTGCGTCCCGCACGGCGGACACCAGTTCTCCCTGCACATCGCGGCGGCTCTCAAGCTCGGCGGCAACGAGTCCTACCCGGGGGAGTTCCAGCCCACCGGCGGCTTCGCCGACGACGCCGAGGTCGTGGGAGGCCGTGTCGGCCTCACCGAGAGTCCCGGCATCGGCCTGGAGGGCAAGGCCGCCTTCCACAGGGTGCTGCGCGAGCTGCACAGCTGACCCGGTCGGCCGACCGACGCTCGCGGGCTCCGGGGACGGGCCGCCGCCCTCGGGGGTGATGAGGACGGCGGCCCGTGGCGGTGCGGTGGTGGGTCCGGCGGGGTCAGAGGTGGCGCTGGATCCAGAGCGTGATGAGGCTGACGGCGGTGGTGCCGAGGCCGTAGGAGGCGCCGCGGACGAGGTGGGTGACCGTGATGCGGCGGTATCGCCGGATCCGGCGGGTCAGGCGCCGGCGGGTGCCGGGGGGTGGGGGGGCGCCGTTCTCGGGCTGTCTCTTTTAAACAACTCCCAGCCCCCGGGACTAAGGGGGAACTTGGATGTCGTCTTTTTCTTTGAAAAAAAAAAAAA
>NZ_LAVK01000579.1 GCF_001083795.1 Streptomyces sp. SBT349
CGCCCGGCCGCCCGAGGACGGTCAGGGGCCCGTCATCCCTCCTCCACCTGCCCCGCCGGGCCCCCGGGCTCCGCGCTCTCCCGCGCCGCCCCGGCCTCCTTCGGGGGCCTTCCGCGCCTCGGGTGCGGCCGGGCGTTCCCCGGGAGGCGCCCGGCGTCCCGGAGCGCCTGCCGGAGCAGGAAGTCGATCTGCGCGTTGGTGGAGCGCAGTTCGTCCGCCGCCCACCGCGCCAGCGCGTCGTGGACAGCGGGGTCGAGCCGCAGCAGCACCTGCTTGCGCGCGCGCCGCGCCGGTCCTTCCGTCACTGGTAGAGCGACCCCGTGTTGACCACCGGCTGCGCCGCACGGTCGCCGCAGAGCACCACCAGCAGGTTGGACACCATGGCGGCCCTGCGCTCGTCGTCCAGCGCCACCACCTCCATCCGCTCCAGCCGTTCGAGCGCGGCCTCCACCATGCCGCAGGCGCCCTCCACGATCGCCTGCCGGGCCGCGACCACCGCCCCCGCCTGCTGGCGCTGGAGCATGGCCGAGGCGATCTCGGGCGCGTAGGCGAGGTGGGTGAAGCGCGACTCGATGATGCGCACGCCGGCCGCCCTGACCCGCGCGGTCAGCTCGACGGCCAGCTTCTCGGTGATCTCCTCGGCGTCGGCGCGCAGCGACAACTGGTCCTCGCCGTGGGCGTCATAGGGGTACTCGATGGCGATGTGCCGGACGGCCGACTCGGTCTGGGTGGAGACGAACTCCACGAAGTCGTCCACCTCGAAGCTGGCCTGGGCGGTGTCCTCGACCTGCCAGACGATGACGGCGGCGAGCTCGATCGGGTTGCCGTCGGCGTCATTGACCTTGAGCACGGCCGTCTCGTGGTTGCGTACGCGGGTGGAGATCTTGACGCGGGTGGTCAGCGGGTTGACCCACCGCAGGCCGTCGTCGCGGATGGTGCCGGTGTAACGCCCGAAGAACTGCACCACGCGCGCCTCGCCCGGGGCCACCATGTTGAGTCCGGTCATCATGAAGACCGCCACCAGGAACATGAGCGACCCCGCCACCAGCAGCGGAACGCCCACCGCGGCCGAGTCGCGGGCGGCCAGCGCGATGCCGGTGAACGTGCCGGCCAGCCCGAGCAGCGAGCCGAGGAAGGTGAGGACCAGCGCGAGGCCGCCGGGAACGCTGCGCGCCCGGGCCTCGCGGACGCCGGGCGCCGGCATCTGCGGGGCGTCGGGGACGTCGGGGGCGTCCCGCGGGTCAGGTGAGGCGGGTGTGGCGGGTGTGCTGCCGTTCATGGGAACCCCGTTCGTCGATGGCTAGCAATCTGCTATCAAATTAGCACACGGGGGCTAGTCGCGATGTATCGCGTGTCTGTAGGCTGGTCGCGTGAACGCTGACAACCGGCCCGTCGTGCCGCTCGACAAGCAGCCTGTCCGCGCGTCAGACGCGGACCGTGACCGGATAGCCGACATCCTGCGCGACGCCCTGGCCGAGGGCAGGCTCGACCCGGAGGAGCACGCCGAGCGGGTCGAGGCGGTGTTCAAAGCGAAGACGCTGGCCGAGCTGGACCCGTTGATCCGGGACCTGCCCGCGGGGCAGCCGCAGTACCCGCCGCCGCCCGCGGCCTCTCCGGACCCGTCCAAGCGGGGCGGCATGGCGCACGGCGTCAGCATGTCCAACGCGAAGAACGTGGTGGCGGTCCTCAGCGGGGCGAACCGGCAGGGCCGCTGGCGGGTGGGTCCCAAGGTCAACGCGGTGGCCGTCTGCGGCGGCGTCGAACTCGACCTGACCGAGGCGATCTTCGAGTACCGGCACGTCGTCATCAACGCGACGGCGATCTGCGGCGGCATCGAGATCAAGGTCCCGGAGAACGTGAGCCTGCGCAGCGCCGGCAGCGGCGTGATGGGCGGCTTCGAGGTGGCCGAGGCCGAGTCCTCCGAGCCGTCCGCCCCCGTGGTGGTGGTCCAGGGAGTCGCCATCTGGGGCGGCGTGGACGCCAAGCGCGTCGCGGGCAAGCGCCTGCGCAACCTCAGCGACGGCTGATACGTCTGACGGCGCTGTCGCTCCGTGCATAGACGTGCGCACAGCGGGTAGGGCTGGGGGGACCGTCACTCGTATGGCCGCATGGTGGGAAGGGCGAACAGCGGCACCCCCTGACGGGTGAGGGTCCACCAGCCAGGAGCGACCCCCGTAGCCGTCGTCAGGAGTTGACCGTGCTGCAATCGTCACCGCCACATGAGTCCCAGTGGTCACCAGCCGTCCCCACGCAACGCAGTTCGAAAGACCTCGGTGGGCCCTGGCACTCGGAGGCCGCCTGCCGGCGGGATGAGGCGGGGCTGTTCTTCGCCCCCTCCCAGGAGCCCACGGCGGCCCGCCTCTCCCGGGAGCAGGCGGCCAAGTCGGTGTGTGCCCGCTGCCCGGTGCTGCTCGAATGCCGCGAGCACGCGCTGCTCCAGCCCGAGCCGTACGGCGTCTGGGGCGGGCTGACGGCCGCCGAGCGCCGCGTGGTGCTCAGCCGCAGACGCCGCCGTGACGGCTCCTCCGGGACACGGCCGTCGGACATCAGCCGCATCGCCTGACCCGCCGCGTTCCCTCGCGTTCCCTC
>NZ_LAVK01000057.1 GCF_001083795.1 Streptomyces sp. SBT349
GTGTGGGGGTTGACTGGTCGGCGGTGTGTGCGGGGGGTCGGCGGGTCGATCTCCCGACGTATCCCTTCCAGCGCGACCGCTACTGGCTGCGGCGCACCTCCGGGGGCGCCGGGGCCATGGGCGAGGCAGGACTGCGCGCCGCCGGGCACGAACTCCTCGGCGCCGCCGTCACGGTGGCGGACGGCCGGGGCGTGGTGCTGACCGGACGCCTCGCCCCCTCGGTACAGCCCTGGCTCACCGAACACCAGGTGGGCGGCGCGGTGCTCCTCCCGGGCACGGCGTTCGTCGACATGGCGATCCGGGCGGGCGACGAGGTGAACTGCGCCAGGATCGAGGAACTCGCCCTCCAGACGCCGCTGGTCATCCCCGAACGCGGCGCCGCCCGCGACCAGGTCGTCGTGGGCGAGGCCGACGAGACCGGATTCCGCGCCTTCTCCGTCTACAGCCGCGAGGACACCGCCTCCGACGTCCCGGGGGAGGAGACCTGGACCTGCCACGCGACCGGCAGCCTGGCACCCGGTGGCGGGTCCTCCGCGGCCGACGTGCTGACGACATGGCCCCCCGAGGGCGCCGAGGAGGCCGAGCTCGGGGACTTCTACCCCAGGCTCGCGGAGTTCGGCACCGTGTACGGCCCGCTCTTCCAGGGGCTCCGCGCCGCCTGGCGACGCGGCGAGGAGATCTTCGCCGAGGTCGCCCTGCCGGAGGGCACCGCCACGTCTGGCTTCGGCCTGCACCCCGCGCTCCTCGACGCGGCGATCCACCCGGTCGCCCTGCGCGTGAGCGACCCCACCGCCGCCGACGAACGGGCCTGGCTCCCGTTCTCCTTCAACGGCGTCGAACTGCACGCCTCGGGCGCCACCGCGCTCCGGGTCCGCATGGAGCCGCTGAGCGGCGGGGTCGACACCATGGCCCTGACCGTCGCCGACGGCGCGGGCCGGCTCGTCGCCACGATCGACTCCCTGGTGCTGCGCCCCATGGCGGCGGACGGGCCGCGGCAGGCGTCGAACGACTCCTACGCGCTGTTCAAGGTCGACTGGGTGCCCGTCTCGGAGCGGGAGAGCGAGCCGGCGTCCAGGACCGCGACCGTGCTGACCGCCGCCGGTCTCGCCGCCCTCGCCGACGGCGAGATCCCGGAACTCGCGATCTGCCCGGTCTCCCCCGACGTGGATGTGCGCGGCGCCATCGACCAGGCGCTCGGCGTCGTGAAGGCATGGCTGGCCGACGAGCGCCTGGACGGCGCCCGCCTGGCCTTCGTCACCCGCGAGGACGTGCCGTCGCACGCGTCGGTGTGGGGGCTGATCCGCTCGGCGCAGAGCGAGAACCCCGGCCGGTTCCTGCTGGTCGACTCGGACGAGGAGGCACCGGCCGCCGAGCGGATCGCCGCGGCTCTGGCCACCGGTGAGACCCAGCTGAGGCTCCGCGGGGACGAGGTCCTCGCACCCCGCCTCGCCCGGGTCTCCACCACCGGCGTCCTCGAACCGCCGGCCACCGGCCCCTGGGGGCTGGCCGTGCGCGGCGCCTCCGGGTCGATGGACGACCTGGAGCTGGTCCCGCTGCCCGAGTCGGCCGGGCGCCCGCTCGCGCCGGGGGAGGTCCGCCTCTCCATACGCGCCGCGGGTCTCAACTTCCGCGACGTGCTGACCGCCCTCGGCATGGTGCCCGCCCACAACGTCACCGCGCTCGGCGGCGAGGCCGCCGGCGTGGTCCTGGAGGTCGGCCCCGACGTCAAGGACCTGGCCCCCGGCGACCGCGTGTTCGGCATCGTCCCCGAGGCGGGCAGCACCGTCGCCACGACGGATCACCGGGTCGTCGTCCCCGTTCCCAAGGGCTGGTCGTTCGAGGAGGCCGCCTCCGTGCCGGTGGTGTTCCTCACCGCCTGGCTGGGGCTGGTCGAACTGGCGGACGTGCGGCCGGGGGAGACCGTGCTGGTGCACGCCGGGGCCGGCGGCGTCGGCATGGCGGCCGTGCAACTGGCCCGCCACCTCGGCGCCGAGGTCTTCGCCACGGCCAGCCCCGGCAAGTGGGAGGTGCTGCGGGGGCTCGGCCTGGACGACGCGCACATCGCGTCCTCGCGTTCGCTGGAGTTCCGGGACGCGTTCCTCGCGGCCACCGGCGGGCGCGGCGTCGACGTGGTCCTCAACTCCCTGGCCAGGGAGTTCGTGGACGCCTCCCTGGACCTGATGCCACGCGGCGGGCGCTTCCTCGAAATGGGCAAGACCGACATCCGCGAGGCGGGCGCGGTCACCGCCGCCCACCCGGGCGTCACCTACCGGGCGTTCGACCTGATGGACTCCCCCCTCGACCAGATGGGGCAGTGGCTGCTGAAGACGGTCGACCTCCTGGAGAGCGGCGCGTTGAACCGGCTGCCCGTCAGGGCGTGGGACGTGCGCCAGGCGCGCGACGCCTTCCGCTTCGTGAGCCAGGCCAAGCACGTCGGCAAGGTGGTGCTGCGCATCCCGCGCGGCTGGGACCCCTCGGGCACGGTGCTGATCACGGGCGGCACCGGAACGCTCGGCCGCCTGGTGGCCCACCACCTGGTGACCAGGCACGGGATCCGCCATCCGCTGATCGTCAGCCGCCGGGGCATGAAGGCCGAGGGCGCCGAGCGGCTGGTGGCCGACCTGACCGCGCTGGGCGCCGAGCCCACCATCGTGGCCTGCGACGTGTCCGACCGGGACGAGGTCGCCGCGATGCTGGCGGCCGTGCCGTCCGACCGGCCGCTGAGCGCGGTGGTGCACACGGCGGGCGTGGTGGACGACGGGGTGATCGGCTCCCTGACGGACGAGCAGATCGAGCGGGTCATCCGGTCGAAGGTGGACTCCGCCGCGTACCTCGACGAGTCGACCGCGGGCCTCGACCTGTCGCACTTCGTTCTCTACTCGTCGGTGTCCGGCCTGCTGGGCGGCGCGGGGCAGGCCAACTACGCGGCGGCCAACGTCATGCTGGACGCCATCGCGACGCGACGCCGCGAACGGGGCCTGCCCGCGGTGTCGATGGCCTGGGGACTGTGGGAGGCGGCCAGCGGGATGACCGCCGACCTCGGCGAGAGCGACCGGGCCCGGGTGGCCCGCGCCGGGCTGCGGCCGATGGCGTCCGACGCGGCGCTGGAGCTCTTCGACGCGGCGCTGGCGAGCGACGAGCCGGTGGTGGCGCCCGTGCAGCTGGACTTCGGCGCGGTGCGCGCCCTCGCGGCCTCGAACGGGGTGCCGCACATGCTGCGCAACCTGGTCAGGGGCCCGGCGCGCAGGACGGCGGGCGAGGCGACCACCGCGGCCGACGCGGCGAAGCTGCGCGACCGGCTGGCGGGCGCGTCCGCCCAGGAGCGGATGACGATCCTGACCAGGCTGGTCAGGGAGCAGGCCGCGCTGGTGCTGGGCCACACCGACCTGGCGCAGGTGGGCGCGGACCAGCCGTTCCGCGACTCGGGCTTCGACTCCCTGACCGCCGTCGAGCTGCGGAACCGGCTCACCGCGGCCACGGGGGTGCGCCTGGCGGCCACCACGGTGTTCGACTACCCCAAGCCCGCCGACCTGGCGGAGTTCCTGCTCGGCGCGATGGTCCCCGAGGAGGACGAGGGGCGGAACGACACCGACCCGTTCGAGGAGCGGCTCCGGAGCGCCCTGGCCCAGACCCCGGTGTCCGCCTTCCGCGACGCGGGCGTGCTGGGCATCCTGAGCCGGCTGGTCGGCCTCGGGGACGAGGCCGGGGAACGCGACGAGGAGCGGGGGAGCGCGGCCTCCCTGGCGACGATGGACGCGGCGGACCTCGTCAGCAGGGCGCTGAACAAGGGCTAGTCGCCGCCCGCCCCGGCACGGGCCCGTCGCGAACCCAGGGCCCGGCTGGGGCGGAACCCCGGCTTTCCGGCCGCCGCCACCCCCGAGAATCGCTGGCGTGGCCACCCAGGACCCCCAGGGCGGGTGGCCGCGCGGGCGCGCCCGCACGGACACCCTCATCCATCAGGAAGGCCAGGAGGAAACATGCCCGATGACGCTCAGCGCAAGGCAGTGGTGCTCGACTACTTCGAGCGGGTCAACGCGGGCGACGTTGACGCGGTGGTCAAGATGTTCTCCCCTACCGCCAAGGTGGCCGACCCCGTCGGCTCCCCGACGGTCAGCGGCCAGGAGGAGCTGCACGCCTACTTCCGCAGGGTGATCAACGAGTTCGGCACCAAGGACGTCCCCGGGAAGCCCTCCGGGGCCCAGGACGGTGCGAGCGTGGCCATTCCGCTCAAGGCCACCATCAACAACCCCCTGGACCCCGCGGGCGGTCGCCTCGACGTGGACGTCATCTGCACGTTCAGGATCGGCGAGGACGGTCTGATCGAGGAGATGAACGCCTACTGGGGCATGAGCGACGTGGCCCCCGCCGCGGGCTGACACCCCCGGGACCGGGCGCGCCCGGCCGCGCGGACCCGGGCCGGAGGGCTGGGGTGGCGGCCGGGGGCGTTCCCCGAGGAGAAGGCCGCCGTCCCGGCAGAGAATCACGGAGAACGATGGAGCGAGGCCCCCTTCCCGAGGCCCCTGTCCCGAGGCACCGCCACCGCCGCGCGGTCCGCTCTCTCGCGTCCCGGAGCGGCGTTCGGCGTCCGCCCCGCGAGCCTTGTCCGGCGCCTCTCCGCCGCGCCGCACGACAGGTTCGACGACGACACCGGGTTCGGCCTCACCGGGAGCCCCCAAGGACACGGCGCACGGCGCTCCACACGAACGAGACCCCGAAGCGGTTCCGAGAGCGGAGTAAGCAATGACCACATCGCCCGAGCAACTCGTCGAGGCCCTGCGGGCGTCGCTGATGGAAGTGGAGAGCCTGCGGCAGCAGAACGACGAGCTCTCCGCCGCCCTCAGCGACCCCGTCGCCATCATCGGGATGGCCTGTCGCTACCCCGGCGGGGTGCGGTCCCCCGAGGACCTGTGGCGGCTGGTCGTGGACGAGGTGGACGCCATCTCCGCGTTTCCCGGCGACCGCGGTTGGGATCTGGACGCGCTGTTCGACTCCGATCCGGAGAGTTCCGGCACCAGTTACGTCCAGGAGGGCGGGTTCGTCCACGGCGCGGTCGAGTTCGACGCCGAGTTCTTCCGCATCTCGCCCCGCGAGGCCCTGGCGATGGAGCCGCAGCAGCGCGTGCTGCTGGAGGCGGCGTGGGAGGCGGTCGAACGGGCGGGCATCGACGCGGCCACGCTCAAGGGCAGCAGGACCGGCGTCTTCATCGGCGCCGGCGCGGCCGGCTACGGCACCGGGCTGGCCGAGATCCCGGAGGAGGCCCAGGGCTACACCCTGACCGGCGTGGCGAGCAGCGTGATCTCCGGCCGCGTCGCCTACACCCTCGGCCTTGAGGGCCCGGCGGTCACCGTCGACACCGCCTGCTCGTCGTCGCTCGTGGCGCTCCACCAGGCCGTGCAGGCGCTGCGCCAGGGCGAGTGCACGATGGCGCTGGCCGGCGGCGTCACGATCATGTCCAGCCCCGGGGTCTTCCAGGAGTTCAGCCGCCAGCGGGGACTCTCCCCCGACGGGCGGTGCAAGGCGTTCGCCGCGGCGGCGGACGGCACCGGCTGGTCCGAGGGCGTCGGGGTCCTGCTGGTGGAACGGCTGTCGGACGCGCGGCGCAACGGCCACCAGGTGCTGGCCGTGGTGCGCGGCTCGGCCGTGAACCAGGACGGCGCCTCCAACGGGCTGACCGCGCCCAACGGACCCTCCCAGCAGCGCGTCATCCGGCAGGCGCTGGAGAACGCCAGGCTGACGGCCGACCAGGTCGACGCGGTCGAGGCGCACGGCACCGGGACGACGCTCGGCGACCCCATCGAGGCCCAGGCGCTGCTGAACACCTACGGGCGGCGCGCCGCCACGGGCCGACCGCTGCGCCTCGGCTCCATCAAGTCCAACCTCGGGCACGCCCAGGCGGCCTCGGGCGTGGCCGGCGTCATCAAGATGGTGATGGCGCTGCGGCACGGTCTCCTTCCCAGGACCCTGCACGTGGACCGGCCGACGCCGCACGTCGACTGGGAGTCGGGCGCGGTCTCGCTGCTGACCGAGTCGGAGCCCTGGCCCGAGACCGGTGAGCCGCGGCGGGCCGCGGTGTCCTCGTTCGGCGTCAGCGGAACCAACGCGCATGTGATCGTGGAGCAGGGCGAGCCCCTGGCACAGCGGCCCGCGACCGCGCCGGCGACCAGCGCCGGCATCGTGCCGTGGATCGTCTCCGCGCGCGGGACCGCGGGCCTCGGCCGGGTCGCCGAGCAGGTCAGGGCGCGCGTCGAGAACAGCCCGGGCCTCGGCGTCCGCGAGGTCGCCGCCGCGCTGAGCGCCCACCGCACGCTGCTGGACAACCGCGCGGTGGTGATCGGCGGCACGAGGAGCGAACTCCTGGCGGGCCTGCGCTCGCTGGCCGCCGGCGAACCCGCTCCGCGGGTCGTGGCCGGCGACGGAGCCGCCTCCTCCCGCCCGGTATTCGTCTTCCCGGGACAGGGCGCCCAGTGGTCCGGCATGGCGCTGGAACTGGCCGGGGCGTTCCCCGTGTTCGACACGGCGCTGCGGGAGTGCGCCGACGCGCTGGCGCCCTTCGTGGACTGGGACCTCAAGGAGCGGCTGGCGGGGGACCTGTCCCGCGTGGATGTGGTGCAGCCGGCGTCCTGGGCGGTGATGGTGTCGCTGGCGCGGCTGTGGGAGTCCTTCGGCGTGGCCCCGGCCGCGGTGGTGGGGCACTCCCAGGGCGAGATCGCCGCCGCCGTCGTCGCGGGCGCGCTGTCCCTGGAGGACGGTGCGCGGGTGGTCGCGCTGCGCAGCAGGCTGATCGCCGAGCGCCTGGCCGGGCGCGGCGGCATGGCCTCCGTCGCGCTCCCCGTGGCCGAGGTCCGCGCCCGGCTGGACGCGGACGGCCACGGGGACGTGCTGGCGGTGGCGGCGGTCAACGGGCCGTCGTCCACGGTGGTCTCCGGGGAACCGGCCGCGCTGGACGCGCTGCTGGCCGCGCTGGAGGCCGAGCAGGTCCGTGTGCGGCGGATCGCGGTGGACTACGCCTCCCACTCCCCGCACGTGGACTCCATCCGCGAGGAACTCGGCACGATCCTCGCCCCGGTGGCCCCTCGCGCCTCCCGGGTCCCCTTCTACTCCACCGTCGAGGGACGGCTGATCGACACCTCGGCCCTGGGCGCCGCCTACTGGGTGCGCAACCTCCGGCAGACGGTGGAGTTCGCCCCGGTCGTCAGCGGCTTGATCGGGGAGGGGTTCGACGCCTTCGTCGAGTGCAGCGCGCACCCGGTGCTCGCGGTCGGCGTGGAGGAGTCGGGCGCCGAGCTCGCGGTCGGCTCGCTCCGGCGCGACGAGGGCGGCCCCGCGCGGTTCGTCACCTCGCTCGCCGAGGCGTTCGTCGGCGGTGTCGGCGTCGACTGGGCCCCGCTGCTCGGCGATCCCGCGGTCGGCGACCTGCCGGGCGACCTGCCCACCTACCCCTTCCAGCGCACCCGTTACTGGCTGGACACCCCGCCCGCCGACGCCCGCGCCGGCGAGTCCGACGCGACGAAGGACCGCTTCTGGGAGGCCGTCGAGCGGGAGGACCTGGAGTCGCTGGCCGACACCCTGGGCCTGGACGCGGAGCGGCTGCGCGGCGTGGTGCCGTCCCTGGCGGCCTGGCGGCGCCGCGCCGACGAGGAGTCCGCCATCGACTCCTGGCGCTACCAGACGGTCTGGCGCCCGGTGGCCGAGCCCGGCACGCCCGCCCTGACCGGCACCTGGCTCCTCGCCGTCTCCGCCGACCGGGTGGACGAGCCCTGGCACGCCGCCGCCGAGGAGGCGCTGCGCGAGCACGGCGCGCGGGTGGTCCGGTTCGCGCTCGACGCCACGGCGGACCGGCATCACCTCGCCGCCGCCCTGGCCGCCGAGGGCGCCGCTTCCCCCGACCTGTCGGGCGTGCTGTCGCTCCTCGCCCTGGACGAGGAGCCGCACCCCGACCACCCGGCCACCGCACGCGGGTTCGCCGCGACGCTGGCGCTCCTTCAGGCACTCGGCGACGTCCCGATCGAGGCACCCCTGTGGTGTGCCACGCGCGGGGCCGTCTCGACGGGCGTCTCCGACCCGCTGACCAGCCCCGTCCAGGCGCAGACCTGGGGGCTCGGCCGGGTGGCCGCCGAGGAGATCCCGGGCCGCTGGGGCGGCCTCGTGGACCTGCCGGCCGCCCCCGAGGACCGGGCCCGCGGCCGGCTGGCCGCCGTGCTGGCCGGGCTCGACGACGAGGACCAGGCCGCCGTCCGGCGCACCGGCGTCTACGGCCACCGGCTCGTCCGCACCGGCTGGGGCGACGGACGCCCGCCGCGGGAGTGGCGTCCGGAGGGCACCGCGCTGGTCACCGGCGGCACCGGCGCGCTCGGCGCCCACACCGCCCGCTGGCTGGCCCGCAACGGCGCCCCCCACCTGCTGCTGCTCAGCAGCCGCGGCGCCGCGGCGCCCGGCGCCACCGAGCTGGCCGCCGAGCTGGCGGCGCTCGGCTCCCGCGTCACCTTCGCCGCGTGCGACATCGCCGACCGGGAGGCCCTGGCCGCGGTCCTGGCCGCGGTCCCCGCCGAACTCCCCCTGCGCACCGTGGTGCACACCGCCGCCGTGCTGGACGACGGGGTGCTGGACTCGCTCACCGTCGATCAGGTGGACGGGGTGGAGCGGGTGAAGGTCCGCGGCGCCGCCCACCTGGACGAACTCACCCGCGACCTGGACCTGTCGGCGTTCGTGCTGTTCTCGTCCTTCGCCGGCAGCTTCGGCGTCGCCGGCCAGGGCAACTACGCGCCGGGCAACGCGTTCCTCGACGCGCTCGCCCGCGCCCGCAGGGCCCGGGGACTGCCCGCCACCTCCATCGCCTGGGGGCACTGGGCCGGCGGGGGCATCGCCTCCGGCGACGCCGAGGAGCACCTGCGGCGCCGGGGCGGCTCCGAGATGGACCCGGAGACGGCGCTCACCGCGTTCCAGAAGGTGCTGGACCGCGACGAGACGGTGGTCGCGCTCGCCCACATCGAGTGGGGCGGCAAGGCCGCCGGCGCCCCCAGCCTGGGCGGCAGGCCGCGCCCCTACCTGCGGGAACTGGCCGATGTCCGCCGGCTCCTCGACGCGGCGGCGCGGGAATCGGACGCCGGGCGGGAGGCCACCGGCGACACGGGCCCCCTGGCCGACCGGCTGTCCCGGCTGCCGGCCGCCGAGCGGGACCGGGCCGTCCTCGACCTGGTCAGCGGCCAGATCGCGGCCGTCCTCGGCCACGGGTCACCCGACGCCGTGGACACGCAACGGCCGTTCCGCGAGCTGGGGTTCGACTCGCTGACCTCGGTGGAGCTGCGCAACCGGCTCGGGGTGTCCACCGGGCTGAAGCTCCCCGCCACCCTCGTGTTCGACCACCCGACACCCCACGCGCTGGCCGGCCATCTGCGCGGTCTGGTGCTCGACGGCGGTGAAGGCGCCGCCGACGCCGCGCGGGCCGCCACCACCCCCGTCGCCCCCGCCGAGGACGACCCGATCGTCATCGTCGGCATGGCCTGCCGGCTGCCCGGCGGCGTGGACGACCCCGACGCGCTGTGGCGGCTGGTGGCCGACGAGAGGGACGCGGTCGGCGGCCTGCCCACCGACCGGGGCTGGGACGTCGGCGCCCTGGTCGAGGCCGGGGTCGACGTCCCCGGCATGACCTACGTCCAGCAGGGCGGGTTCCTGCGCGACGCCGCCTCGTTCGACGCCTCGTTCTTCGGCATCCCCGACCACGAGGCGCTGGCGATGGACCCGCAGCACCGGCTGCTCCTCGAAATGTCCTGGGAGGCGATCGAGCGCGCCTCGGTCGCACCCGGCTCGCTGCGCGGCGAGTCCGTGGGCGTCTTCGTCGGCTCCTTCTCCCAGGGCTACTGGACCGGTCTCCAGGAGGTGCCGCAGGAGAGCCGCCCGCACCTCAACGGCGGCGTCTCACCGGCGCTCGCCGCCGGCCGCATGGCCTACACCCTCGGGCTCGAAGGGCCCGTGCTGACCCTCGACACCGGCTGCTCGTCCTCCTCGGTCGCGCTGCACCTCGCCTGCCAGGCGGTGCGGCAGGGCGACTGCGCGATGGCGCTGGTCGGCGGCGCCTCCGTGCTGGCCAACCCCGCGGTCTCCCCGGGGATGGGCGTCGGCGCCGCCGCCGACGGCCGCTGCAAGTCCTACGCCGAGGGCGCCGACGGCACCGGCTGGGGCGAGGGCGCGGGCGTGCTCCTGGTGGAGCGGCTCTCCACCGCGCGGCGACACGGCCGCCGGGTGCTGGCCGTGATCCGCGGCACGGCGATCAACCACAACGGGGCCAGCAACGGACTCGGCGCCCCCAACGGCCCCTCCCAGCAGCGCGTCCTGCGGCAGGCCCTGGCCAACGCCGGGCTGAGGCCGGACGACATCGACGTCGTCGAGGGCCACGGCACCGGCACCGAGCTGGGCGACGCGATCGAGGCACAGGCCCTGATGGCGGTCTACGGCAAGGACCGGGACGCGGCCCGGCCGCTGTGGCTGGGCACGGTGAAGTCCAATATCGCCCATCCGCAGGCCGCTTCTGGGGTGATCGGCGTCATCAAGACGATCCTGTCGATGCGGAACGGCGTGCTGCCGCGGCTGCTCCACTCGGACGAGCCGTCCAGCCGGGTCGAGTGGCCGCAGAGCGGCGTGCGGCTGCTGACCGAGACCATGCCGTGGCCGGCCACCGGCCGGCCGCGCCGGGCGGGCGTGTCGTCCTTCGGCGCCAGCGGCACCAAGGTGCACGTCATCCTGGAGCAGCCGGAGGAGGACACGGCACCCGCCGCGGCGCCGCAGGCGGGCGACCGGCCGCTGCCGGTGGCGCTGTCCGCGCAGGACGAGGTCGCGCTGCGCCTCCAGGCGGCGCGGTTGCGCGCCTGTCTGGAGGCCAGGCCCGAGGCGGCGCTGGCGGATGTGGCCTGGACCCAGGCGGTGGGCCGGACGGCGTTCTCCCACCGGGCCGTCGTCCTCGCCGAGGACCGCGAGACGCTGGTCCGGGGACTGGGCGCGATCGCCGACGGCGCCGACCACCCGTCGGTGTGCGCGGGGCGGGCCCCGACCGGGGAGCGGCCGGTGGCCTTCCTGTTCACCGGCTCCCGGCCGGAACCGGCCGACGTGGCCGCCCTGTACGCCGCGCACCGCCCGTTCGCGGACGCGCTGGAAGCGGTGTCCGCGCACCTGGACCCGCACCTGACGCGTTCGGTGCTCGACCTGCTGCTCGGCGACGCGGGAGAGCCCGCGCCGGAGCACGGCTCGGAGCTCGCCGCGGCCGCGTCGTTCGCCGTCGAGTACGCCCTGTTCCGCCTGGTGCGGGAGTGGGGCGTGCCCGCCGCCTCGGTCGGCGGCCGGGGCTCGGGCGCGGTGGCGGCGGCGCTGGCCGCCGAGGCGCTGGAGACGGCGGACGCGGCGGCGCTGGTGCTGGCCCTGGCCCGCACCGGGGGCGCGCCGGGCGACGCGGTCACCGTCGCGTGGCGGCCGGCGGCCGTGCCGGTGACCTCCCCGGTCACCGGGGAGGTGGTCGGCGACGAGGAGCTGCGCTCGGCCGCCTTCTGGGCGGAGGCGTGGGCCGCCCCGGGCGAGGCCGCCCGGCCCGTCGCCGCGAACGCGGGTCTCCCCCTCCTGCTGGGCGGACGCCCCGGCCCCGCCGACGATGTCGTGGCCCTCGCCGCCAAGGGAACGCGCCCGGAACTGGGCCTGCTGACCGGGCTCGCCCGGCTGCACACCAGCGGCGTCCCCGTCGCCTGGCGGCAGGTGTTCGCGGGCGTGCCGGCCGGCCCCGTGGAGCTGCCGACCTACCCCTTCCAGCGCAAGGGGTACTGGCTGCGCACGCCGCTGGCAGGACTCCCCGGCACCGTCGTCGCCGGCTGACCCACTCAGTACCGGCCCCGGGCGCACCGCGCCGCCCGGGGCCGCCGAAGGAGCGAGCAGAGCCCATGACCTTCGCCCAGGACACGAGCGCCCAGTGGATACGCGGGTTCGGCAAGGAGTTCGACGGCGGCCGGGTGCGCCTGGTGTGCTTCCCGCACGCCGGCGGCGCGGCCTCGTTCTACTACCCGCTGGCCGGCCGCCTCGGCGGTGAGGGCGGCGTCGCCGAGGTGCGGGCCGTGCAGTACCCGGGCCGTCAGGACCGCCGCCGCGAGGCCCCGTTGACCACCATCGAGGCGCTGGCGTCCCGTGCCGTCGAGGAGGTGCGGCGTCTGAACGACAAGCCGCTGGTGCTGTTCGGCCACAGCATGGGCGCCGTGATCGCCTACGAGGTCGCCCGCCGGCTGGAACGGGAGAGCGGCCCCCGGCCGCTCGGCCTGATCGCCTCCGGCCGGCGCGCGCCGTCCGTGCACATCCCCGACGACGTCCACCGGCGCGGGGACGGCGAACTGATCGACGCGCTGCGCGAACTCAGCGGCACCGCGAGCAGCCTGCTCGACGACGAGGAGGTGCTGCGGATGATCCTTCCGGCGCTGCGCGCCGACTACCGTGCCGTCGAGAGCTACCGGCACCGGCCCGGCCCCGAACTCGCCTGCCCGGTCACCGCCCTGGTGGGCGTCGACGACGGGCGCGCGCCGCTGGAACAGATGCGACCCTGGCGGCGCCACACCACCGGCGCCTTCGACCTGCGGGTCTTCCCCGGCGGCCACTTCTACCTCACCGAGCAGTGGACGGCCGTGGCCGACGCGATCCGCGCGAGTGTCGGCGCCTTCGAGGAGGCGGCCGGGCTCACCGTCGGAGGCGGCGCCCAGGCCAGCCCCCCGCCCGCCTGACCTCGCCGCGGGCCCCGGTCACTCCCGGCGCTCGGGCTCGGCCGCGCTCTCCCGCCGCTCCGGCGGGCGGGAGGGCAGGAGCCACGCCGCCAGCAGCGCCGTCGCCAGCGCCGCCCCGGCGCTCACCAGGAGGGAGAGACTCATCCCGTCCATGAACGCCAGGTCGGCCGAGTCCACCAGCCTGGCGCCCGCCGAGCCGCCCACCTCGTCGGCGACCAGGTGGGCCGCGACCACCGACTCGTCGACCACGTCGGCGGCGGCCCCGGGAAGCCCCTCGACGTCCAGCCGTTCCCGGTACATCTGCGTGAGCAGGCTGCCCAGCAGCGCCACGCCGATCGCGCTGCCCACCTGGCGGGTGGTCATCAGCAGGCCCGAGCCGACGCCCGCCCGGTCCGACGGCAGGTGCTCCAGGGCCGCGTCCATGGCGGGCACCAGGGAGAGCCCGGCGCCGAGGCCGGTGAGCGTCAGCCAGGTCGCGGTCAGGCCGTAGCCCGAGCCGGCCTCCGTGGTGCTGCCGAGGAAGCCGGCGAACGCCAGCACGACCAGCCCGGCCACGATCAGCGGGCGGGCGCCGAGCGACCGCTGCAACGGCACGCAGGCGCGGGCGCCCACCAGCAGTCCGCCCATCATCGGCATCAGCTGAAGCCCGGTGGTCATCGCGTCCTCGCCCCGCACGGCTTGGAGGTACTGGGGGACGACGAACAGGAGGCCGGTCATGATCATGGTCACCAGGGCCACCGTCACGGTGTTCCAGGCGAAGCCGCGGTTGCGCAGCAGGCCGACGTCGAGCATCGGGTGCGCCCGGCCGCGCTCGCGGATCACCAGCGCGCAGAGCAGCGGCACGGAACCGGCCAGCGCGACCACCACCAGCACGTCGTCCCACCCGCGGCTGGGGCCCTCGATGACCCCGAAGACCAGCGCGGCCAGGCCGGTCACGCTCAGCACGGCGCTGAGCACGTCGACCCGGGGCGCGGCCGGGTCCCTCGACTCCGGCACGAGCAGCAGGCACGCGACGATGCCGGCGGCGGCCATCGGCACGTTGACGAGGAAGATCGAGCCCCACCAGTAGTGGTCCAGGAGCCAGCCGCCGACGAGCGGCCCCAGCGGCATGCCGGCGGCCAGCGCCGCGCCGAGGGCGGCGACCGCCTTGGCCCGCTCGGCCGGGCCGAACAGGGTGGGAACGACGGACAGCGCGAGCGGGGCGACCAGCGCGGCCCCCAGTCCCATGGCGGCCCGCGCCGCTATCAGCGGTTCCGCGCTGTCGACCGTCGCGCCCACGGCCGATCCGGCCAGCAGCGCCGTGAGCCCGACGACGAGCATCCGGCGCCGCCCGAACCGGTCGCCCAGCAGTCCGGCGGGCAGCATGGTGGCCGCGAAGACCACGAGGAACGAGTCGACGATCCACTGCTGTTGGGTGGTGCTGGCCTCCAGGTCGGCGGCCAGGGTCGGCAGGGCGACGTTGAGAATGGTGATGTCGAAGCTGAGGACCAGAGCGGACGCCACCAGTGCGCCCAGCGCCCACCAGCGGCGTGGATTGTCATAGCGCTCTTCGGAAGGGTGGGGCTCGGAACTCATGGTCACCTCACTCGATAGTCACTTCGAAAGGCTCGTCACCGTCAAAAGACGGTCACTGCCACGTGGTTGGTCGACGCGTTCGGCCCGATTCCCGGCATCCCGCGCGAGTTCGCCCGGTTCACGCGGGAAAGCGTGGTCGCCTCCGTCGAGCGTCGAGTCGGGGAATGCGCTCCCCCGGACGCCGCCGCAATCCCCGCCCCTGTCGAGGAGTTCCCCCATCCGCGGGGGCGGAATCACCTCGGGCCCCGCCCGTGACGTCGCGGGGCCGCTTCCCGGCCGACCCCACTTCTCACCCCTGAACGCGGGAGTGCGGCCGGCCATCGCCTTTCCCTCGGCGCGCCGGCGTCACTTTCGGAAGAGGAGTGCCCCGCTTACACCGGCGCCCACCGTGAGCCGCGACGGCTCCGGCCGCGGTCGCCGAGGGCGGGTCGGCGCGGTGTCATGAGGTGTCATCGGGCGCCCACCGCCGTCGGCGCCCGCCGCGAGGTGGTCGGCTCCGGCGAGCAGTCCAGGCCGGCGCGTATCCGGCGGTGCACATTCTGGAGTCGCTGGCCCGGAGCGATGTCGAGCTCTCTGCCGAGACTGCGCCTCACCCGCTCGTAGGCGCGAAGCGCCTCCGCCCGCCGTCCGGTTCGGTACAGCGCCAGCATCAGATGTCCGTGAATCTCCTCCCACATCGGATATTGCAGGGTCAGTTCCTGAAGTTCCCCGATGAGATCCTGATGCCGCCCCAGCCGCTGGTCGGCGCTGATGCGCCTTTCCAGCGCGGACATGCGCAGCTCGGCCAGCCGGGCCGCCGAGCTCCGCAGCAGCAAACCCTGCGGTGTGTCGCACAGCAGCGGACCGCGCCAGAGGGCGAGTGCCTGGTGCTGGTAGTCGGCCGCCGCCTGGACATCACCCGCCTCCAGCGCCGCACCGCCCCTGGCGTGCAGGTGTTCGAAGTCGGCGAGGTCCAGTTCCCCCCGGGCGACGCGCAGCAGGTACCCGGGCCGCTTGGTCAGCAGTATGCGGCGCCCGAGCCCGGTCTCCATCTGGTCGAAGCTCTTTCGCAACTGCGATATGTACACGTGCAGGGTGGCGATCGCGGTGCGCGGTGGCCGCTCATTCCACAACTCGTCGACGAGGGTGGTCGCCGAGACGACGTGATTCGCGCGGATCAGCAGGGTACCCAGCACCGTTCGGACCTTGGGCGGCCCCGGGGGCGCCATCGCGGACCCGAGATGGGTCGCTCTCATGTCCAGCGGGCCCAGAATCCCGAATCTCATCCCGTGCTTCCTATCGTTGCGATCAATCAGTTCGGCGTCATGATGGCCGATTCCGGTCGGCCGGGGCGCTGTCGCGGGTGATCCCTGGGGTTTTCCGCGGAAGTTCTGGGGGAGGTTCCGGCCCCCCGGGGGTCGCGTCGTGTTCGGCGGGCGGGGAGAGACCTCGACCGTGTGTGGTCGTCCGGCCGTCGGAAAGAGTTCCAAAGTTCAACTGAAGTGCTGGTGACGTTCTCGCTCGACGACCTGAAGTGATCCCGTTATGTCAGCTTTGCAGTAGTTACCGGGGCTACTTACTGGCGGGAAGCTAGAAGTTTGCTGAAGAGAGCCGTAAGGTCCCGGGTGGGCCAAGGCCCGTCGTGCCTTGATACCCGTCGGTCAAGTCTGACCAACTTGACCGAAAATATCGACCATCGGGGGTTTTGCGTATGGCCGTGGAAAGTATTGCGCTTGTCGAGCGCGATCACGAACTCAGCATCATGGGATCGGCGGCGATGAGATGTGTGGAGAAGAAAGGCGAGCTTCTCATCGTCGAAGGAGCGGCCGGGCACGGCAAGACCGCTCTTCTCTCCGCCTTTCGCGATATCGCCGCCGAGAACGGATTCCAGATCCTCCAGGCCCGCGGCAATGAATTGGAGAGTGAATTCTCCTTCGGAGTGGTACGCCAGCTCTTCGAGGACTGGCTCGCCTCCGCGGCGCCCGAGGAACGGCGCCGCGTCCTGCGCGGGCCCGCCGAACTCGTCGCCCCGCTCCTGGATCACGGCTCGGCGAGCGCACCGGCCGCCGCCGGAGACGAGCAGCACGCCACCCTCATCGGCCTGTACTGGTTGTGCGCCCACATCGCGGAGCGCGCGCCCCTCGCCCTGCTGCTCGACGACATCTGGTGGGCCGACGAGGCGTCACTGCGCTTCCTGCACTACCTCACCGCGCGCATCGAGGACCGGCCCATCCTGCTGGCCCTCACCACCGATCCGGCGGAGTGGGGCCACCAGGCCAGGAACATGGGCGCCATCGTCTCCCACCCGGCGGCCCGGCTGATCCGCCTGGCCCCGCTCAGCGAGGCCGGGAGCCGGGCCTGCATCGGCGAGCGGCTGGGCGAGGAGACCGATCCCCGGCTGGTGGACGCCTGCCTCCAGGCGACCGGCGGCATACCGTTCCTCCTGCACGAATTACTCGGCGAGATCACCGAGTCCAAGCGGGACGCCGGCGACCTGGCCCCCCACCGGGTGTTCGATCTCGCCCCTCCCA
Source organism: Streptomyces sp. SBT349 (assembly GCF_001083795.1). GTDB lineage: Bacteria > Actinomycetota > Actinomycetes > Streptomycetales > Streptomycetaceae > Streptomyces. The sequence continues at coordinate 16,829 of NZ_LAVK01000057.1, forward strand.
AGGTCGTGCGCGGCGTACTGCGGCGGCTCGCCTTTCTCCCGCGCCCGGCCGTCGCGCTGGTCGAGGCCATGGCCGTGCTCGGCACCGAGGCCGACGTCAAGCACGCCGTCGACGTCTCGGGCGTCGACCAGCGGACCGTGGCCGAGGCCCTGGGCGCACTCGCGGACATCGGGCTCCTGCGCCCGGGAGTTCCCCCCCGGTTCGTCTACCCCACCGTCCGCGCCGCGATCTACCAGAACATGCCGGTCAGCGCACGGAACGCCGCGCACGCGCGGGCGGCGCACTTCCTCCACCAGGCCGCCGCGCCGCTCGACGACATCGCCCGGCACCTGCTGCGCGCCGACGTGGCCGGGGACCGCACGGTCGTCGCCGTGCTCCGCAGGGCGGCCCGCAGGGCCGTCGCCGACAACCGCCTCCCCGACGCGGTGACCTACCTCACGCGCGCCCTTCAGGAGCCGCCGGCGCCCGAGGAGATGGTGGCCCTGCTCATCGAGCTCGGCAGGGCCGAGCTCGACGCCCAGATGCCCAAGGCCCTGGACCACCTCAGCCAGGCGATGGAGCTGGCCCAGGACCCCGTGGTGCGGGGCCGGGTGGGTCTCGACCTCGGCGCCGGGCTCCTGGCGGCGGGCCGCAACGACGAGGCGGTCAGCCTGCTCGAAGAGCTGCGCCAGGAGGTCGACGGCAGGGACGAACAGCTCGCCACGCTCCTGGACATCGCCGCCATCGCGGCCGCCCAGCAGGTTTCCCACCTCCACAGCAGGGCGGCGCAGCCGCTGCGGCGGCTGGCCGAGGAGGGTGCCGAGAACCCGAGCGCGGCACGCCTGCTCGCCGCGAACCGCGCGACCACGGCGCTCCGCCAGGGCGCGCCCGCGGACCGGGTCGGCGAGCTGGCCGAGGAGGCACTCAAGGGCGTGCTCCCCGGCGGCCTCGCACTCGACCTCGACAACGTCTCGGCGTATCTCTGGTTCGAGATCGCGGCCGTCCTGGCCTCCTGCGACCGGCTCGGCGACGCGGACCGCCTGCTCACCCGCGCCCTGGAGGGGGCGCAGGGCAACGGCAAGCTCCTGGCCACCGGCATCTGCCGGGCGCTGCGCGCCTGGGTCCGCGGTCAGAGCGGACGGCTGGCCGACGCGGAGAGCGACGCGCGGATGGTGCTCACGCACACCAACACCTTCGGCCTCCGGAGCCCCGCGGCGGTCCTCGCCGTCACCTCCCTCGCCGAGGTGCTGACGGCGCGTTCGGAGTTCGCCGCCGCCAAGTCCCTCGTCCACGAGTACGAGTTCAACGCGACGGTCAAGCGGTCGTTCGCGTACGCCCCGGTGCTGTTCGCCCGTGGCCGGCTGCACGCGGCCCTGGGCGACCTCGACACGGGCATCCAGGACTTCGCCCAGGGGTGCCGGCTCCTGGAGGAGTCGGGCCTGCACAACCCCACGCTGTCGCATGCCGCGGAGACGGTGGTGATGCGGGTCCAGGCGGGACGGACGGACGGGGTGCTCGGCAGAGCCGAGGCCCTGCTCTCCCGGGCCAGAGCGTTCGGAGCCCCCCGGTCGATCGCCGCCGCGCTCCGCGCCCTCGGGCTGGCGACACCGGGCGCCACGGCCATCGGCCACCTGGAGCAGGCCGCCGACCTGCTGGCCGGCACCGAGGCACGGCTCGACCACGCCACGGTCCTGGTCGACCTCGGCAGTGCGCTGCGCCGGAGCGATCGGCTGGGCCAGGCCAGAGGGAGGCTGACCCGCGGCCTGGAAGTGGCGCAGGACTGCGGCGCGTGGGGTCTGGCGAAGGTGGCCAAGGCCGAGCTGTCGGCCATGGGGGTGCGGGTACGGCTCGCCGAGGAGGGGGTGGGCAGCCTCACCCCCCAGGAGCGGCGGGTGGCCGACCTGGCGGCGGAGGGGAAGCGCAACCGCGACATCGCGCTCGAACTCTTCGTCACCATCAAGACCGTGGAATGGCACCTGAACCGGGTGTACCGGAAGCTGGGCATCGCCTCGCGCGACGAGCTGCGCAAGGCGCTCACCGAGGACTACGTCCACGTGCCCGGCTCCGCCTCCCGTTCCTCCCGGCCGCAGGGCGATCCGGCGCCCGTGCCCGGAATCCACCATGGCGCCCCCCGCCCGGGGGTCCTGCACGGGTAGCCGCCCGGCCGGGCCCGCCGGGCTACCGCAGGGTCGCCTCCAGGATCGAGAACGGCGTCTCCCCCGAGACGACCCGGTCGAGATCGAATCCCCCACTGGTCAGCAGCTTCTCGAACTCCTCGGCGCCGCGCTCGCGTCCGGTCAGCATCGTCAGCATGGTCAGGTCGATCATCTTGGTGAGGTGCGGCGCGTCGCCGTCGGGTACGAGGCCCTCGATGACGACGAGCCGCGCGCCGGGGCGCGCGGCTCTCGCGATGTTCCCCAGAACGCGCAGGCAGGAGTCGTCGTCCCAGTCGTGCAGGATGTAGGCCAGCAGGTAGACGTCGGCCACGGGGACGGCGTCGAAGAAGTTCCCGGGCACCGCCTCGACGCGATCGTCCAGGCCCCGCCGGGCGAGGTTGTCTCGGGCGGAGGGCACCACCTGCGGCAGGTCGAGGACGATGCCGCGGCGGCTCGGGTCCTTCCGCAGCAGCTGCCACAGCACCGTGCCGTCGGCGCCGCCGAGATCGGCCACGACGTTCCCCGCGGGCAGCGTGTAGCCGTCCAGCAGCCCGCCGCGCAGCGACGCCGTGAGATCGGCCATCGCCTCGTTCTGCACCGCGATCATCTCCGGCCGGGCGGCCACCCAGTCGAAGAAGGGCTCGCCGAGGTAGTGGTCCGCGGCCGGTTCGCCGGTTCTGAGGGTGTGCGGGAGCTGGGAGAACGGCAGGTAGTGCGTCTCCATCCAGTAGAGCGCGGCTCCCCGCACCGACCGCGGATGCGTCGCGGACAGGGTGGCCCCGAGGTCCGTGGTCCCCACGAGATCGCCGTCGGTGCGGAAGACGCCGAGCGGGGCGAGGGCGCGGATCAGGCGGGACAGCGCGTCGCGATGCGTGCCCGAGGCCCACGCCAGGTCGCCGACGGTCAGCGGCCCGTCGTCGAGGGCGGTCGCCAGGTCGAACTTCGCGACGGCGTACAGGGCTTGGGAGATCTGGAAGCCGCCCAGCATCTGCGCCATGAGCGCGCTGGCGCCCGGCGGAGGCGTGTCGGGCGCGGTGGCTGCGTTCACGGGCCTTCCCTCATGTCCTGGTGTGCTCGGTGGCATACTGCCCGACCGGCGGCGTGCCCCCGGTCGGGCACGGCGGCACCGACGCCCCCGCCGGTCGCGGCCCGCACCTCGAAGCCGCTCGCCGGCCGCCCCCTCCGCGACGGCGCCGACCCGGCCTCTCGGACGGGTGTCCGGCGGCGTACGGCGACATACGGCGGCGTACAGCGACATACAACGGACCACGCGGTCCTCGCCCCCGGGTCGGCGAGCCCCGGCCCTTCTCATCCGGGGAGCCCTCCGGTCCCGGCTGTTAAGCTCCTGAGCATGCCCGTCGCACCCTCATCACCGTCGGGCCGCGTCGCGCCGCCGTCCCAGCGCGGACTGCTGACCGAGCGCATCGCGCGTCAGCTGGAGCACGACATCCGGTCCGGAGACATCGCCGTCGGGGCCAAGCTGCCCTCCGAACGCGAGCTCGCCGTCCAGTTCGGAGCGAGCAGGAACGTGGTGCGCGAGGTGCTGCGGAGGCTGGAGGCCCAGCACCTGATCGAGGTGGCGCCCGGCCGGGGCTCCTTCGTGAGCGAGCAGACCTCCGGGCAGGCGCGCAGCTACGACGTGCTCTACCGCGCGGGCCGCCCCACCGTCCGGCACCTGATCGAGGCGCGGATCCCGCTGGAGATCGAGATCGTCGGGCTGGCCACCGAGCGGGCCGGCGAGGCGGACCTGACCGTGATGCGGGCGGCCAACCACGCGCTGGAGTCGGCGACCGACGTCGTCCGCAGGGCCCAGGCCGACCTGGTGTTCCACGACGCGATCGCGCAGGCCAGCGGCAACCCGGTGCTGCGGATCATGCTGTCCTCGATCAGCGGGATGATGTTCGAGATGATGCTCCGCTCCAACTCCGACCCGTCGATCGCGGAACCGGGCGTGCCGCACCACCCCGAGATCCTCCAGGCGATCGAGGCGCGCGACGTCGATCTGGCGCGCGCCCGCATGCGCGAGCACCTCACCCTGGGCATGCGCACCTACGGCGCGGACCTGGACGTCAGCGTGGACGCCATGGCCCGGCAGCACCTGGAGACGCTGCTGCGGCAGTCGGACGGGCACCGCTAGCCCAGCGGCACCGCGGTCACCCAGGGGCGTTCGCCGGTCGGCGCAGCGTGAAAGGGCCGGTCAGGGCTGGTCAGGGGCCATTCCCCGCTGCTACGGTCCAGCTGGTCCTACCAGTTGGACCAGGGATGAGCACCTCACAGCAGAAAGTCGAGGACGAGGATGTCCACGAGCAGCCAGCCGGTCAGCCGCCGCTCCTTCGGCAGGCTCGCCGCGGCCGCGGCGGCCGCCGCGGGCGGGGTGACCCTCGGCGCCTGTTCGGCCCGCGGCGGCTCCGCGTCCCCCGACGCGCCGCTGCGGATCATGGCGGTCAACCACGTCTGGTCGCAGGAGATCAGCGGGCGCATCCCCGAGTTCGAGGAACGCGTCGGGCGCCGCGTCACGATGACGATGCTCACCGCCGACCAGCTCGCCAACAGCTACAACGTCAAGCTCAACGCGTCCGCCACGGATGTCGACGTCATGATGGTCCGGCCGCTCCAGGAGCAGCTGCTCTTCGCGCACAACGAGTGGCTCGCCGACCTCACCGACCGGGCGAGGGGCGATGCGGAGTACGACTGGGCGGACTTCCAGGACGCGCCCCGCGAACGGTCCCTCACCGCGGGCCGGGTGCTGAGCGTCCCCGTCGTCACCGAGCGGCCCGCGCTCTACTACCGCAAGGACCTCGTGGCGGACCTCGGCGGGCCGCCCGCCACGTTGGACGAGCTGATGGACATGTCGCTCGAACTCGCCGACCGGAGGAACAACTTCTTCGGCTACGTCGGCCGGGGGCAGCGCAACGGCGCGGTCAGCCAGTGGTCGAGCTTCCTCTACTCCTTCGGCGGCGACTTCACCGACGGCGGGCGATCGCGCATCGCCACGCCCGAGGCGATAGCCGCGTACGAGTTCTACGGCAGGCTGCTGGAGCGGGCGGGGCCGCCGGGAGCCACCAACATGAGCCTCGAACAGGCCATGCCGATCTTCGCGCAGGGCAAGGCGGCGTTCTACATCGACGCCGACGCGATCTTCACCAACTTCCTCGACCCCGGGGTCTCCACCGTCCAGGACACCGTCGGCTTCGCGCCGTTCCCCACCGGGCCCGCGGGCTTCCTGCCGCACAACATCCCCTCGTGGAGCCTGGCCATCAACGAGTTCTCGCTGCTGAGGGACGACGCGTGGGAGTTCCTCCTGTGGGCGTCGAGCCCCGAGATGGTCGCCGCGCTCCAGGCCAAGGGCATCCCCGGCGCCCGCCAGTCCGCCTGGTCCGACGCGCAAACGCTCGCGGCGTTCCCCTCCGACCTCGGCGAGACCATGCGGATCAGCGCGGAGAACGGCATCGGGCACGACCGGCCCGAGGTCCTCCAGGTCAGCCGCGCCCGGGACATCGTCGGCCGGCCCCTGGTGGCGGGGATCCTCGGCGAGTCCGTGGAGCCCGTGGCCCGCGACGCGGACGCCGAGTTCGCCGACTTCCTCGTCCGTGACAACCGCCACCGGGAGTCCTGATGTCCGCCACCCAGACCCCCGGCAGGACGCGGAACGGCCCCGCGCCGCGCGCCGGGACACCCCGCGCCCCGCGCACGTTCGAGCAGGCCAACCGCCGCCTGAAGTGGGCCATGCTCGCCCCGGCGCTCGCGTTCGTGGCGGCGATGATCGTCTTCCCGCTGGCGTTCACCCTCAACCTCAGCCTCACCGACGCCTTCGGCGCCGTGAACGCCGACAAGGGCTACATCGGCCTCCAGAACTTCCAGGACGCGCTGGAGGATTCCCGCCGCTTCTGGCCCGCCCTGCGCCGCACGGTGTTCTTCACCGTCGGCGCCGTCGCCGTCGAGACCGTGCTCGGCCTCGCGCTGGCCATGCTGATGCGCAAGGCGTTCACCGGCATGCGGTGGGTCCGCACCATCCTCATCATCCCGCTGCTCACCACCCCGGTGGCGATCGGCATCCTGTGGCTGCTGATCCTCGACCCCACCAACGGCATCGCCAACCACCTGCTGGACTCCGTCGGCCTCCCGCCGCAGGAGTTCCTCGGCTCGGTGAGCCAGTCGCTGCCGACCCTCATGCTCATCGACGTGTGGCAGTGGACGCCCATGATGACGCTGCTGCTGCTCGCCGGCCTCTCGACCCTGCCGGAGGAGCCCGAGGAGGCGGCGCTCGTGGACGGGGCGAACGGCTGGCAGCGGTTCCGGCACGTGGTGCTGCCCATGCTCGTGCCGACGCTGATGACCGCGCTCGTGCTGCGCTCCGTCGACGCCCTCAAGACGTTCGACATCCTCTACGCCACCAAGGGACCGGGCGGCGGCTCCGACTTCGAGGCCGAGACCCTCAACGTCTACGCCTACGGCCTCACCTTCGACTACCAGGAGTACGGGCTCGCCTCGGCCGTGCTCGTGCTCTTCACGCTCTTCATCATCGGCGCCGTGGTCCTGCTGCGCCGCCGCGCCGGAAGGAATTCCGCATGACCGCCAACGCCGCCCCCCGCCGCGCCCCCCTCAGCGCCGGCCGGCGCCGGCGCCACCTGGCCCGGCTGCGGGGCGTCGCCGTCACGGTGGTCTCGCTGATCTTCGCGCTGCCCATCGTGTGGATGTTCGCCGCCGCGTTCAAGACGAACGTGCAGGTCACCGACCCGACCGTCGGGCTGGTCTTCTCGCCGACCCTGGAGAACTTCCGCAATGTCCTCCGGGACGGCGAGATCCTCCAGGCGATGCGGAACTCGCTGATCGTGGGCTGCCTCTCCACGGCGCTGTCCGCGCTCATCGCGGTCCCGGCCGCCTGGGCGGTCGGCCGGTTCCGGATGCACCGCACCGGATCCGTGGTGCTCATCGCGCGCATCGTCCCCGCGGTCTCCCTGCTGGTGCCCTGGTACTACCTGTTCGCCCAGGCGGGCCTGGTGGGCAGTTACACCGTCCTCGTCCTCAGCCACATGTTCGTCTCCGTGCCGCTGATCCTGTGGATCATGATCGGCTTCTTCGAGGGCCTGCCCGTGGAGCTGGAGGAGGCCGCGCGGACCGACGGGCTCTCCGCCTTCGGCGCGTTCTGGCGCATCGCCCTGCCCCTGGCCGCGCCCGGCACCGCGACGGCGTCGCTGCTGGCGTTCGTCGCCAGCTGGAACAACTTCATGTTCGCGCTGCTCTTCGCCGACGAGGACACCCAGACCGTGCCGGTGACCCTCTTCAACTTCATCTCCTACGCCAGCACCGACTGGGGCGGCCTGATGGCCGCCGCCACCCTGATGACCATCCCGGTCGTCCTCGCCGCGGTGATCGGACAGAAGTTCCTCGTGGCCGGCCTCACGGCCGGGGCCACCAAGGGCTGACCCACCCCACCTCCCAGGAAGACCTCCCCATGAAGATCGTCGACGCGCAGGTCGTCGTCACCAGCCCCGGCCGGAACTTCGTCACCCTGAAGATCACGACTGACGAGGGCGTCACCGGCCTCGGCGACGCCACCCTCAACGGGCGCGAGCTCGCCGTCGTCAGCTACCTCCGCGACCATGTGGCGCCGCTGCTCATCGGCACCGACCCGCATCGCATCGAGGACACCTGGCAGTACCTGTACCGGGGCGCGTACTGGCGCAGGGGGCCGGTGACCATGGCCGCGATAGCCGCCGTGGACGTCGCGCTGTGGGACATCAAGGCGAAGGTCGCGGGACTGCCGCTGTACCAGCTGCTGGGCGGCGCGAGCCGGGAGCGCGTACGCGCCTACGGGCACGCCGGCGGCTGGGACCTTCCCTCGCTGTTCGACTCGATCCGCGCCCGGCGGGCGGAGGGCTACCAGGCGATCCGGGTGCAGACGGGCGTGCCGGGACTGGAGAAGGTCTACGGCGTGCACCGCGACGCCGCGCTCGCCCGGGAGAACGCCACCCGCCTCGACCAGCGGCCGTCGCCCGTGGTCGAGGACTGGGACACCGCCGGCTACCTGCGGCACATCCCGCGGGTGTTCGAGGCGGTCCGCGAGGAGTTCGGGCCGGAGCTGCCCCTGCTGCACGACGCCCACCACCGGCTCACGCCGATCCAGGCGGCGCGGCTCGGCGAGGAGCTGGAGCCCTACGACCTGTTCTGGCTGGAGGACTGCACCCCCGCCGAGAACCAGGAGGGCCTTCGGCTGGTGCGCCGGCACACCAGGACGCCGCTGGCGATCGGCGAGATCTTCACCACCGTCTTCGACTACCAGACGCTGGTGGGGGAGCAGCTCATCGACTACGTGCGCTCCGCGGTGACCCACTTCGGCGGCGTCACCCCGCTGAGGAAGCTGTTCGACTACGCGGCGCAGTACCAGATCAAGAGCGCCATCCACGGCCCCGAGGACATCTCGCCGGTCGGCATGGCCGCCGCGATCCACCTCGACCTGGCGATCCACAACTTCGGCATCCAGGAGTTCTCCGGCCACACCGCGCTGACCGACGAGGTGTTCCGGCACGCCTACACCTTCACCGACGGCCACCTCCACCCCGGCGAGGAGCCGGGGATCGGCGTCGAGCTGGACGAGGACCTGGCCGCCGCCCACCCGTACCGCCCGGCCTACCTCCCGGTCAACCGCCTGCTGGACGGCACCGTCCACGACTGGTGATGGCCCCCCGTGCTGCGGCCATCACCCCGTACCGCCTACGCCGCGGTCGCGAGTTCGCGAGCGGTCGCCATGTCGCTGAACGGGAGAAGCCGCTCGCCGACGATCTGATACGGCTCGCTGCCCTTCCCCGCGATCAGGACGATGTCGTTCCGGTCGGCGACGGACAGCGCGTGGGCGATCGCCCGGCGGCGGTCCGCGATCCGTTCGAACGGAGTGCCGGTCGCCGCGAGTCCCGGAGTGATCTGGTCCATGATCGCCTCGGGGTCCTCGCCACGGGGGTTGTCCGAGGTGAGAACGCACAGGTCGGAGTGGAGCCCCGCGATCCGACCCATGGGGGCGCGCTTGGTGACGTCCCGATCCCCGCCGCAGCCGAAGACGGTGATGACCCGGGCGGGGGCGAACTCCCTGATGGCGGTCAGGACCTTGTCCAGGGAGTCGGAGGAGTGGGCGTAGTCCACGATCACGGAGGTGCCGCCCGGGGTCTCGAAGCGTTCGAAACGCCCCGGGATCGGAGGCATCCTCTCCAGACTCGTGACCAGCCCTTCGAGGTCGTGCCCCAGCAGGTGGCAGGCCGCGACGGCGGCCAGGGCGTTGGCCACCGAGAACCGGCCGGGCAGGGGGATCACCGCCGGATACTTCTGGCCGGCGTGATGGAGGGTGAAGTGCGTGCCGAACGCGTCCATGATGAGGTCGGTCGCCCGGTAGTCCGCCTCCGCGTCGAGGGCGTACGTGGTCACCGCGCCGGGCATCATCGCCGGGACGAGCGCACCCACCGGGTCGTCGGCGTTGACCACCGCGCGCCGGCACAGGCCCTGGAACAGCCGGAGTTTGGCGTCCCGGTAGTTCTCCATCGTGTCGTGATCGTCCAGGTGGTCCGGCGTCAGGTTGGTGAAGACGCCGACATCGATGAACGCGTGGTCCACGCGGTGGGTCAGGAGCCCCATCGACGTGGCCTCCAGAACCACGCTGCCCACCCCCCGGTCGCGCATGCACCCCAGCAGATACTGGAAGTCCGGGGACTCCGGCGTGGTCAGCGCCGACCGCGGCATGGGGATCAGCTCGTCGCCGATCCGGCTGCCGGCCGTCCCGATGACCCCGACCCTGGCCCCCTCGGCGATCCGCAGCACGGACTCGACCATGTACGACACGGAGGTCTTCCCATTGGTGCCGGTGATGGCCACCATGTCCATCCGCCGCCCCGGCTCGCCGTAGTAGCGGGAGGAGGTGAGGGCGGCGGCGACGCGGGTGTCCGGCACCCGGACGACGCATACATCCTCGGCGGTCGCCCAGACGGACGGTGGCGGGTCCGGCACCCCGCCATCGACGAGCACCGCCACCGCGCCGCGTGCGAGCGCCGCTCCGACGGACTCGGGGCCGCCCTCGCGATGGCCGGGCACGGCGATGAACAGCGACCCGGGGGACACCCGGTGCGCGTCGAAGCACGTGCCCGCGGTGATGTCCGTGTCCGGATCGCCTCGAAGGACCTCATGGTCGTTCCCGGCCAACAACTCACTCAACTTCACAGGGGTCCCTTCGGTGTTGCGGCTGGGCCGCTCGCCCGGATGGCGTCGACGGGGGTACGCCGAAGCCCGGGAGGGCGGAACGGGTGGTGCGGCGGGTGCGCTGACCCGGGCGGGTGAGGAAGGCCCGTGACGAGCACGACGTCACGGGCCAGCCCGGGCGGACGGTCTTGCGGTGCTCAGGTGCTCAGGTGCTCAGGGTGCGGGGAGCGAGGGCCGTCCGCGTGGAGAGGAGTCCACGGAGCGGAGGCCGGCGGGCAGGGCCCGTCGAGAGATCGCTAGCCGTGGCCGTACAACGCCCGGCAGCCCGCCTGCGGCGCTTCGGCGCCGGTCGCGGTCGCCGGGTACCGGGCACACGTGCGGGGAGCCCGTCGAAGGCACTCCCTCATGGCACGCGCGTGACCCATGCGCCGAGTGTACGTCCCGGCGGGTGCCCCGACCCTCCCCGCGCCGAGCCGCGCCCGCTCCAGCCCGCCGCCGGGCCGGCGGGACGCCGCTGCCC
>NZ_LAVK01000580.1 GCF_001083795.1 Streptomyces sp. SBT349
TCCGCGCACCGCCCACCAGGCGGCGGACCCCCGCGCGCCGGGAGGCGGCGCCCCGCCCGCCGCCCGCGAGGTCAACCGGGTCACCTGCGCCGTCTGCGGCAACGGCTATGTCGATGCCGACGGCTACTGCGCCGAGTGCGGCCGGGCCCAGCCTGGCGAGCGCGACCACGTGGAGCGCGCGCTGGGCGGCGTGGCCGCGGTCAGCGACCTCGGCCTGCGCCACCACCGCAACGAGGACGCGTTCACCGTCTCGGCCACCGCGCTGCCCGACGGCTCCCCCGCCGTCCTCGCGGTGGTCTGCGACGGCGTCTCGTCCTCCTCGCGCCCCCACGAGGCGTCCGCCGCCGCGGCCGACGCCGCGCTGGAGTTCCTGCTGGCCGCGCTCCCCCGTGGCGCCAACGAGCAGCAGGCGATGAACGACGCCCTGCACGCCGCCGCCGCCGCGGTCGCCGCGCTCGCCGACACCGGGGAGCGCGAGCCGGGACGGAACGCGCCCGCCTGCACCATCGTCAGCGCCGTCACCGCCGGCTCCACGCTCACCGTGGGCTGGATCGGCGACAGCCGGGCCTACTGGGTGCCGGAGGAGGAGGGCGCCGCGCCCGCCCGCCTGACGCAGGACGACTCGTGGGCCGCGCAGATGGTCGCCGCGGGGCTGCTCAGCGAGGCCGAGGCGATGGCGGACCACCGGGCGCACGCCATCACCGCCTGGCTGGGGGCCGACGCGCAGGAGATCGACCCGCACACCCGCACGTTCAAGCCCGACCGCCCCGGCGTGGTGATCGTGTGCACCGACGGCCTGTGGAACTACGCGGAGGCCGCCGAGGAGATGGCGCGCATCGTCCCGGGCAAGGCGCGTTCCGCACCGCTGCCCAGCGCCAGGCACCTGGTGCGCCACGCCCTCGACTCGGGCGGCCACGACAACGTGACGGTGGCCGTCATCCCGTTCCCGACCGAGCCCGACCGGGCGGAGACGGCCTGACCGGGGCCGTCCACGCGACCGGGCACGACGCACACCACGCAGGGGGGCCTCACCATGGCCGACTTCGCCAAATCGCACGTGCCGCAGTTCTCGATCGAGGTCTACCAGAACGAGTTCCTCCCGCAGGACGCGCAGGAGGTGAACGCGATCGTCACGGTCACCGCCACCGGTAGCGGCGGCGCGGCCGTGGCGGGCGGGGGACCGCCCGAGCCCGAGCCCGTGGGCGGCGGGCGCGGCGGCCCCCGGGCCGCGGTGGTCGTCATGCTCGACTGCTCGGGGTCCATGGACTACCCGCCGACCAAGATACGCAACGCCAAACGCGCCACCGAGGCGGCCGTCGACACCCTGCGCGACGGGGTGGCGTTCGCCCTCGTCGCCGGCACCCACACGGCGCGCGAGGTCTACCCCGGCGGCGGGCGGCTGGCCGTCGCCGACGCCACGACCAGGGCCGCGGCCAAGGAGGCGCTGCGCACCCTGGACGCGGCGGGCGGCACCGCGATCGGCACCTGGCTGCGCCTGGCCGACCGGCTCTTCGCCGCGACGCCCGCCGCGATCAGGCACGGCATCCTGCTCACCGACGGCCGCAACGAGCACGAGGAGCCGGAGCGGCTGAAGGAGGCGCTCGACGCGTGCGCGGGCCGTTTCACCTGTGACGCCAGGGGCGTCGGCACCGACTGGGAGGTGGCGGAGGTCACGGGCATCGCCTCCGCGCTGCTCGGGACCGCCGACATCGTCGCCGAACCCGAGGGACTGGCCGAGGACTTCACGGCCATGATGGAGGCCGCGATGGGCAAGGAGATCGGCGATGTCGCCCTGCGCCTGTGGACCCCGCAGGGCGCGGCGGTCGAGTTCGTCAAGCAGGTCGCCCCGGCCGTCGAGGACCTCACCGGGCGCCGGAGCGAGGCCCCGCCCCGCTCCGGCGACTACCCCACCGGGTCCTGGGGCGACGAGTCGCGCGACTACCACGTCTGCGTGCGCGTTCCCGCCGTCGGGGTGGGCCACGAGATGCTGGCGGCCCGCGTCGCACTGGTCGTCAGGCACCCCGAGGACCCCTCGGGACCGCCCGCCACCACGCTGGGACAGGGCCTGGTCAGGGCTGTGTGGACGGACGACCTGGCCGCCGCCACGGCCATCAGTCCGCAGGTCGCGCACTACACCGGGCAGGCCGAGCTCGCCCAGGCCATCCACGAGGGCCTGGCCTCCCGCAAGGAGGGCGACGAGGCGGGCGCGACCGCCAAGTTGGGCCGCGCGGTTCAGCTCGCGCACGGTTCCGGGAACGACGAGACGGCGAAACTGCTCGCCAAGGTAGTGGACGTGGAGGATGCGGCGAGAGGTACTGTTCGACTGAAAGCCAGAGTCGCGCAGGCCGATGAGATGACCCTGGAGACGCGGTCGACGAAGACCGTCAGAGTGAAGAAGCAGCCGATCGAAGACGAGAAACCTTAGGGACGCGAGGGGGAGGCACCCAGCATGCCGACTTGCCCGAACGGCCACCCGTCGGTGGCCGAGGACTGGTGCGAGGTGTGCGGACACCGCATGCTCACCCCCGCGGCGGCCATGCCACCGGCCCCTCCCGGCTTCCGCGTCGGGGCCGGGGGCGGCCCGCCCC
>NZ_LAVK01000581.1 GCF_001083795.1 Streptomyces sp. SBT349
CCCAGGCACCCCCCCCCCCACCACCCCGCCATCCCCCCCGAGGCCGCCGACCGCGCCACCCTCACCCCCCGCACCCACGCCCCCGAGCCGAAGGGCCCCGTGGTCGCCCCCCTGCGCGGCGACGAGCGGGCCGCCCCCCCCCCCCCCCCCGCCCCCGCCCCCGCCCCCCCCCGGCACCCCCGCCTCGTTCCCGTGGACAGTCCCGAACCGGACCTGGCGCGCCCGTTGAGCTACGCTGGCCCCGCCATGCTGCGCGGCATCGCCGCCGCTTCGGCTCTCGCGGTCATCCCGCCCGGAGGCGCGGAGGCCCGTGACCGGGTCCGCCTCCTCGACCTCCCCCGCGTATGAGACTCCCCGCCTCCCACCCCAGAAGAACCGCCTCGGAGGACCTCTCCCACGGCGCCAGCCTGCCGCGGTATGTCGCCGGGCCGCTGGTGCAGGTCATCCGCCGCATCCTCATGGCGTTCGCCGTCCTGACCGCCGCCGTCGTCCTCGTGTACGCCGACCGCGGCGGCTACCTCGACAACCACGACGGGCACGTCAACTTCTGGGACGTCCTCTACTACGTGACCGTCTCCCTCTCCACCACCGGCTACGGCGACATCGTGCCCGCCTCCCACGGGGCACGCCTGATCACCACGTTCCTGATCACCCCGCTCCGCGTCCTGTTCCTGATCATCCTGGTCGGCACCACCCTCGAAGTACTGACCGAGCGCACCCGTGATCAGTGGCGCGTCGCCCACTGGAGGAAGAACTTGCGCGACCACACCGTCATCGTCGGCTTCGGCACCAAGGGCAGGTCGGCGGCCGAGACGCTGATGAGCGCCGGCCTGGCCAGGGACCAGATCGTGATCGTCGACCCCAGCGGCAAGGTCGTCGAGGGCGCCAACGCGGACGGCTACGCCGGCGTGATCGGCGACGCCACCCGCAGCGACGTCCTCGTCAGGGCCCGCGCGGACCGCGCCCGGCAGGTCGTCATCTCCACCCAGCGCGACGACACCGCCGTGCTGGTGGCGCTGACCGTGCGCCAGCTCAGCACCACCGTGCGGATCGTGGCCTCGGTCCGCGAGGAGGAGAACGTCCCGCTCCTGCGGCAGTCCGGCGCCGACGCCGTGATCACCAGCGCCAGCGCCGTCGGCCGCATGCTGGGGCTCTCGGTGATCAGCCCCAGCTCGGGCGCCGTCATGGAGGACCTCATCCAGCACAGCAAGGGCCTCAGCCTGCGCGAGCGCCCGGTCACCAAGTCCGAGGCGGGCCGCTCCCCCCGGGACACCGACGACCTGGTCGTCTCCGTCATACGCGGCCACCAGCTGCTCCCCTACGACGACCCGGACGCCGCGACGCTTGAGCTGACCGACCGGCTCGTGGTCATCCAGCGGGCCAGGCCCGAGGAGGCCAAGGTGCTGACCGACAAGCGGGAGCGCGGCCCCGGCTCCTGGCGCATTCCCCGCCGGTGACCTCGCCCGTCGCGGCACTGGCCGCCCGGCTGACGTCCTCGGCGGCCGAGCCGGGCGTGCCGGCGGAGCCCTCCGAGCCGGTGCTGCTCGCCGACCGGCCCAGCGGCACCGTGATCCGGCTGGGGGACGCCGTCGCCAAGGCACATCCGCCGTCCACCGACGCCGGGGCGCTGGACGCGCGCGTCGCCTCCGCCGCGCACCCGTCGCTCGCCGGGATCCTGCTCCCGCCCCGCCCGCCCGCCGCCGTCTCCCGGCTCCCCGACGGCCGCGCCGCCACCCTGTGGCCCTACGGCCTTCCCGTCGATCCCGCGTCCGTCCCCTGGGAGGCGGCGGGAACGCTCCTCGCCCGTCTGCACGCCGTCGATCCGGCGCCGCTCGGCCCGCTGCCACCGGCCGGGGGGCCCGCGCGGGCGGCCGGGACGCTCGCCCGGCTCCGCGCCACGGCCACGGACCCCCGGCACGCGGAGGCCCGCGCGGCGGTCGAACGCATCCTGGCCGCGCCCGTCGTCCCGCCGTCGGCGACGGCCCTGTGCCACGGCGACTTCCACCTCGGGCAGCTGGTGCGCCACCCCGTGCCCGACGGGTCCTGGCACCTCATCGACGTGGACGACCTCGGCCTCGGCGATCCCGCCTGGGACCTGGCCAGGCCCGCCGCCTGGTTCGCGGCCGGGCTGCTCGCGCCGGAGGAGTGGCACCGCCTGCTGGGCGCCTACCGCGCGGCGGGAGGCCCTGCCGGCGGAGGTGCGGAGGAGGACCCGTGGCTTCGGCTCGACGGCCCGGCCCGGGTCCTGACCGCGCAGTCCGCGGCCCGCGCCCTCATCCGCTGCGCGGCG
This sequence comes from Streptomyces sp. SBT349, assembly GCF_001083795.1. GTDB lineage: Bacteria > Actinomycetota > Actinomycetes > Streptomycetales > Streptomycetaceae > Streptomyces. The sequence goes on from NZ_LAVK01000581.1 coordinate 2,291, forward strand.
TCGGGAAGTTCCCCGGACGAGGAAGATGAGGCTCTTCTCATCTCCTGCCTCAGGATCGCCGCCCTGCCGTAGGGTGAGTTCGCCAGGTGAATCGACCATGGAGCCGATATGCAGTGTCCCAAGTGCCGTGCGCCCATGCACACGTTCAACCGCAGTGGGGTCCAGATAGAGCAGTGCAGCGGGTGCCGGGGGCTCTTCCTCGACTACGGGGAGCTTGAGCACATCACCCAGCTGGAGTCCCAGTGGTCGCCGGGGGCCGCTCCGCCGCCCGCGCCCCCCTCCCAGCCCTACCC
>NZ_LAVK01000582.1 GCF_001083795.1 Streptomyces sp. SBT349
AGCCCCGATCTCACCCTGCGAATGACCCACCACCGCATCCGCCACCACACCCACCGACGACCACACCGCAGCCAGACCCACCATCACCGCAAAACTCGCAGGCTGCACCACATCCACACGCTCCAGGAGATCGGCCGGAGCATCCCCCCGCAACACATCCACCAACGACCAATCCACCCACCGCTCCAACGCCGCCGCACACTCCCCCACCCGCTCCGCGAACACCGGCGAGGAATCCAGCAGCTCACGGCCCATACCGGCCCACTGCGAACCCTGACCCGGAAACACCAAAACCGTCCGCCCCGCACCCACGGCCGACGACAACCCGCCAGTCACCACACCGGGATGAGACTCACCCCGCGCCAGCGCCTCCAGACCCGCCACAGCCTCACCCCGCGAGCCGGCCACCACCACCGCACGCTCGGAGAGCAGCGCCCGTCGTGTCATCAGCGTCGCCACCACGGCGTCCATCGGCGCGGTCTCAGCCGTCTCGAGGAACGAGGCGAGGCGTGCGGCCTGCCCTGCCAGGGATGCCGTCGAGGAGGCGGACACGACCAGCGGAACCACTCCGGCGATCGATGCGGCCGGCGCCGCGGGCTGCTCCGCCGGTGCCTGTTCCAGGATCAGGTGCGCGTTCGTGCCGCTGATGCCGAAACTGGAGACACCGGCGCGGCGCGGCCTGCCCTCCTCCGACCAAGCGCGGGCCTCGGTGAGCAGTTCGACCGCGCCCGCCGTCCAGTCGACCTGGGGCGTCGGCTCCGTCACGTTGAGCGTGGGCGGCATGATGCCGTGTCGGAGCGCCTGCACCATCTTGATCACGGCGGAGACACCGGCCGCGGCCTGCGTGTGACCTACGTTGGACTTGAGCGAGCCCAGCCAGAGCGGGCGCTCCGGGTCCCGGTCCCGGCCGTACGTGGCGAGCAGGGCCTGCGCCTCGATGGGGTCGCCGAGCTCCGTCCCGGTGCCGTGCGCCTCCACGACGTCGATGTCGGCCGCGGCGAGACCACCGTTGGCGAGCGCCTTGCGGATGACCCGCTGCTGCGAAGGCCCGTTGGGGGCGGTCAGGCCGTTCGAGGCGCCGTCCTGGTTCACGGCCGAGCCGCGAACGACCGCGAGCACCCGGTGGCCGCGCCTGCGAGCCTCCGAGAGGCGTTCCAGGACGACGATGCCGACGCCCTCGGACAGGATCGTGCCGTCGGCACCGGCCGAGAACGCCTTGACCCGGCCGTCGGCGGCGAGGCCGCGCTGGCGCGACATGCCGCGCAGGCCGATCGGTGAGCCCATGACGGCGACACCGCCTGCGAGGGCGAGCGAGCATTCGCCCTGACGCAGTGCCTGGGCAGCGAGGTGGATGGCGACGAGGGACGAGGAGCAGGCCGTGTCGACGGTCATCGCGGGGCCCTCGAAGCCGAACACGTACGACACCCTGCCGGAGGCGACGCTACCGGCGGTGGCCGTCGTGACGAAGCCTTCGAGTTCCTCGGGCATGTTGCTGAGGGACTCGACGTAGTCGTGGATGGAGACGCCCGAGAAGACACCGATGTTGTCGCCGCGCGCGGAGAGGGGGTCGATGCCGGCCCGCTCCAGTGCCTCCCACGAGGTTTCGAGGAGGAGCCGCTGCTGTGGGTCCATGGCGAGCGCCTCGCGCGGCGAGATGCCGAAGAAGCCGGCGTCGAACTGGGCGGCGCTGTGCAGGAATCCGCCCTTGTGGACGTAGGCCGTGCCGGCCTTATCGGGGTCGGCGTCGAACAGGCCGTCGAGGTCCCAGCCGCGGTCGTCCGGGAGGGCCACCATGCCGTCGCGGCCCTCGGCCACGAGACGCCAGAGGCCGTCGGGGTCGTCGACGCCGCCGGGCAGGCGGCAGGCCATGCCGACGATGGCGATGGGCTCGTCGGGCTCGGCGAGGACGGTGGGGGTGGCGGTGGCACCGGCCGTGTCGTGGCCGAGCTCCTCGCGCAGGTAGCGGGCGAGTGCCACCGGGGTGGGGTAGTCGAAGATGAGGGTGGCGGGGAGCTTGACGCCGGTGGCGGCGCCGAGCCGGTTGCGGAGTTCGACCGCGGTGAGCGAGTCGAAGCCGATCTCGCTGAACCCACGTGTGCCCTGGGCGAGTTCGGCGGCGTTGAAGCCGAGGACCGCGGTGGCTTCAGCCTGCACGATACCGAAGAGGACGGCTTCCTGTTCGTCCTCGGGCAGTCCGGCGAGGCGCCGGAGCAGGTCACTGCCGTCGCCTGCGCCGGCGCGTGCGAGGCGGCGGCCACTGCGCACCAGGCCGCGCAGCAGGTGCGGGACGGTGCCGCCGGAGGCCGCGTCGGCACGCAAGGACCGCAGGTCGAGCTTGATCGGTACGAGCAGGGCGTGTTCGGCTCGCAGTCCGGTGTCGAGCAGGGCGAGGGCCTCGGCGGGGGTGAGGGGCAGGACACCGCCGCGGCTCATGCGGGCCTGGTCGATCTCGCTGAGGTGGGCGGTCAGGCCGGTGCTCTGCTGCCACAGACCCCAGGCCATCGAGACACCGGGCAGGCCGGCGGCCCGCCGGTGGGCCATGAG
>NZ_LAVK01000583.1 GCF_001083795.1 Streptomyces sp. SBT349
CCCAGTACCTGCGCGACGAGCTGCTCGACTCCGCCGCCGACGTGGCCCCCGCCCCGGCGCCGGTGCCCGCGGTCGCCACGGCCGTCAGCGAGCCCATCGCGATCGTCGGCATGGCCTGCCGCTACCCCGGCGACGTGGCCTCGCCCGAGGCCCTGTGGCAGTTGGTCACCGAGGGCGGCGACGCCATCACCGAGGTGCCCGCGTGGCGCGAGTGGGACGTGGAGGGCTTCTACCACCCCGACCCCGAGCACCCGGGGACCAGCTATGTCCGCAACGGCGGCTTCCTCGCGGAGGCCGACCGCTTCGACGCCGAGCTGTTCGGGATCTCGCCGCGCGAGGCGCTGGCGATGGACCCGCAGCAGCGGGTGCTGCTGGAGACCGCCTGGGAGGTCTTCGAACGGGCCGGGATCAGCGCCGACTCGCTGCGCGGCAGCCGGACCGGCGTCTTCGCCGGGCTGGTCGCCCAGCAGTACATCGGCCGGGTCCAGGACGTGCCCGCGGAGCTCCAGGGCTATGTGGGCACGGGCAACACGGGCAGCGTGGGCTCCGGCCGGGTGGCGTACACGTTCGGCCTCGAAGGCCCCGCGGTGACGGTGGACACCGCCTGTTCCTCGTCGCTGGTCGCCCTGCACCTGGCGGTGCAGGCGCTGCGCCAGGGCGAGTGCGACCTCGCCGTCGCCGGTGGTGTGACGGTGATGTCCGAGCCGGGCCTGTTCGTGGAGTTCAGCCGTCAGCGCGGGCTGGCCGCGGACGGCCGGTGCAAGGCGTTCTCCGCCGGTGCCGACGGGTTCGGCCCCGCCGAGGGCGTGGGCCTGGTCCTGGTGGAGCGTCTGTCGGACGCGCGGCGCCGCGGGCACGAGGTGCTGGCGGTGGTGCGTGGTTCGGCGGTGAATCAGGACGGCGCGAGCAACGGGCTGACGGCGCCGAACGGTCCCTCGCAGCAGCGGGTGATCCGCCAGGCGCTGGCGAACGCCGGGCTGTCGGCGGGCCAGGTGGACGTGGTCGAGGCCCATGGCACCGGCACGCCGCTGGGCGACCCGATCGAGGCGCAGGCGCTCATGGCGACCTATGGCCAGGAGCGGTCGGAGGACCGCCCGCTGTGGCTGGGATCGGTCAAGTCCAACATCGGCCACACCCAGGCCGCCGCCGGCATCGCCGGGGTGATCAAGATGGTGTCCGCCATGCGCCACGGCGTCCTGCCCAGGACCCTGCACGTGGAGGAGCCCTCCTCCCACATCGACTGGTCGGCCGGCGCCGTGGAGCTGCTGACCGAGACCACGGAGTGGCCGGAGACCGGCGAGCCCCGCCGGGCCGGCGTGTCCTCGTTCGGCATCAGCGGCACCAACGCCCACGTGCTCCTGGAGCGCGCCCCCGACGAGGAGCCGGGCCGGACCCCGGCGGACGCGCCGGAGCCGCCGGTCACCACGCTGGTGCTGTCCGGCAGGACCGAACGGGCGCTGCGGGCGCAGGCGGGACGCCTGCGGGAGTACACCGGCGCCGAGCCCGGGGTGCGGCTCGCCGAGATCGCCCACTCCCTGGCCGCGAACCGGGCGCTCCTCGAACACCGCGCCGTGGTCGTCGCGCGCGACCGGGGCGAGGCGCTGGCCGGGCTGGCCGCGCTGGAGGCGGGCACGCCCGCCGCCGCCGTGGTCGCGGGGCAGGTGAACCCCGTCGGGTCGCGCGCCGTGTTCGTCTTCCCCGGCCAGGGCTCGCAGTGGGCGGGCATGGCCTCGGAACTGCGGGAGGCGTCCGCCGCCTTCCGGGAGGCGCTGGAGGACTGCCGGGACGCGCTGGCGCCGTTCATCGACTGGGACTTCGACGCCGCCCTCTCCGACGAGACGCTGCTGGCGCGGGTCGACGTCGTGCAGCCGGTGCTCTGGGCGGTGATGGTCTCCCTGGCCGCCGCCTGGCGCTCGCACGGGGTGGAGCCTGACGCGGTCGTGGGGCACTCCCAGGGCGAGATCGCCGCCGCCGTGGTCGCCGGGGCGCTGTCCCTGGAGGACGGCGCGCGGGTCGTCGCCCTGCGGTCACGGGCGATCGGCGCGCTCGCCGGCAAGGGCGGCATGGTCTCCGTGCCGCTGCCCGTGGGCGAGATCACGCTGCCGGACGGGGTGTCCGTCGCCGCCGTCAACGGCCCCCACTCCGTGGTGGTCGCCGGAGACCCCGAGGGTCTCGAAACGGTGCTGGCCACGGTGGAGCGCTCCCGCCGGATCAAGGTCGACTACTCCTCCCACTCGGCGCAGGTGGAGTCGCTGCGCGAGGAACTCCTCGACGTGCTCGCCCCCATCGCCCCGCGGTCCGGCGCGATCCCGTTCTACTCGGCGCTCACCGGCGGCGTGATCGACACGGCCGGACTCGACGCGCGGTACTGGTACGACAACCTGCGCAACACCGTTCAGTTCGAGCGCGCCACCCGCGCGCTGCTGGCCGACGGCTTCAACACCTTCATCGAGACCTCCGCCCACCCGGTGCTGGGCGTCGCGCTCCGCGAGACGGTCGAGTCGGCCGGCGCGGGCGCCACCGTGGTCGGCACGCTGCGCCGCG
>NZ_LAVK01000584.1 GCF_001083795.1 Streptomyces sp. SBT349
CGACCGCGAGCAGGGGTTCCCACACGTCGGCGGGGCGGTCGGTGACCCCTTCGGGCATCTCGGGGAAGCTGCCTTCGACGCCTTCCCTCGCGCTGTCGGCCGAGGTGGCGAGGCGGTCGCGGAGCCCGTAGAGGTCGAGGCCGAGGGTTCCGGAGGCCAGGGCGGCGCGCGTGCCGGCCTCGCGCTCCTCGCGGGCGCGGGCGGCCCGCGCGACCCGCGCGGCCTCGGCGAACGGGACGACCACCACGCCGTCCTCGTCGGCCACCACGATGTCGGCGGGGGCCAGGGCCGCCCCGGCCACGACCACGGGCACGTTCACCGAGCCGGGTGTCGCCTTGACGGTGCCCTGGGCCGAGACCGCGCGGGCCCAGACCGGGAAGCCCATGGCGTTGAGCTCGGCGACGTCCCGCACGCCCGCGTCGGTCACCAGGCCGCCGACGCCGCGGGCGCGCAGCGAGGTGGCGAGCAGTTCGCCGAACATGCCGTCGGTGGACTCGGAGGTGGTGGCGACCACCAGCACGTCGCCGGGCCCGCACTGCTCGACGGCGGCGTGGAGCATCAGGTTGTCGCCGGGGTGGCTGAGCACCGTGACGGCGGGCCCGCACAGGCGGATGCCGGGCGCGACGGGGCGCACCACGGGCCTGAGCAGCCCCCGGCGGCCCATCGCCTCGTGGAGCGTGGCCACGCCGAACGCCCCGAGCTCGGCGACCAGTCCGGCGGGCGGGCGCCGGGTGACGCGGACCACGACATGGCCGGCGGCGGGGCCGCTCTCGGGGCTCATGCCAGCTCTCCCGCCGTGACGGGGAAGACCCGCTGGTATGCCTCGGCGTGCCGGGCGCCGGGCGCCCCGCCGTTGCGGACCAGCTGGACGGCGCGCCTGCGGGCCAGGTCGCCGTAGTACTCGACCAGATGGCTCTGCGCGCCCATGACCTTCATGGCGGCGAGCTTCACGTCGGCCACCGGGGAGATGTCCAGCAGCACCTGGGGCTGGAAGCCGCACTGCTCGGGCTGGTGCGGCTCGAAGATCGCGACCTGGGGGGCGCCGATCGGCGGGTGGGCGGACTCGTGGCCCGCCGCCTGGGCGATCATCCGGCAGCGCAGGACCAGTTCGTGGGTGAGCGCGTGGTCGAGGTTGTAGGGGTCGCGGGGCGTGTGGGTGAGGATGACGTCGGGCCGCAGGGCGCGCATGTCCTCCACGAGCCGGTTCCGGAGCGCCTCGGTGACGGTGATGGGGTAGTCGCCGCAGTCGTAGAAGTCGATCGAGGCGCCCAGGATCCCGGCCGCCTCGGTGGCCTCCTCGCGGCGCCGCCGCTTGACGGTCGCCAGGTCCATGCCGGGCTGCTTCCACAGCCCCTGGGACTCGCCGCGTTCGCCGAAGGTCAGGCACCGGATGTGCACGGCGTCGCCGCGCCGGGCGTGCAGCGCGGCGGCGCCCCCGGCCCGCCAGACGAAGTCGGCGGCGTGCGCGCTGACGATCAGCAGCGTCTTCTTGTCGTTCACCAGCGTCTCCCGGCGGTCGGGTCGGGGCCTGTCAGGGCCGTGTTCACAGGTCGGCGGTCTGGGGGGCGAACAGCTCGTCCGGCTCGATCAGCCGTGTGGTGACGCCCTGTTCGTGGGCGTAGCGGCAGAGGGTGGCGAGCATGGGCCACTGGCCCGCCAGGCCGCTGGGCCAGGGATCGGCGGCGGGCAGCGCGGCGGCGGTGGCGCGCGCCTCGGGCAGGATCGGGGCCCACGGCTGGAGCGCGGCGCGCGCCCGGTCGGCGACGAGGCGCTTGGCGCGTTCGAAGGCGGCGTAGACGTTGAGCACCAGCCAGGGGTGGCGCCGGGCGAGCTCGGAGCGGACGACGACGCAGTGGGTGGCGTGCCGGAATCCGGTGGCGGCCTGGTAACGGGCCGACTCCGCCGCCGGATCGAAGAGCCGGCGCACGGGGCGGGCCAGGCGCGCGGCGTCCGGGGAACGGTCCACGAGGTTGCGCTCGGAGAGGTAGAGCAGCGATGCGTCCAGCCGCCCCTCCGAGAGCAGCGAGCCGATGCTCTCGCTGGGCCCGACGGTCTCGACCCGGACGCCCTCGGGCGGCCGGAACCCGGTGGCCCCGGCGTGGCTGAGCCCGTCGCCGCGCTCCATGTACCAGGCGATGTCCCCCGGCAGCACGCCGTGTTCGTCGGCGAGCACGCCGCGGCTCCAGACGGCGGAGGTCTGCTGGTACTCGGGGACGCCGACGCGCTTGCCCGCGAGGTCGGCGGGCCGTTCGATACCGGCGTCCTCGGCCACGATGATGTCGGTGTGGCACAGGGTGCGGGTGGTGAAGACCGGCAGCCCCGTCCAGGCGCCCCGGCGCTTGTCGACGTGCTGGAGCAGGGAGGAGAGCGACATCTCCGAGACGTCGAACTCGCCGAACCGCAGCTGGCGCCAGAACATCTCGGAGGGGTGCAGGGCGCTGGCGTGCCAGGTCACGCCCTCGGTGGGAACGGTGCCGTCCAGCAGCGGGCGGGTCACCGGGCCCGGGTTGAGGGCGAGGGACAGCGTCAGGG
>NZ_LAVK01000585.1 GCF_001083795.1 Streptomyces sp. SBT349
GCGCCGGGGCGGGCGTCTGGTTCGCGGCCTCCTGCTGCGCGGCGGCCGCGATGTCCAGGTACTCCGGCTCGGTGGGGGTCGGTCCCGGCGGCGCGACGGCGGCCAGCCGTTGCGTGCTGGGCTCGGACGCCGGGGCGCGCGGGACGGCGGGACGGGGGGCGACCACCGCCTCGCCCCAGGCGCCGTTGGCCCCCGGCATCAGCAGGTCCTCGTCCTCGCCGTCGCCCGCCTCGTCCGGCGGGCCGGGGAAGGGAAAGACGGCGGGACCAGGAACGCCCGGCTGCGCCGGCTGCTCCGCCGGTACGCCCGCCTGCGCCGGCTGCGGCGTCCCTTCCGGCATCTGGCCGGTGTCCGTCATGCGTCCACCTCGCCCATCGCACGTGCTCCTTCCAACCCCGGACAATGATGGACGAAACATCAAGTCCGGCTGACGGCACAACGATCCATGAGCCTACCCGGGATGACGCCGGGCGCTGATCACGGGTGGACGAGTGACCCCGGATGATCCCGTTTTGTCACCGGGGTACCGGCATGCGGCTGGCCACGAGCAGGAAGACGACGGTCCTGCCGCGCTCCGACCAGTCCGTGGTCTCCAGTTCGACGGCCTGGAGCAGGGTGCACTCCACGGTGTAGCCGGCGCCGGTCAGCACCCGCCCGGCCGCCTCGGCCTGATCGCGCGTCATGGCGTGGGTGACCAGGCGCTGCGGGCGCCGGTCGGCGCAGGCGACCAGGGTGCGCGGGCCGCCTCCGCCGATGCGGATCACGTCGGGCTCGGGAAGGTCCTCCAGCACCTGGGGGGCGGCGCCGTGCACGGTGTGGACCTGGAGCCCGAGGCGGCGCGCGGCGGCCTCCGTGCGCGCGCACGCCTGGGAGTCACGGTCGATGGCGATGACGGCGGAGCCGAGCCGGGCGGCCTCGATGGCGGCGATGCCGTCGCCCGTTCCCACGTCCCACATCAGGTCGCCCACGCCGGGGCCGAGGGCGGCGAGTTGGAGGGCGCGCAGGTGGCGGTCGCGCCCCGCGCTCTCGGGCGCGTCTCCTGGCGCGGGGGGCAGATAGGTGGCGCGTTCCAGGCCGTAGCCGCGGGGCTGGGCCGCGGCGGCGGGGTCCAGTCCGGCGAGCCAGCTGCTGTGGCCGGTCTGGGTGGAGCCGCTTCCGCCTATGACGATGACGAGGTTGGGGTCCGTCCAACGGTGCTGGGAGACGGTGTCCGAGGTGAGGACGGAGACCCGTTCCGCGTCGGTGCCCAGGCCCTCGCAGATGACGAACGTGCGGTGGACCTGGCCCAGGAGGAGGGCGATCTCGGCGGGGCCCGCGCCGGGCGAGGTGAGGACGGCGACCTTGGGGTGGGCCCGGCAGACGTTGACCGCGCGGCGCAGCGTGCGGCGGTTGGCGACGACGACGCGGGCGTCGTCCCAGGGCATTCCGGCGCGGGCGAACGCGGCGGCCACGGCGGAGACGGCCGGAACGACCTCGACCTCGAGCCCGTGCTCGGGGTCGCGCAGCGCGCGGACGATGCCGAAGAAGCCGGGGTCGCCGTCGGCGAGGACCACGGCGGTGCCGCGGTGGGCCGCGATGCGGCCGGCGGCGCGCGAGACGCTGCCGAGCTGTATGCGCTCGGCGTGCGGGGGGACTTCGGGGAGGTCCAGGTGGCGGGGAGCTCCGGCCACGAGGGTGGCCGCCTGGAGCGCGGCGCGGGCGGCCGGGTCGAACGGGGAACCGTCCCATCCGATCACGGTGACGCGGTCGGCCATGATCGAGACGCTCCTGGACTCGTCGCAGGTCGGGGACGGCGAAGAGCCTACCCTGCGCGGTACTCGGCGGCGGAGGCGTCCTCCAGGTCCTCGGGGAGGAGACCCCAGACGATGAGGTCGGTGCGGATGTCGGTCCATCCGCCGTCCTCGGTCCTGGACCTGACTATGAGCGCGTTGCGCAGGATGCCCTCGCTGACGCAGCCGATCTTCTGGGCGACCTGCTGGGAGGCGGTGTTGCCGGCGGCGGTGCGCAGTTCGAGGCGTTCGAACTTCTGGTCGTGGAACAGCCACTGGGCGGTGGCCAGCACGGATTCGGCGGCGTAGCCCTCGCCCCTGGCCCAGGGGGCTATGACGTAGCCGACCTCGGTGGCGAGGGTGTGCCAGTTGGTGTTCATGAGGTGGATGGTGCCGACGAGGCGGTGGGTGAGGAGCTCGTTGACCGCGAAGACGATGCCGCGGCCCTGTGAGCGTTCGGCCGGGGCGCGGCCGATGATCCAGTGTCTCGCCTCGGCCGCGGTGTAGGGGGTGGGCACGGACGTCCAGGCCGCGGTGAGTTCGTCGTTCATCATCGCGGTGAGCTCGGGGATGTCCGCTTCCTCGAACGGGCGCAGCACCAGGCGGTCGGTGCTGATGGAGATGTCGGGGAAGGTGGGGGTCATGCGCCGCTCCCTGCCTGTGGTCTGAGGGGACAGCATGCAGTATGGGCGCGATGGCCGCGCCGCCGGGCCCCGGGCGAGGTGCCCGGGGGCGCGGGCGGGCGCGGGG
>NZ_LAVK01000586.1 GCF_001083795.1 Streptomyces sp. SBT349
CTCTCCCCGCTGTCCCCGCACTCCCCGCTGTCCCCGTTTCGCGGGGTCCCGATGTCCTCCATGGTCTCGATCCGGTTCTTGAGCTGGAGCCACTGGTGCGGCAGCCAGGCGTGGCCCGTGTCGCAGGCGACCCCGGGCCGCCGGTCCGGCGTCAGCAGGGAGATGGTGAGCACGATGGTGCCCTCGCACCCGGGCCGGATGCAGGGCCCGAGGTGCGAGGTCCGTAACGACGCCCCGTCGACGGCGTGGTGGACGTCGGTGACGAGCCGGTCGAGTTCGTCCGAGAAGTCGGTCCAGGCCGGGTGCTCCACGAACCACCCCAGGTGGCTGGAGAGCAGGCGCGCCATCATGGGCACTCCCTCGGGCCGCCGGCCGAGCCCCTGCTCCCGGCAGAGCAGTGCCGTCCACGAGCCCAGCACGGTGCGCATGGTGGAACGCGCCTCCACCATCGTGTCGTTGACCACCCCGTGGTCGCGGCTCCCGGTGACGCGCTCGCGCACCCAGCCCCCGCGCGGGGGCGAGATGAGGTGCGCGCACTCCCGGTAGAGCCGGGGAACTTCTGTCAGGTTGGTCCGGGTACGTTCGATCTGGTCGGTATGTAGGTCAGGCATCCGCCGTCTCCCCTCCCCCGTGGTGGCTCGCGATTACCTGAAACGCTGTGTTCGAGGCGCTGCGCTTGAAAGGCCGTGTGGTGCCGGTTCTGTCGTGCGTGTCGTCGCTGAACCGTGGCGCCCGAGAGGCCGGGTCACGCCAGGGCAGGGGCCTGCGGCCACTCTCCGCGCGGAGGGGAGACGAGGGAGATGGGGCAGACGCGGGAGGGCGTCACCACGGGGGCGTGCGGCGTGGTCACCGAGCCGGTGACGGTGAGCGTCCGCGTCCCGGTGCTCCCGCCGCGGGGCGCGTCGTCGACGTGCGAGGGGCCGCTGACCACGAGGGGCCATGGGTGCGGCGGCGGGACGGCGACCACGGCGAACGCCGTCCACGCGGTGGGGGGCGACGGGAGGTTCCCGGCGTCCCCGTCATCGAGGTCATCGAGGTCATCGAGACCGAGGGAACTCCTGCCGCTCCGGAAGGCGGCTTCGTCGTCGGCGGAAAAAGCGCGCGCCATGACGCGAACCGACTTCAGGAAGAAGAGAAGAAGGGTCGCGGAAATACCCGGTGAGTTGTTGTCGCCGATCCTCGATAATTCCAATAATCCCCGAAAAGCCTCTGGAGAGCGCGTCTTCACGGAGTTCCCCCGTGCTCTGACAAAAGGTCACCGGCATGCTATGTTCGGGCCGACCCGTAATCAATATGTGCCATATGTGGCGAAGATCACAGGAGAACCGTTCCTCCGGCCGGGTCGGGATGTATGGCCTGGTCAACGCCGTACGGTCACGCCGCGTGGTGAGCCACCCGCCACCCGCCCCCCCGCCCCGGCGGTCGCGGGCGGGGGGTGGGGACGGCCCGGACGGTGGTTCAACCCCAAATGGCCTGGGCCCACTCGGGGTGATCTATGAACGGGTTCCGATTGCCCTGGTAGTCCGCGTGGACAATCTCGTTGCGGCGTTCCTCGAATGCGCTCGGCGGGTCCTGGGCATGCCATTCCAGAAGTGTGGAGAGGCGCCCGTGGTACGGGGTGCCGCCGTTGCTGGTGTCGTTGTCGAGTTCCAGATCGGCGAAGCCGTCGCCGCCCTCGTAACGCACCGCCATGTAGAAGAGCATCCTGGCGACGTCGCCCTTGTCCTCGTCCCGCGCCTCCCAGGAGTCGGCGTCCGTGTAGTTGCCCGGGGCCCGGGAGACGGGCGAGCCGCCGTCGTCGAAGTCCTTGTTGCCGCGGACGCCGTTGACCTGCACATCGGCGGGCCTGAGGTGGTGGAGATCGGTGCCGGGCCCGGCCGAGGTGCCGAAGTCGCCGTGCGACTGCGCCCAGACGTGCTCCCGGTTCCAGTCGCCGACGTCGCCGCCGTTCTGATCGGCCCCGCGCGACTCGCCGGTGTAGAGCAGGAGGACGCTGCCGGGGTCGGACGGGTCCTGGTCGGTGTCCATCAGGGCGTCCCAGACCTCGGAGTAACTGAGCCGGGTGGTGCCGGTGCTGACGATCTCGTGCAGCGCCGTCTTCAGCGACTCTCCCGTCTTCCCCTCGGCGTCGGCGTAGTAGGCGTGGTCGGCGGTTCGGGCGTCGTCGGTTCCGGTGTCGGCAGCCGCGGCGAGCGGCACCGGGGCGGTCAGCACCGCCGCCAGGACTCCGGTGAGCAGGGTCCGGTACATGGGGGGCCTTTCGGTGTGAGCCGGGGTCTCGACTGTTATGTACCTGCCACACCGGCCCGGAAACTACGCGCGTAACCTCCGGTCACCCCCCGGTCACCTGGTGAACGCCGATGCCGCCGCCCCGGCGGCCGGTGAGGGTCGCTCGACGTGCCGGTGGACACGCTTCACCGGCCCTGCCGTGTCGGGCGCACCCTCAGGGGGTCAGGCGCTGGAGGAGGCCCCAGGTGAATTCGGCCGTGGTGGGGCGGGGGC
>NZ_LAVK01000587.1 GCF_001083795.1 Streptomyces sp. SBT349
CCCCCGCCCGACGTCACCACCTACCGCGACCCCTACGTCTGGCGCACCCACAGCGAGCAGGCAGACCCCTGGCGGATGATCGTCGGCGCCGGGCTGCGCGACGGACGCGGCGCCGCGCTGCTGTACACCTCCCCCGACCTGGGAACCTGGACTTACCGTTGCCCGCTGCACCAGCGCGCCGACGAAGGCCCCGGCATCCGCACCGGCGAAGCATGGGAGTGCCCGCAGCTGGCCGCCTTCCCCGACGGCCGGGTGCTGCTCATCACCAGCTCCTGGTACCAGCGCACCGGCCCCGCCCAGGTCGCGGGCTGGGCGGGCACTACCGACGGCGAGCGCCACCACTTCGCCGACCCGTTCCGGCTTGACCACGGCCCCGACTTCTACGCCCCCGCGCTGCTGCACGCCCCCGACGGGCGCTGGCTGCTGTGGGGCTGGTCCTGGGAGGCCCGCGACGAACGCGCCGCCAAGGAAGCCGGCTGGGCCGGCGTGCTGACCCTGCCCCGCGAAATCACCCTCACCCCCGACGGCCGCACCCGGCAGACCCCCGCCCGCGAACTGGAGGGCCTGCGCACCGGCACGCCCCTCCAGGCACGGCACACCGCCCGCCCGGGCCGGGAGGGGTCGCTCGGCACCACGGAACGGGTCAGCGAGCTGCGCGTCACCGCCCGCTTCGGCCGGGATGCCGCCTGGGGGTTGCGGCTCGCCGGCGACGACGGCGAGCGCTTGGACCTGGTCATACGTCGCGGCCGGCTGACCATCGACCGCGGCCACGCCTCCCGCGACCCGCGCGCGCACGTCGGCACCTACGGGATGCCGCTGCCCCAGGCCGCGCCCGGACGCACCGTCGAACTGCGCCTGCTGCTCGACCACACCATCCTGGAACTCTTCACCGACTCCGGCGAGACCCTTACGCTGCGCTGCTACCCGACCGGCGACGGCCCGTGGACCCTGCTGTCCCGGGGACTGGCGACGGACTACGTGGCGGTCGAGGTGGAGGCGCACGCCCTTCGCCCGCCCGAGCCCGAGGAAGAGGCGTGAACGGCGGCCGGCGCGTGACCGTGGTGGGTGAGGCGCTGGTCGACCTGTTGTGGCCGGCGGGCGCGCGTACGGCGCGGGCGGTGCCTGGCGGCAGCCCGGCGAACGTGGCGGTCGGGCTGCACCGGCTTGGCCGGCCGGTCACGCTGGTCACCGCTTGGGGGGACGACGCGCCGGGCGCGCTGGTCGGGGCCCACCTGGCCGGTACGGGGGTGCCGGTGCGACGCGTGCCGGCCGAGCCGCCCGGCCGCACCATCGTGGCGCTGGCGTATCTCGACGCGAACGGCGGGGCGGAGTACGACTTCCTCGCGGCGTGGGACCCCCTGGAGCTGCCTGTGCCGGCGGACACCGCGGTGCTGCACACCGGATCGCTGGCCGTCGTCATCGAGCCGGGTGCGTTCCGGGTGCTGGAGCTGTGCCGTCGGCAGCGGGAGCTGGGCCGCACCGTGGTGGCCGATCTGAACGTGCGCCCCGCCGTGCAGCCGGACCCGGACTCCTACCGGTCAGTGGCGCGTCGGGTGGCCGGGGCGGTGGACGTGCTGAAGGCCAGTGAGGAGGACCTGGCCTGGCTCTATCCGGGGACCCGGCCGGCGGACGCCGCCCGGACGCTGCTGGGGTTCGGGCCACGGCTGGCCGTGGTGACGCTGGGCGCCGCCGGTGCGCTGGCGTTGATGGGGAGATCGGAGGTGCGCGTCTCCGCCCCCGCAGCGGAGGTGGTGGACACCGTCGGGGCGGGCGACTCCTTCCAGTCGGCGCTGCTCGACGCCCTCGCCGAACGCGACGGCGTGCCGACGGACCCCGCCGAACTCGCTCGCATCCTGGCCGGCTGCGCCGCCGCGGCCGCGCTGACCTGCACGCGCGTCGGCGCCGACCCGCCCACCCGCGCGGACATGACCGCCCTGCGGACCCGGCCGTGACGCGCGCGCTCTGGCTGCCAGACGACCAGGTGCCCCTGGATGAATGAAGCCACCTGCGGCCGTAAAGCGGGGACTGCCTCCACGATCGCTGTGTGAGACCCAGCCGCCGGTCGGCCCTACTGGAGTTGCTCTGGTCTGGTAGACACGGACGGGCGGGCGCGGATCGTGTTGCGGTGTGCGGAGCCGGATGTGGTGTATGCGCGGGTTGCCGCTGATCTGGGCGTGTCGGCGATGACGGTGGGCAAGTGGCGCCGGCGATTCGCGGACTTGCGGGTGGAGGGTCTGGTGGACGCCGGGCGGCCGGGACGTCCGAAGGCCGGTTTGGTCCTGACCGACATCGAACGGGAACAGCTGACGCGTTGGGTGCGCCGGGCGAAGACCTCACAGGCCCTGGCGCTGCGGTCGCGGATCGTGCTGGCGTGCGCCGAGGACACGTCGAACAAGCGCGTCGCCGCGACCTTGGGAACGTCGGTGTCCACGGTGAGTCGCTGGCGGCGCCGGTTCGTGGAGTCACGGCTGGA
>NZ_LAVK01000588.1 GCF_001083795.1 Streptomyces sp. SBT349
CAGGCTGCCGCAGGCGACGCTGTCCCTCGACCCGCCCCCGGGCCCGCCCGGCGGACCGCTTCCACCGCCTCCGCCCCCCTCCCTCCCCCCGACCGCCGGGATGCCGCGCGATCCGGGCACCGCCGCCACGGCCGCGCTGCTCAACCTCAGCGGCCTCGGCCTCGGTTACCTCTATCTGCGGCGCTGGCGCCGGGCGATCCCGAGCTGGCTGGTCACCGGCCTCCTGCTGTATGTCGCGCTGCCGGTCACCGCCGAGGGGATCGACGGCCTGTGGGTCGTGCTCTACGGCGTGTGGCTGCTGCTGGCCGCGGCCGACGCCTACCGGGTGGCCGGTCCCTCCCTGCCGGGCCGGACCAGGCGATGGATCCCGCTCACGGCGGGTGCGCTGCTGCTGGCCCTTCCCGCGGCGAGCGTGGTGTTCTTCAACGACGCCCAGCGGCAGGCGCTGGAGGACGACCTCCAGGAGCTGCTGGCCGCCGCGGATGCCGAGGTGGAACGGGCCAACCAGTCGGGCTTCGAGGAGGAGCGTTACCGCGACCCCCTCGACGTGTATCTGGGCGTGCGCGCCGACCACCCCGACACGGATGCCGCGGGCGAGGTGCCCGAACGGCTGGACGCCCTGTACGAGGGGGCCACCGCGGAGCGGACCGGCGAGGACCACTGCACGAGCCTCGACCCGTTGCGCTTCTTCAGTGAACTGCCGGGCGACATCGACGACTCGGAGGCGGAGCGGCTGTCCGGGCAGGCAGCGTCCGATCTGCCCGAACCGCTGCACGGCTGTGGCCTCCAGCGGATCGCCGAGGCCGACGCGGCTGCCGCGGGCGAGCCGTTGACGGAACTCCTGGAGGACCACCCGGAGAGCGAGTACGCGACGGGTCTGCCCCAGGAGCTCGGGGACCGGCAGCGCGGCGCCATCGATGGCATCGGCGGTGACCAGCCCTGTGCATCGTTCGACGAACTGCGCACGCTCAACGGCCTGTTCGGTCGTCTGCCGGGGGCGGAGTTCACCCAGCTGGCCGACGAGGGCGCGGGCCCGGTGCCCGAGGGGCTGTACCAGTGCGGCACGTTCAACTTCCTGGGCGGCCAGTACGCCACCAGCGACACGCACTTGAACGAGCTCGTCGAGGACTACCCGGACCACGAGCGGGTGGAGCACGCGCGGGACATTCTCATCGCCAGCCAGATCGCCGCCGAATACGCCCCGGCCGGTGAGCAGTTGCCGCCCGAGCCTGGTTCCGCGGGTGCGGCCACGGTGACGGTGGAGATCCTCAACGACTCACCCGACGAGCTGGAGATCCTGTGGACGGGGCCGACGACGGGCTCCGAGAGCGTCGGCCCGTGCGGCAGCTGCTCGGTCTATCCCTCGGACCCGGGTGACGCCTCGTGCTCAAGCAGCGGCTATCCCACGGTGACGCTCGAACTGCCCGCCGGCGATTACCACTTCATGCACCGCTCCCCCGGTCTCGACATCAGGACCCTGACGGAGACCGAGACGCTGAGCTCCGACTTCATCTACACCTGGTGCTCGTTCACGACCGAGCAGGACTTCCTCTCCCCCGAACTGCCCGTGATTCCGGAGATTCCTGAGATTCCGGACGTCTAGATGTGATGGGTGGCTGGGGTGGGGCGGCTTCGACGCTTGGCCTAGGTGGCCGGTGCTTGCCCGGGTGTCTGTTTCGTGCGGATGCACGAAAAGAGGCACCTACGGGGGGAGGGTTCGTGGGTGTTCGCCGTCCCGGTGACCGGCCGGTTTGTCGGGTGGAAGAGGTGGGTGTCCGAACGGGCGCAGCGGATGACGGCCGTTGGGGGTCGGTCTGTTCGCTGTGGCTGGGGTGGCGCGCAGCTGCTGCCGCCTCTGTGTGCCCTTGTTGGTCATCCCCGGGGCCGGTGGGGGTCGTTGCCCAACCGGGCCGTGGTGGCGGTGCGCGGTCGTCTGCCCTATTGGGCATCTGGAGGTGGGGACTGTTCTGAAACGCGAAACACTTCGTTTTAAACAGAGTGTTGAAAACAAAGCGTGCGCCGTTTGAAAACAGTCCCCACCCTCCGATGCCCGATAGGGCAACGAACCCACCGGCCCGCTACATAAGCCCAGGCGGCGCGCGGGCAACGACGAATACGTGCGGCCAGAGCAGGCCCGAAGGGTGCGCGCCACCCCAGCCACAGCGAACAGACCGGCCCAAGACCAGAGTCATCCGCTGCGCCCGTCCGGACACCCACCTCATCCAAGAGACCACTGGCCGGTCACCGGGACGACCCCGACCCACGAACCCTCCCCCCGTAGGTGCCTCTTTTCGTGCATCCGCACGAAACAGACACCCGGCCAAGCCCGCGCCACCTAATACTGCAACCGCATCTGGGGGTTGTGGCCTCGGCGTTTGTAGTGGGAGGTGCGGGCTCGGGCCTGGCTGCGTCTGCGGAAGCGTGACCAGTGGAGATGGTGCTCGTTGGTGTGGTGGCGGGGTGT
>NZ_LAVK01000058.1:0-27636 GCF_001083795.1 Streptomyces sp. SBT349
TGGACACCCCCAGCGGCCTGCCGGCCCGCAGGCGCGGGTCCAGGGGCAGGGGCCGGGGCGAGGAGGGCGGGAAGGCTACTCGTCGGGGTTGATCACGGCGTCGCCGTAGTCGATGATCTCGTCCTCCTTGGGCGCGTTCAGGGAGAACTCCTCACCCCAGTCGTCCATCGACAGCTGGCCCGCCTCGCCGCCCCGCTCCAGGCGGAGCGGGTACGGGGTCCCGGTCAGCGACACCTCCATCGCCCCCCCGGCGCCGCCGTCCGCCTCCACGCGGATCGTGGGCGTGCCGTCGATCTCGCCCTCGCCGCCCGCCTCGCGCTCGCCGTCCAGCGCCAGCAGCCCGTCGAGCAGGGTGTTCTTGTCCGTGAAGCCGCTGAGCTCGGCGTAGGCCGGGTCCTCGGGCACGACCCTGACGTACATGCTGTCCAGCGTCTCGGTGGGGTCGGACTCCAGCTCCTCGGGGATTCCCTCGCTCTCCCAGAACTGCTGGTCCGCCTTGATGTACAGGTCATCGCCGACCCGCAGCAGCTCGAACGTGGTCCCGTCCGCCGAGACCTCGCCCATGCCGCCGTCCTCGCCCAGGCGCACGTCGATTCGGAAGGAGCCGTGCTCGGTGAGGACGGTCCCCGAGAGCCGGACCGTGGCGGCCCCGGCGGCGGCCTCCTGGGCCCGCTCCTCTATCTCGGCGGCCGGCAGCTGGTCGAGGCCGTTGGTCTCGGGTTCCTTTTCCTCCGCGCCGCACCCCGTGAGGGCGAGGGCCAGCGCTCCCGCGGAGGCCACACCCCCCACGGACCGGCGCCAGTCGAGACGGAGTGAGGGGGCGGTTGCTGTCACGAGCCGCAGCGTACCGGCACGGCCGCGACGCCTCCGAGGGCCGGTCCCGTCACGGGCCCCACGCGCCGTACCATCGGGGTCATGGCTACCGACACTCCTTCTCCCGCGGGCGCGACCGGCACGCTTCCCACCGAGGACGCGGTGCGGACCGCACTGTCGCGCGTGAACGACCCGGAGATCCACCGCCCGATCACCGACCTCGGCATGGTGAAGTCGGTGGAGATCTCCGGTGACGGCACGGTCGCGGTCGGGGTCTATCTGACGATCCAGGGCTGCCCCATGCGGGACTCCATCACGTCGAGCGTGACCGACGCCGTGCGCGCGGTGCCCGGCGTCCGGGAGGTCACGGTCGAGCTGGACGTGATGAGCGACGAGCAGCGCAAGGAGCTGGCGACCTCGCTGCGCGGGGGGCAGGCCGAGCGCGAGGTGCCGTTCGCCCAGCCGGGCTCGCTGACCCGCGTCTACGCGGTGGCCTCCGGCAAGGGCGGCGTCGGCAAGTCGTCGGTCACGGTGAACCTGGCGGCGGCCATGGCCCAGGACGGGCTGAAGGTCGGCGTCGTGGACGCGGACATCTACGGCCACTCGGTGCCCAGGATGCTGGGCACGGACGCCAGGCCCACCCAGGTGGAGAACATGATCATGCCGCCCTCGGCGCACGGCGTGAAGGTGATCTCCATCGGGATGTTCACCCCGGGGAACGCGCCGGTGGTCTGGCGCGGCCCGATGCTGCACCGGGCGCTACAGCAGTTCCTCGCGGACGTCTACTGGGGCGACCTCGACGTGCTTCTGCTCGACCTGCCGCCCGGCACCGGGGACATCGCCATCTCGGTGGCGCAGCTGGTCCCCGGCGCGGAGATCCTGGTGGTGACCACCCCGCAGCAGGCGGCGGCCGAGGTCGCGGAGCGGGCCGGGTCGATCGCGGTCCAGACGCACCAGAAGATCGTCGGCGTCGTGGAGAACATGGCGGGCCTGCCGTGCCCGCACTGCGGGGAGATGGTCGACGTCTTCGGCAGCGGCGGCGGCCGGCGGGTCGCCGAGGGCCTGACCCGGACCACGGGGGCCGACGTGCCGGTGCTGGGCACCATCCCGATCGACGTGCGGCTGCGGGAGGGCGGCGACGAGGGCGAGCCCGTCGTGCTGTCCGACCCCGACTCGCCGGCCGGGGTCGCCCTGCGGAAGGTCGCGTCCTCGCTCGGCGGGCGGACGCGCGGCCTGGCCGGGATGTCGCTCGGTCTGACCCCGAGCAACAAGTTCTGAGGCGAGCCCGGATCGCCGGGCTCCGCGGGCGGCGAAGGGTGGGCAGCGTGGGCACCGCCCACCCGCACGGCCGCGCGGGGCCCCTCAGGCGTAGCTCTCGATGTCCTTGACCACGGCGAAGCCCAGGCCGTAGGCGCTCATGCCGCGCCCATAGGCCCCGATGTGCACATCGTGCTGCGCGGCGCCCGCCAGCACCCAGCCGTACTCCGACTCCCGGTAGTGGAAGTCGGTCGGCACGCCGTCCACCGGCAGGGACAGCACCGTCCAGGCGCCGCCGTGCAGATCGTCGGCCAGCTCCCAGGCGATGGCGGTCTGCTGCTCCAGCCAGTCCTGCCGCAGGGCCCGCTCCATCTGAGCAGGCCAGGTGCATGACAGCAGACCCGACCCGGAGAGCCACGCGGCCGACGAGACCGAGGTGGCCTCCAGCACGCCGTTGCCGTCCGGGCTGCGGCGGACCGGGCGGCTGGCGACCGTGACCACGACCGCGAACCGCTGCTCCTGCTCGCCGAGCTCCCCGCGCAGCGACGGCTCGTCGCCGTGGCCGGTGGAGCCGTGCTCCACCGCTCCGTCGGCGGCGACCCCGACCTGCATGAGCCAGCGCGGTCCCGTGAAGGCCTCGTCAAGGCCGTACCAGGGGAACCCGGCCATCAGATAGCCTTCCACCGCCCGGCGCGCACCGGGCACCCCCTGCGGTGCGTCCTGTCCCCCGGACGCGCCTGAGCCGCCTGTCGCGTCCTGCGGCTCCGCCCGACTCGTCGTCTCCATTAACGCGACGCCTCCTCATTGCCCTCGTCCTGGGCACACCCCGGACATAGGGAGGATAGCCATCCGGGTCCGGGGTGTCGGGCATGCCGGGAGATCGGGTGGTGTCATATGCCCCCGAAGAGGCGCGAATCCACTCAGGTGGCGTCGGCGTCGAAAGGCGGCGGGGTCTCGGGCTGGGGGGAGCCGGAGGCTTCCTTGTCCAGTTTGACCGTGCCTCCGGCCGCCGCGGCGGACTTCGCCGCCTTGGCGGTCTCGGCCGCTCCGGCCGCGGACGGCTTGTCCAGGCTCGTGCGGCGCGCCGGGCGCCCGTTCACCGCGTCGGTGACCTCCGTCAGCTCCTTGCGCATGTCAAGGCTGCTGGTGATCTCCTTGAGACCGAGGTCCTCGTTGTCGAGCAGGTGCTTCTTGGCGAACCTCCGGGGATTGAGGTCCTCGAATTCGAAATCCTTGAACTCGGGCCCCAGCTCGCTGCGGATGTCGGCCTTCGCGCTGTCCGAGAACTCACGGATCTTCCGCAGGAAGCCGGCCGCATCGTGGATCATCTTCGGCAGCTTCTCGGGACCGAAGACCAGAATCGCCAAGATGATCAGCACGATGAACTCGAGTGAGCCTATATCGAAGAACACCGGACAGCTCCCTCACGCATTCGGTAGATGGCAACGGTACCCCGGAGGGGGCGACCGATGGGAGACGGCGGAACCAACAAGGCGGTGAACGCCGGGGCACGGGCCGGGCGGCCGATCCGGTCAGTCACCGTCGGACTCGCCGAGGGTGACGGTCAGCGCCATGTCCTCGCCCTCCCGCTCCAGGGTGAGCTCCAGCTCGTCCCCCGGGCGGTGGCTGCGGATCTTGACGATGAGCTCGTCGCTGCTGCGGACGCGCTCGCCGTCCACGGCGGTGATGATGTCGCCGTCCCGCACCCCGGCCTCGTCGGCCGGGCTGCCGGGCACGACGGCCGGGGTGTCGGACGAGCTGCCCACCCGGGCGCCGTCGCCCAGGTACCCGGTGTCGAGGGTGACGCCGATCACCGGGTAGGTCGCCCTGCCCGTGTTGATCAGCTGCTCGGCCACGTCCTTCGCCTGGTTGACCGGGATGGCGAAGCCGAGGCCGACGCTGCCCGCCTGGCCGGTGTCGAAGCCGCCGCTGTCGGCCGTGCGGATGGCGCTGTTGACGCCGATGACGCGGCCGTTGATGTCCACGAGCGGGCCGCCCGAGTTCCCCGGGTTGATCGGGGCGTCGGTCTGGAGGGCGTTGACATAGCTGACGTCGGAGCCGTCCGCCTCCTCGCCGCCCGCCGTGATGGGGCGCTCGGTGGCGCTGATGATGCCGGAGGTGACGGTGCCCGCGAGCTCGAACGGGGCGCCGACGGCCACCACCGGGTCGCCGACCCGCACCGCGTCGGAGTCGCCCAGCGTCAGAGGGCTCAGACCCGAGACGCCGGAGACCTTGACCACGGCCAGGTCGTAACCGCTGTCCTGGCCCACCACCTCGGCCCGTGCCGAGTCGCCGCTGCTGAAGGTGACGTCTATCACGCCGCCCTCGGCGGCGGGCCGCACCACATGGGCGTTGGTGAGGATGTGGCCCTCGTCGTCCAGGACGAAGCCGGTGCCGCTGCCCGCCTCGCCCGAGCCGGAGACGTGCAGGGTGACCACGCCGGGCACCACCGTCTGGGCGATCCCGGCGATGCTCCCCTCGGGGGCGGGGCCGTTCTCGGTGACGGTCTGCTCCAGCCTGACGTCGCTGAACGTGCCGTTGCGCTCCAGGTAGGAGCCGACGCCGCCGCCGATGAGTCCGGCGATCAGCGCGACCACCGCGGCGCCCGCCACCAGGCTCGACGTCCTGGGGTGGTCGGGCTCCGCCGCCTGCCCACCCGCCTGCCCCGGGAGGGCGGCGGGCGGGGGCACGGCGGAGCCGTGCCCGGCCCAGGGGTCGTAGCGCGGCGGAACGTGCGTGCCGCCCGCGGGCGTCCCGCCCGGAGGAAGGTGCGTGCCCCCGGCCGGGGTGGTGTGTTCCGGCGGCACGTAGGTGCCCGCGGGCGGCGTCGGGCTGGGCCGCTGAACCGGCGGGGCGGGGGCCCACGGTCCCGGCTGACCGTAGGGCGGAGTGCCGTACGGGTCGTGTCCGGGCCGGGACTCCGGCTGGCCGGGCGCGCTGTTCGCCTTGTCCATGGCGGCTGGTCCCATCCTGTCCGCGGCATCCTCTTCCCGGCTGGAATTCAACCAGGTCAGTCGCCGGGATTCAGCGGGGGCTCAGTGCTCCGAGGACGCTCGGCTCGGCCGAGGGCCCCGCGGCGGACGCGCTCGCGGGGCTGAGACCCACGGATTCACCGAGCAACGGGAAGAGCTGGCCGCTCGGCCCGATCGGCCCGGCGGGTGCGCTGAGCAGGGAGAGCGCCACCGTGTGGGCGGTGAGCGTGCCGGGGCGCCGCTCTTCCTCCTCCGAACGCCCGCCCGAGGTGCGAGCCGCGCCGGCCTGGCTGACGGGGCTGCCCTCGGCCACCGTGCTCGGTGCCCCCGAGCCCGAGGCGACCGCCCCGGCGGAGACGCTGGTGACCGCGCCGCCGATCGCGAACGCCGCCAGCGAGACCGCGCCCGCGGCGGCGAAGGCGAGCCGGTGGCCGCGGCCGGCCCGGAAGCCACCTGTCTCATGTATCCGGAAGCCGCGCTCCTGGCCGAGCCGCGGCGGGCTGAGCAGCGACTCGCGCTGCCTGCCCCCGGGCAGCAGGTCGAGGCGGAACATCGACGTGCCCTCGCCCCGGGGCGAGGGCGGCTTCCGCGGCTGGGCCGGGTCACTCGTGGAGGCGGGGGAGCCGGGGCCCGCGTCGGCGGCGGGAAGCCCCTGGAGCCTGGCCAGCAGCCCGTCCGAGGGGCCGGGCAGCGGACTCTCGGCGAACACGCTCTTCAGCTCCCGCTGGGCGTCCGCCTCCGCCTTGCAGCTGGGGCAGGTGGCGAGGTGGGCCAGGACCCGGTCCCTGCTGTCGTGGGAGAGCTCGCCGTCGACCAGAGCGGCCAGGCTCTCCCCGAGGTGATGGTCGGCCGGGCCGGTCTCGGCGGCGCTGGTCACTCCGGTCCGCCTTCCTCCGCGAGGGACGAGGCGGGCACCCCCGCGAGCACGGACTCGGCGCGCTCGGCACGCTCGCGCGGCGAACGGTGCCGCAGCGCCTTGCGCAGGTGGGAGCGGCCACGGTGGATCCGGCTGCGGACCGTGCCCAGCTTCACGCCCAGCGTGGTCGCGATCTCCTCATAGCTCAGCCCCTCGATGTCGCAGAGCACCACCGCGGCGCGGAAGTCGGGGGCGAGGGTGTCGAGGGCCTGCTGCACGTCGGCGTCGAAGTGCGTGTCGTTGAAGTGCTGCTGGGGGGTGGGCTCCCGGCTCGGCAGCCGGTCGGCCGCGTCCTCGCCGAGGGCGTCGAACCGGATGCGCTGCTTGCGGCGCACCGAGTCCAGGAACAGGTTGGTCGTGATGCGGTGGAGCCACCCCTCGAACGTGCCGGGGGTGTAGGTGGACAGCGAACGGAAGACGCGGACGAAGACCTCCTGCGTGAGGTCCTCCGCGTCGTGCTGGTTCCCCGTGAGCCGGTAGGCGAGGCGGTAGACGCGAGCGCTGTGGGTGGCGACGATCTCCTCCCAGCTCGGAGGCGCCCAGGTCGCGCTGTCGGAAGCCGCGTTGAACGTGGCCACGGCGGCGGTGGTGCCGTCGGCCGCCTCGGTGGTGACCCGCGCCCGGTCGGCGTCAGCGTTCTCTGTCACGGAATTCGGCCCGTCGGAGGACTTCAGGAAGCGTTTGAGTACCCCCCTGCCCGTGGACGCGGCCGCACCTCCCCTGTTGGCTCTGGTGGTGTCCAGTGGAGTCCCTACCATAGCCACCTGCCCCGTTAGCTCCGGATAAGCATTTCTTGGACGGCTTTCCCTCCGCCCGTTGATCCAACGTCCGGTCCGGGCGCCCTGTTCCCCGGTGGAGTCGATACAGTCAAAGCGCGTGACAGACGGGGACAGGAGAGGGCCATTACCGGCAACCGGCTGACGAGCTGGGCGTTCGCCGAGGCGTATGGCGCACCGGACGCCGAGAGCCCCGAGGGGGTGGCCCTGCGCTGGGCCCGCGACCGGGCCGGGGAGGGCGGGGTGCGCGCCGTCTCGCCGGGCACCGGCGACGCCCTGCGCCTGCTCGCCACCGTCTCGGGGGCCAGGGCCGTGGTGGAGATCGGCACCGGCACCGGCGTCTCCGGCATCCACCTGCTCGCCGGGATGCGGCCCGACTCCGTGCTCACCACCGTGGACATCGAGCCGGAGCGGCAGCAGTTCGCCCGTCAGGCGTTCCGGATGGCGGGCTTCGCGGCCAACCGCGCCCGGCTCATCCCCGGGCACGCCCTCGACGTGCTGCCGCGGCTGACGGACGGCGGCTACGACCTCGTCTTCTGCGACGGCGACCGGCTGGAGTGCCTGGAGTCGCTGGCAGAATCGTTGCGGCTGCTGCGGCCCGGCGGGCTCGTCTGCTTCGCCGGGGTCTTCGCCAACGGACGGACCGTGGACTCGGCCGCCGCCCCGACCGAGGTCAGGAAGCTGCGCGAACTGCTGCGCGCCATCCGGGAGAGCAAGGACCTCGTGCCCGCGCTGCTGCCGGTCGGCGACGGCCTGCTCTGCGCGGCCCGCGCCTGAGCGACGGAGCCGGACAGGAGCCCTGGACGACCCCGAGGACCGGGACGGCCCCGAGGACCGGAACGACCGGGACGGCAAGACGGCGCTGCCCCGGAACGGTCCCGGGGCAGCGCCGAAGAGTCAGCTCGGAGCGCGGCGGCTCAGCCGGTCACCTTCTTCAGCTCCTCGTCAAGCGCGACCGCTTCGTCCGGGGTGAGCTCGACGACGAGTCGGCCACCGCCTTCGAGCGGAACGCGCATGATGATGCCCCGCCCCTCCTTGGTCACCTCAAGCGGACCATCGCCCGTCCGCGGCTTCATGGCCGCCATGCTCGTTCCCCTTCCTGAACCAGCCTCGTCGGAGCCGACAACACAGGGGTCACCGGCCTCGAACACATTGCTTCAGGCCATTATCCCGCATGGAACGTCCTCATGACCAACATTGGCCTGTATCCCTTCGGCAACGCGCACGCGCAAAACCACTCAATTCGCCGATTGTCCCGCGATAGCACTGATCCCTGCGTCATGCTGTGCGGCATGGCCGACACCGACACCGTGCTCTACGAGGTAACCGACGGTCTCGCGACTGTCACGCTGAATCGCCCCGGGGCGATGAATGCCCTGAATGTGGAGGCGAAGGAAGCCCTGCGCGACTCCTTGCGGCGGGCAGCCGTGGAATCCCAGGTGCGAGCGGTTCTGCTCACCGGCAACGGGCGTGCCTTCTGCGTGGGTCAGGACCTCAAGGAACATGGGGAGGCATTGGCGGGAGAAGACGAGCCGATGCGCACCGTGGCACTCCACTACAGCCCGATCGTGAGCGCGATCACAGGAATGCGGAAACCCGTGGTGGCCGCCGTCAACGGCGTGGCGGCCGGGGCCGGTTTCGGCTTCGCGCTCGCCGCCGACTACCGCGTGGCCGCGGAGAGCGCCTCTTTCAACACGGCCTTCGCGGGAATTGCCCTCACCGCCGACTCGGGCCTCTCCTGGACCCTGCCGAGGGCGATCGGCCACTCCCGCGCGGCGGATCTCCTGCTCTTCCCGAGAAAGGTGGACGCGGCCGAGGCGGAGCGCCTCGGCATCGTGCAACGGGTCGTTCCCGACGAGGAACTCCCCACCGCCGCACGGGAGATCGCCGAGCGCCTCGCGCACGGGCCGACCGCCGCCTACGCGGCGATCAAGGAGTCCCTGGCCTTCGCCGCCGACCACTCGCTCCCCGAGACGCTGGAGCTGGAGGAGCGGCTCCAGGGCGAGGCCGGGGCGACCGAGGACCACCGCGGGGCGGTCGCCGCGTTCGCCCGCAAGGAACGCCCCACCTTCCGCGGGGCGTGAGGAGCGGCGGAGCGGCGGCCTCAGCGGGGCTCGGGCGGGCGCGCGGCGGCGCCGAGGGCGGATCCCTCGGCCGCCGCGCCGCGGGCTCCGGCGAGCGCCGTCTCCAGCTCGCTGATCCGCGCGTCGCGCTCGGCGATCTCCGCCGCGAGCCGGTCCAGCACGTCGTCCACCTCGGCCATCCGGTACCCGCGGGGCGCCACCGGGAGCCGTACCCGCACCACGTCGGCCGGGGCGACCGGCCGGTCCATGGGCAGCGGGTCGTCGAGGCGGTCCGGCTCGGCGTCGGCGAGTCCGCCGGTGGAGGGCCCCCCGGTGCCGTCCCCGCTGCCGAGCACCGCCAGCGTGACCGCGGCGATCACCACGACCATCGCCGCCATCAGAAACCAGAACACGGCCGTCTCCCCTTGGTTCGTCCAACTCCCGCGCCGATCGTCGCATGGACGGCGGACGCGGACGGGCAGGTAGGTTCGACAGCGTACGTCGGCGAGGCCCGTACCCGGGCGAGATCGGAGAGCTGAGCGGGATGCTGCGGCTTGGGACGCGAGAGTTCGGGCCCGAGGAGCCGGTGATCATGGCCATCGTCAACCGGACGCCGGACTCGTTCTACGACCAGGGCGCCACCTTCGGGGAGGAGGAGGCGCTGGCGCGCGTGGAGCGGGCCGTGGCCGAGGGCGCGGCGATCATCGACATCGGCGGCGTCAAGGCGGGGCCGGGCGCCGAGGTGGACGCGGCGGAGGAGATCCGCCGCACCGCGGGCTTCGTCGCGGAGGTGCGACGCCGCCACCCCTCGGTCGTGATCAGCGTGGACACCTGGCGGCACGAGGTGGCCGAGGCGGCCTGCGCGGCCGGGGCCGACCTGATCAACGACGCCTGGGGCGGGGTCGATCCGCTGCTGGCCGAGGCGGCGGCCCGGCACGGCGTGGGGCTGGTCTGCACGCACGCGGGCGGCGCCCGCCCGCGCACCAGGCCCCACCGGGTCGCCTACGAGGACGTGATGGCCGACATCCTGCGGGTCACCGTCGGCCTGGCGGAGCGGGCCGTGGGGCTCGGGGTGCGCCGCGACGCCGTACTGATCGACCCGGGACACGACTTCGGGAAGTCGACGCGCCACTCCCTGGAGGCGACGCGGCGCCTCGGCGAGATGGCGGCCACCGGCTGGCCGGTGCTGGTCTCGCTGTCCAACAAGGACTTCGTCGGCGAGACGCTCGACGTGCCGGTCAGGGAGCGGCTGATCGGCACGCTGGCCACCACCGCGGTCTCGGCCTGGCTCGGCGCCCGGGTCTACCGGGTGCACGAGGTCGCCGAGACCCGGCAGGTGCTCTCCATGGTGGCCTCGATCGCGGGCCGCCGCCCCCCGGCGGTGGCCAGGCGCGGGCTCGCGTGAACGGCCCGCACGGGGCCTGTCAGGGCTTGGTGACGCGGGCGATCGCCTCGTCCACGTCGTCGGTGACGTGGAAGAGGGCGAGGTCCTTCGCGGACGCCTTGCCCTGGGCGATCACGGTCTCGCGCACCCAGTCGGCCAGGCCCTGCCAGTAGGCGGTGCCGACCAGCACGATGGGGAAGCGGGTGACCTTCTGCGTCTGCACCAGGGTCAGCGCCTCGAACAGCTCGTCCAGGGTGCCAAGGCCCCCCGGCAGCACGAGAAAGCCCTGCGCGTACTTCACGAACATCGTCTTGCGGACGAAGAAGTACCGGAAGTTGACCCCGATGTCGACGTATTCGTTGAGGCCCTGTTCAAACGGGAGCTCGATGCCGAGGCCGACCGACACCCCGCCGTACTCGCTGGCGCCCCGGTTGGCCGCCTCCATGGCGCCGGGGCCACCGCCGGTGATCACCGCGAACCCCGCCTCCGCCAGGCCGTGCCCGATGCGGCGGCCCAGCTCGTACTCCGGCGAGCCGGGCGCGGTGCGCGCGGAGCCGAAGACGCTGACCGCCGGGCCGAGTTCGGCCAGGGCGCCGAACCCCTCCACGAACTCCGACTGGATCCGCAGCACCCGCCAGGGGTCGCCGTGCACCCAGTCCGAGGGACCCCGGGTGTCGAGGAGCCGCTGGTCGGCGGTGCCCGCCATCACCTGGCCGCGCCGGCGCACCACGGGGCCGAGGTGCTGCTCGTTCCTGCGGTGCCGCTCGGGGGACTCCGCGCTGCCGCTCATGCCGTGCTCCTCGCTGAGAACTCGCTGGAAAACTCGCTGATGACCCACACCCGGGGCCGCTTCGCAGCGTACGGTCACGCGGGCCGTGGCGCGTCGGCCGTCAGCCAGGCGCGCAGCCGCTCCTCGCAGTGCAGGACCGTCCCGGTCGCCACCCGCTCGTCCCGCTTGTGGGCGAGGTCGGGGTCGCCGGGGCCGTAGTTGACCGCGGGCACGCCCAGGGCGCTGAACCGCGAGACGTCCGTCCAGCCGTACTTGGGCCGCGGCTCGCCGCCGACCGCCTCGATGAACGCGCGGGCCGCCGGGTGCGAGAGCCCCGGCAGCGCGCCGGGCGAGTGGTCGGTCACGGTGAACTCGGCCACACCGCAGCCGGCGAAGACCTCCCGCACGTGGGCGACCGCCTCCTCGGGTGAACGGTCGGGGGCGTAGCGGTAGTTGACCGTGACCAGGCACGCGTCGGGGATCACGTTCCCCGCGATGCCGCCCTCGACGCGCACGGCGCCGAGACCCTCGCGGTACTCCAGGCCGTCGATCACCGGGCGGCGCGGCTCGTACGCGGCCAGCCGGGCGAGGACGGGGGCCGCGGCGTGGATGGCGTTGGACCCGGTCCAGGAGCGGGCCGAGTGCGCGCGCTGGCCCGCCAGCCGCAGCACCACGCGCAGCGTGCCCTGGCAGCCGCCCTCCACCTGGCCGCTCGACGGTTCGAGCAGCACGGCGAAGTCCCCGGCCAGCCACTCGGGATGGGCCGCGGCCAGGTGGCCCAGGCCGTTCCTCTCGGCCTCGACCTCCTCGTTGTCGTAGAAGACGAAGGTGAGGTCCCGGTTGGGGCGCGGCACGGTCGCCGCGATCCGCAGCTGCACCGCGACGCCCGACTTCATGTCGCAGGTCCCGCAGCCCCACAGCACGCCGTCCGCGTCCAGCCGGGAGGGGACGTTCTCCGCGATCGGCACGGTGTCGATGTGCCCGGCGAGGATCACCCGCTGCGCCAGGCCCAACTCCGTGCGCGCGACCACGTTGTTCCCGTGGCGGTGGACCGTCAGCCAGGGCAGGGTGCCGAGCGCCGCGGTCACCGCGTCGGCGATCGTCTTCTCGGTGCCGCTGACGGAGGGGATGTCGACGAGCTGCGCCGTCAGGGCGGCGGCGTCCCGATCGAGATCGAGGGTGCCTCCCTCGATCACGGTGGACACTTCGGCGGCTGCGGCGGGTGGTTCCATGGCCTCACCGTACCCGGGCGGGACGGGCGGCGGACGGGACCCGTTACCCTCGTTCGGTGCCCGAACGGACAACCGCCAAGCGAAGCAGCCGCGCCTTGCGCGGCACGTTCGCCACGGTGGTCCTGCTGGCCCTGGGGACCTATGCCTACGTGCAGTTCACGCCGGGCCCCGCGGACGAGCCGCACTGCGCGGTGGCCGGCGCGGACGGCGGGACGGCCATGAGGCTCCAGCCGGTCCAGGCGGCCAACGCGGCCACCATCGAGGCGGTCGCCTCCTCCCGCGCGCTGCCCGAGCAGGCGGTGACCATCGCCCTCGCGACGGCGATGCAGGAGTCGAGCCTGCGCAACCTGGACCACGGCGACCGCGACTCCCTCGGCCTCTTCCAGCAGCGCCCGTCGCAGGGCTGGGGAACGCCGGAGCAGGTGACGGACCCGGTGTACGCGGCGGGGGCGTTCTACGACCGGCTGGTCGAGATCGACGGGTACGAGTCGCTGCCGCTGACGGTCGCCGCGCAGGAGGTGCAGCGCAGCGCGTTCCCCGACGAGTACGCCAAGCACGAGGAGGAGGCCGCGCTGCTCGCCGGGGCGCTGACCGGGCGGGAGGCGGCCTCGCTCAGCTGCGTCTGGCCGGTCGGGGAGCGCCCCGCGAGCCGGCCGGGCGAGGTGCACGAGCGCATGGTGCGGGAGTTCGGCGAGGCGGTGCGCCCGATGGGCGAGGAGGGCTCCCTCACGGTCCCGGTCGAGGAGGGCGGCGAGAGCGCGCGGGGCTGGGAGCTCGCGCACTGGTCGGTGGCGCACTCCGAGCAGCTGGGCATCGAGCGGATCGCTTACGGCGACCTGGTCTGGGAGGCGACGAGCGCGGCCGAGGGCTGGCGCGAGGCCGCGCCCGAGGAGAACGCGGCGGGCGAGCTGAGGCTCGCGCTTTTCTGAGGGCCGTCCATTCGGGCGGTGCCGTCGTTTTCGCCGGGCCCCGCCGTTTCCCGGTGCCCCCGGCGTTCTCCGGCGTTCTCCGGCATTCCGTGGCGCTCTCCGGCGTCCTGACCGGCGGGGACATCCGGGCGCATTACCCATCCTTTACCTACGGCGGCCGCAACCTCAGCCCACCGGCACCCGATAGGCACTGCGTCGAACCGCCCCTCTCCGGCAAAGGAGCATCATGTCCCACCCTCTTACCCGCCGTCTGGCCAAGGCCGCCCTCCTTCTCGCCGCGGGAGCCGTGCCCGTCGTCGGCGCGGCCGGGCAGGCGGCGGCGGTGACGCCGGACGTGAGTCGGCTGGCGCTGGACCCGGACGGCGTCAGCCAGACGCTCGGCGAGACGACCGGGGCCGCCACCGACACGACCGAGAAGGTCGGCGGGGACGCGGTGAAGGCCGCCATGCCCGTCGTGGCCCCCGTGGCGCGGGGCGCCGCCGAGGACACCGGGCGGATGGCGGGCGGCCTCACCCAGACGCTGGCGCACACCGCCGCGGACAGCGGGGTGACCGAGCAGGCCGTCGGCATGCTCCCGGTGGTCGACCAGGGCAAGGTGGGCGGCATGCCGCTCCTCTGACGCGGCTCCGCCCGGGGTACCACCCCGGGCACCACCCGAGCGAGGTCCCGGCGGCGGCACCCTGTGCCGGGCCGCCGGGGCCCTTTCGGGCCCTGCCGGGCGCGGCCCCGCTCACGCCAGGCGGCGCACCGCCTCCTCGACGCGCTCGTCCGTGGCCGTGAACGCCACGCGCACGAAGGCGTCGCCCGCCGGGCCGTAGAACTCCCCCGGCGCCACGAGAATCCCCTGCTTGCTCAGTTCGGCGACCGTGTCCCAGCACGGCTCGTCCCGCGTCGCCCACAGGTAGAGCGACGCCTCGCTGTTCTCGATCCTGAAGCCGCGCCCCCGGAGCGCCTCGCGCAGCGCCTCCCGGCGCCTGGCGTAACGCTCCCGCTGCTCGGCCACGTGGCGGTCGTCGCCGAGCGCGACGGTCATCGCCGCCTGCACCGGCGCGGGCATCATCATCCCGGCGTGCCGGCGGATCGCCAGCAGCTCGCCCAGCACCCCGGCATCGCCCGCGAGGAACGCGGCGCGGTACCCGGCCAGGTTGGACCGCTTGGAGAGCGAGTGGACGGCGATCAGGCCGCCGATGTCGCCGTCGCAGACATCGGGGTGCAGCACGGAGACGGGCTCGGCCTCCCAGCCCAGCTCCAGGTAGCACTCGTCGCTGACGATCAGCACCCCGTGCTCCCGCGCCCAGGACACCACGGACCGCAGCTCGGCCACGGTCAGCACCCTGCCGGTCGGGTTGGAGGGGGAGTTGAGCCAGAGAAGGCGCAGGCCCGCCGGGTCGAGACCCGTCGGCAGGCCCCGGTAGGGGACCGGCTCGGCGCCGGCCAGCCGGGCGCCCACCTCGTAGGTGGGGTACGCCGGCTCGGGAAAGGCCACGCGGTCGCCCGGTCCGAGGCCGAGGTGGGTGGGCAGCGCGGCCACCAGCTCCTTGGAGCCGATGACCGGCAGCACGTTCCCGTGGTCGAGCCCCGCCGCCCCGGTCCTGCGCGCGCACCAGCCGAGGACGGCCTCGCGCAGCGCGGGGGTCCCCCACGCCGTCGGATAGCCGGGGCTGTCGGAGGCGGCGGCCAGGGCGTCGCGCACCAGCGACGGGACCGGGTCGACCGGGGTACCGACCGAGAGGTCGACGATCCCGTCGTGGTGGGCTGCCGCGGTGGCCTTGTACGGCTCCAGCCGGTCCCAGGGAAAGACCGGCAGGCGCGCGGAGACGAGTGGCACGGTGGTGGCTCTCACTTCTTGCGTGTGTCAGGACCCGCGCCCCGGACGGGAGCGGCGCGGCGGCCGGGGGGCGGCGCCGCGGACGGGTGTCACTCCTCGGTGCTCTGCGGCGGCAGCGCGGCGATCAGGGGGTGGTCCCGCTGGATCAGACCGAGCTTGCTCGCTCCGCCGGGGGAACCGAGCTCGTCGAAGAACTCCACGTTCGCCTTGTAGTAGTCCTTCCACTCCTCGGGGGTGTCGTCCTCGTAGAAGATGGCCTCCACGGGGCACACCGGCTCGCAGGCACCGCAGTCCACGCACTCGTCGGGGTGGACGTAGAGAGCACGCTGCCCCTCGTAGATGCAGTCGACAGGGCACTCGTCGATGCATGCCTTGTCCTTCAGGTCGACACAAGGCTCCGCGATGACGTAGGTCACGTTGTCAGTCCTCCTCGTTGGGGCCGGCGGTCCGCCGTGATGGCGCGCGGAAGCGCCGCGTCGTCGATGCTCAGCCCTAGTATCGCCGGTTGAGGCTAAAGGACGACCAAGAGGGGGCCGAGAAGACGGTGCAATTCTCCGCGGGCACACACTTTATCGTTCGTATCACGGCCGATGACCTGGGCAGACGCGTCTCGGTACGGACGGTGACGGAGTCGGGGGCTCGGGGGGCGCGTTTCACCGACACCGTGGGCGTGCTCACCTCCTGGGAGGACGGCGTGCTCTCGGTGACGCG
Source organism: Streptomyces sp. SBT349 (assembly GCF_001083795.1). Classification (GTDB taxonomy): domain Bacteria; phylum Actinomycetota; class Actinomycetes; order Streptomycetales; family Streptomycetaceae; genus Streptomyces. Next base: position 15,651 of record NZ_LAVK01000058.1, read on the forward strand.
GCGGGACGGCCGCGTGGTCCGGCTGAACGAGGCGGCGATGGTGGCCGCCAAGGTGGTGCCGCCGGTGCCGGCCAGGCCCCGCGGGGTTCCGGCGGCCGGCGCCGCCGAGCTGACGGCGGTCGGGGTCCGCGGCTGGCCCGCCCCCGAGACCGAACGGATCGGCGACTGGCTGGCACGGGCCGGGGACGGCTGGACGCGGCGGGCCAACTCGGCGGTGCCCGCGGTGCCCGCGGCCACTCCCCCCGACCTGGACCGGATCGCCGCCTGGTACGCGGCGCGGGGCCTGCCCGCCCGACTCCAGCTCGGCGAGGGGCAGGAGACGCTCGCGGCGGAGCTGGACGGGCGCGGTTGGGGTGCGGACGGGCACACCATGGTGCGCGTCGCCGCGCTCGCGCCCCTCGCCGACCGGGCTCCAGACGAGCGGGTGAACGTCGGCGAGACGCTGACGGAGGAGTGGCTGCGCGGCTGGCCCCGGGCGGGTGACGCCCCGGCAACGGCGGCGCGGGTGCTGGCGGGTGGCCCGCGCGTGCTGTTCGCGCTGGTGCCGGGCGACGCGGGGGACGCCGGGGCCGCCGCCGTGGGCCGTTGCGTCGTGGACGGACGGTGGGCGGGGTACGCGGCGATGCGCGTCGACCCGGCCCACAGGAGAACGGGCCTGGCCACGGCGGTGATGGCCGAACTGGCGCGCGCCGCCCTGGTGTGCGGCGCGAGCGCCGCGTATCTCCAGGTGGAGGCGGACAACGCGGCGGCCGGGGCGCTCTACGCGGGGCTGGGCTTCGTGAACCACCACGCGTACCACTACAGAACGGCGCCGGCCCACCCCGGGGGGTGAGCCGGCGCCCGCGTCCTCGGGCCGGTCCCGTTCTCCGGCCGGCCGTCGTGCTCAGGGTCCGGTGGCGGCCTCCACCACGGCCTCGCGGCGGCCGGGGCCGTCGTCCGTCGTGGCGGTCTCGTGCAGGACCGGGACCATCGCCGCGGCCACGTGCTCCGGGGTGATCGCGACCGGCCCGGCACCCGCGTCGATCATCACGCCGTCGAACGTGCTGCCGTAGACCTCGGCGAGCGCCTCGGTGTCGATGACCGGCTGGAGGTTCCCCTGGTCGCTCGGCTGCATGGTGAGGATCCCGCTGAGCGTCTCGGGGCTGAGCGGCAGCGGCTCCGCGCTGCCCGCGACCAGCCAGATCCAGCCCGACATCGCCGGCTCGCCGAACTCCTCCAGCGCCTGCTGCACCTGCGCCTCGCCGACCAGGGGCTCCTGGTTGGCCACGGGGAGCTCGATCGCCGGGTTCCGTCCGGAGGCGGCGCGCTCGCGGAACGCCGACTCCACGGCGTCGGCCGCCGCCTGGAGGTCCACCGCGTTGCCCGGCTCGCCCAGGCGCCCGATGGCCTCGCCGTTCTCGAAGACGACCGTGCCCTCGACCGGGCCCGCGCCCGAACCCGAGCCGCCGGTCAGGTCCTCCAGCGCGACCGTCAGCTTCTCGCGGTCCACCGCGAACTCCGCGTTCTGCGTGCGCTCGGCGCCCAGCAGGGAGCCGTAGACCGACACCGGGCTGTAGTCCTGGCCCGAGGCCGACTCGACCGTGGCCTCGGTGTCCACGGCGAGGCCGGCGACGCTCGGCTTCAGCTCGACCTCCTGCTCGCCGACCACCAGCGTCAGCGGGTCGTTGTTGGCGCGTTCGAGCTCGCCGTCCAGGCGGTTCAGCGCCTCCTGCGAGCTCAGGCCGCCGATGTCGATGCCCAGCACCGTCGTGCCCTTGGGCACGTCCTCGGGGCTCAGATAGAGGCCCGCGCCATAGGCGACGACGGCGATGCCGATGAGGCCCACGGCCAGGAGCTTGACCTTGGAACGGCCCTTGCGCTTGGCCGGCTTCGCCTTGCCCGCCTTCGGGGCGGGCGCGGGCTCCGCCGCCTCGTCGGCCGGGGGCCTGGGGCCCGGCGGCGGAACGGGGGGGCCGGTCTCGGGGCTGAACGGCGCCTGCACCGCGGCCATCGGACCCGTCGAGCTCACGTCGGGCGGCGGCGCGGGCGGGAAGGGGCCGCCCAGGTCCATGGTCGTGGAGGACGGATCCTCCTCCGGCACCCTCGCCGGACCCTGGGGCCCCAGCGGGCCCTGTCCCAGAGGCCCGGGTGCCAGCGGACTCCGGGGCCCCGGCGCGCCCGGCGCGCCCGATGCCCCGGGCGTCCGCACGGGGGGCGCCTCGGACCGCCCCGCGGGGGGCTGGAGCGGCATGTCGCCGGTGGCCGGGCCCGAGGTCGGGCCGACCGGGCGCGGCGGAAGCCCGAGCGGGGTGCCGGCCGGGGGTGTCTCGGCGGGCTGCTGGAACCAGTCGGCCGGCAGGCCGCCCGCCGGGGTCTCGGGCACGGCCGGATGCCCGTCCGGCGGGGTGTCGATGCCGGGCCCGGGGGCGGGGCCCCCGGCCGGGCCCGCGCCGGGTCCCGGCGCGTCCGGCTGGGCCGCGGGCGGCTTCCGCGGCTCGAACCAGGAGCTGGTCCTCTTCCCCTGCGCGCCGCCCTGCGCCTCGCCCGAACGGGCCGGTGGCGGCGGGGGGGCCGGGGACTCGCGGACCACGGGCTCGTCCACGGTCTCCCGCACCACGATGGGCGGAATGGGCCGGGAGCCCGGGATGTTGATCCGGGCCCGGGTCGTCATCGTGGTCTCGGTCTTCTTCTCCTCCGCCCGCGGGGCTCCGGAGCGGCCTTCGCCGTCCCGGTCGCTGCGCTGGGGTTCACCCCATCCCAGCGGTCCGGGGGGCGGATTGTCACTGTCACGACTCAAGGCAAGTCTCCCGGTTGAGCTTCACCGGCCGGCCCGGGACGGGGCCGGGACCGAGCGGCGTGCCCCACGATACTGGGGTCCGCGGGGTGGTACGGCGCCACCACAGGATTGGCACATACCGCGCGCGGGCCTCCTGCCGCGCTCATGCTAGGGGCGCGGGCGCGGTTCGGGGACGGAGAAGAGGGGGCGGTCGGCGGGCGCGAGCGTGGCGCACAGCACCGCGATCACCATGCCTCCCAGCAGGAACAGATAACTGCCCGTGCCGGCGGCGAAGATGAAGTCGCCCTGGGGCTGGGTGTAGGTGAGAAGGACCACGGCGACCACCCAGCCGCCCGCGGGCGCGCCGGCGCCGAGCCGGGAGCGCGTGACGAGCGCCCCGCCCCAGAAGAGCGCCGCCGCGCCCCCCAGCGCGAGCAGCAGCCCGCCGGGGAACCATCCGCCCTGCACCAGCGATCCGGCGAGCCCGGCCAGCACGCCGAGCAGTCCGAGTACGCCGTATCCGGCCAGCCTCATGCCGTCCCTCCCTCGCGCTTCGTCGCGCGCGCCGCCTCGCGTCCCGGGTCGTCGCCGAGGCCGGCGAAGATGTCCCGCGCCCCGGGCGGGAACGGCGTTCCCGCGGCCAGCCGGTAGTACTCGGTGGCCCACACGGGCTGGGCCAGCCCGTTGGAGAGCGCGAAGACGGCCTCCTCGCCGCCGCGCTCGCCCGCGAAGGCGTCCACCTCGATCTGGGTGGCGTGCGCGGCCATCGCCGCCGCCTTGGCCGCCGCCTGCTCCGGGGTGCCGGTCACGGCGAGCGCCACCTCGGCGTCGTCCACCAGGCCCGGCAGGTCGGCGGGGTCGGCGACCCCGGCGAAGGGGCGCGGGCCCGCGGCGCGCAGCCGGGCCAGGCGCTCCTCGGCGGCGGAACGCGGCAGGCACGTCCACAGCACGCGGTCCACCCGGTGCGGCGCGTCGGGCAGCGCGGCGGCGAGGTCGGCGCCGCGCATGGCGACCCGGTGCGCCTGGATGTGGTCGGGGTGGCCGTAACCGCCGTTCGGGTCATAGGTGATGAGCACCCGCGGCCTGACCTCGGCCACCACCGCGGCGAGCGCGGCGGCGGCCTCGTCGAGGTCCGCGCCCCAGAACGCGCCGGGCCGCTCGTTGGACGGCAGGCCCATCATCCCGGAGTCGCGCCAGCGCCCCCGGCCGCCGAGGAGGCGGTGGTCGGTGACGCCGAGGGCGCGCATCGCGGCGGCCAGCTCGCCGGCGCGGTGGGGGCCGAGGGCGTCGTCGCGGTCGGCGGTCAGGTGGGCCAGCTCGCCCGGGATCACCTCGCCCTCCTCGCCGAGCGTGCAGGTGACCAGCGTGACCTGGGCGCCCGCCGTGCGGCAGGCGGCCATGGTCACGCCGTTGCAGATCGACTCGTCGTCGGGGTGGGCGTGCACGAGCAGCACGCTCGCCTGGCCGGAAGTCATGGCAGCGAGCTTACGTCCCGGCGCGGACGCGGCCGCCGGAAGCCCGGTGCACTCAGAAGCTCAGTTCGCTGATCATGTCCGAGACGCTGGTCGAGAAGTCGTCGATGGCGGGGGCCATGTTCGAACCGGCAAGGTAGAAGCCCAACAGGACACAGACGACGGCGTGCAGGACCTTCAGTCCCGCCTTCCTGACCAGCAGAACGACAACGATCGCCAGCAGCAGGACCGCCGAGACGGAGAGCGCCACCTCGATCACCTCCATGAAGTCGTGCCCGGTGCGGTTCTGGGCAGGCCAAGGAGACCTTCCTCTCCTGGAAGGGTCCTTCCACCCGGCGCCTCGGATCATAACGATCAACAGGCCGCTCACGGCTCGGTGCACGGGTGCAGAGGAGGGGCGCACGCCCCCGGCTCAGTGGGCGGCGGTCGTGCCTTCCTCCGGGAAGTGGCAGGCCGTGAGGTGACCCTCGGCGTTGCCCGATATCCGCAGCAGCGGCGGCTCTTCGGTGGCGCAGCGGTCCTGCGCCTTCCAGCAGCGGGTGCGGAACCGGCAGCCGGAGGGCGGGTCGGTGGGCGAGGGAACGTCACCCTGAAGGCGGATGCGCTCGCGTGGCGGTTCGGCCCCGGTCCCGGGCTCGGCCTCCACCTCCACCTCCACCTCGGGCACGGCGGAGAGCAGCGCGTGCGTGTAGGGGTGGCGGGGGCGCTCGTAGATGGCCTCGCGGTCGCCCACCTCGACGATCTTGCCGAGGTACATGACGGCAACGCGCTGGGAGAAGTGCCGGACGATGGCGAGGTCGTGGGCGATGAACAGGAACGCGATGCCCAGCTCACGCTGGACGCGCTGGAGCAGGTTGACGACCTGGGCCTGGATGGAGACGTCGAGCGCGGAGACCGGCTCGTCGGCGATGATCAGCTTGGGTTCGAGGGCGAGCGCGCGGGCGACGCCGATGCGCTGCCGCTGCCCGCCGGAGAACTCGTGGGGGAAGCGGTTGTAGTGCTCCGGGTTGAGGCCCACGGTCTCCAGCAGCTCGCGGACGCGGGCCTCCCGGCCGCCGGGCGGCCTGATGCCGTTGATCTCCATGGGCCCGCCGATGATCGTGCCCACGGTCTGGCGCGGGTTCAGCGAGGAGTAGGGGTCCTGGAAGATCATCTGGATCTGGGAGCGGATGGGGGCCATCTGCCGCCTGCCGGCGCGGGTGATGTCCTGGTCCCGGTAGGTGATGGTGCCGGCGGTGGGGTCGAGCAGCCGGGCCAGCAGCCGTCCCGTGGTGGACTTGCCGCAGCCCGACTCGCCGACCAGGCCGAAGCTCTCGCCCTCGTGGACGGTGAGGTCGAGGCCGTCCACGGCCTTGACCGCCCCGACGGTCCGCTTGACGGGGAAGCCGCCCTTGACCGGGAAGTACTTGGTCAGCCCGGTGACGGTCATCAGGGGCGAGCCGGCGTCCTGGCTCCGGTCGTCCTTGCTCAACGTGACGCTGGTCATCGTCGTCCTTAACTCGGCTGCTCGGCCCGGCTAGCGGAGCCGGGGCTTGATCCGCTCGGTGAAGAAGGTCCGCTTCTGCTCCGCGGTGAGGTGGCAGGCGGCGCCGCGCTCCTCGGGCAGCGCGGGCCGGTCGGTGGCGCAGGAGACGTCGTCCGCCACCTCGCCCGCGTAGGCGCAGCGCGGCTCGAACGGGCAGCCGGGCGGGGGCGCCAGGAGGCTGGGCGGGGTGCCGGCGATGGGCACGAGGTCCTGGTCGACGTCGCCGCGCAGCCGCGGCATCGAGGTGAGCAGCCCCCAGGTGTAGGGGTGGCGGGGGCGGCGCAGCACCTCGGCGACGGTGCCGCGTTCCACCGCGCGGCCCGCGTACATGACCAGCACGTCGTCGGCGACGCCCGAGACCACGCCGAGGTCGTGGGTGATCATGATGATGGCCGAGCCGAACTCCTGCTGGAGTTCGAGCAGCAGGTCGAGGATCTGGGCCTGGACGGTGACGTCGAGGGCCGTGGTGGGCTCGTCGGCGATCAGCAGGTCGGGGTCGCAGATCAGGGACATGGCGATCATGGCGCGCTGGCGCATGCCGCCGGAGAACTGGTGGGGGTAGTCGTCGACGCGGCGGGCGGGGTGGGGGATGCCGACCTTGGCCAGCATCTCGATCGACCGTTCCCGTGCCTCGCGGCGGGAGGCGCCGCGGTGCTTGCGGTAGGGCTCGGCGATCTGCCGGCCGACGGTGTAGTACGGCGAGAGCGCGGTCAGCGGGTCCTGGAAGATCATCGCGACCTTGTTGCCCCTGAGCTGCTCCAGCGTGCGTTCGGGGGCGGTGGTGAGCTCCTGGTCCTCCAGGTGGATCTCGCCGGATATGCGCGTGGAGCCGGGGTTGTGCAGGCCCAGGATGGTCTGGTTGGCCACGGACTTGCCGGAGCCCGACTCGCCGACGATCCCGAGGGTGCGCCCGCGCCAGACGTCGAACGACAGGCCGTCCACGGCCTTGACGACGCCGTCGTCGGTGGGGAAGTGGACGCGCAGGTCCCGCACCGACAGGAACGGGGCGCCCTCGTTGGTCGGCCCCTGCTCGGCCGGTCCGCTGCCCTTCGCCGGGCTGGTCGTGGTCACGTCGGTCCGCTCCTAGGCCAGCCGGACGCGCGGGTCGATGAGCGCGTACAAGGCGTCAATGATGATGTTGAACAGGACGATCATGAGCGCGGCGAACAGCATCACGCCCATCAGCATGGGGAGGTTGGACTGCGTGACCGACTCCACCGCGAGGCGGCCGAGGCCGTGCAGCGAGAACGTGTACTCGGTGATCATCGCGCCGCCGAACAGCGCGCCCAGGTCGATGCCGAAGATCGTGACGATGGGGATCAGGGAGCCGCGCCAGGCGTAGCGGAAGAAGACCGTGCGGGGTGCCATGCCCTTGGCCTTCGCGGTGCGGACGTGGTCCTCCTGGAGCTGTTCGATCAGCGTGGCTCTCGACATACGGGTGTAGTTGGCCGTGAAGATCGTCGAGAGCACCAGCCAGGGCAGCAGCAGCCCCTGGAACCATCCCCAGGGGTCCTCGGACAGGGGGACGTACTGGGGCTGTGGCAGGAGCTGGGTGTTGTAGACCAGGATCGCCAGGGCCAGCGGGCCGAGGAAGTAGATCTGCATGGAGCTGAGCACCAGCGAGGTGGAGCTCATCGACTTGTCCAGCAGGGTGCCGCGGCGGGCGGCGGCCAGCATGCCGAAGCCGAGGCCGAGGATGAGGAAGACGATGGCGCCGCCGACCGTCAGCGAGACGGTGGTGGGCAGCCGGTCCATGATCGTGTCCATGACCGGGCGGTTGTCGCGGAAGGAGAAGCCCAGGCAGGGCGCGGGGCAGTTGCCCGCGGGGAATTCGCGGCCGGCGAAGATGCCGACCATGTACTCCCAGTACTGCACGGGGACCGGTTTGTCGATGCCGAGATTGTGCTCGACGATGGCGAGCTGGTCCTCGGTGCAGATGCCCTTGCCGCAGGCGAGCAGCGCGGGGTTGCGCGGGATCGCGTAGAAGAGGAAGAACGTGACGGCGCTGATGACCAGGAGGATGGCCACGGCGCCGAGCGTTCGCCGCATGATGAAACGGAGCATCGTGGGTAACAGCCTTTGATCTTCGGGCCGTCCGGCGGGGGCCGGGCCCCGGCGGGTGGTCCCGCCGGGGCCCGGCCGTGCGGCCGGTGGCCTGCCTCAGTCCTGGATGACGTAGATCCGGTTCATGTCGACGCTGCCGATGTCGTCGTTGAACACCGCCCCGCCGATCCGGGAGCCGTGCAGGATCGTCTGCCGGTAGTAGAACGTCGGCACGAACGGCACGAGCTCCTCCTGGATGTACGCGCCGAGTTCGGCCCACTCGGTGGCGGCCTCGGCGGCGTCGGTGATCTGCCGGATCCGGTCGATCTCCGCGTTGACGTGCTCGTCGTCGACATGGCCGTAGTTGGAGGCGCCGTCCTGGATCTGGCGGCCGTCGAACAGCGGCGGGATCACGGTGGCGCCGGAGAGCCAGTCGTGGCCCCAGCTGCTGCGGTAGATGTCGTAGCCGTTGTCCACGACGCCGATGGTGTCGTAGTAGGTCTCCGGCGGCACCTCGCTGCGGTTGACCTGGAAGCCGGCCGACTCCAGGGCGTCGGCGATGGCGACCGCGGCCTCCTGGTCCTCGGCGGCGGTGTTGTGCACGTAGTTCAGCTCGTAGCCGACGGCGTCGGCCTCTTCGAGGAGCTCACGGGCCCGCTCGATGTCGCCCTGCGGGGCGGCCAGCTTGCCGAACGGGTCGTAGTCCTCCTGGTACCCGGGCAGCAGCGGGCTGATGATGCCGCCCGCGTACTGGCCCCCGATGGTGCCGCCGTACGCGTTGAGCACGCCGTTGAGCGGGACCGCGTGGACGATGGCCTCGCGGACGGTCCGGTCGGTGATCCGGTCCATGTTGATGGCGAGCGTGGCGACATACGGCTGGAAGCCGTCCACCAGCCGCTCCCGGTACTGCGGGTCGTCCATGACGGTGGGGCCGTTGCCCGCGTCGAGGCCGTTGTTGAACGTGATGGCGGTCTGGTCGTCGCCGTTGTCGGCCATCAGGCGGGAGGTGGAGTCCTCGCGGCTGTGGCCGAAGCTGATCTCGTAACGGTCCGGGTAGGCGTTGCGGGCCGGGTCGGTGGCGGGGTCCCAGTTCTCGTTGCGCACCAGCGTCATGGAGCGGCCGGGGCGGAACTCCTCGATCTGGTAGGGGCCCGAGGTCACCGGCTCCTGGTCGTACTGCTCCCGGGTGTCGCCCGCCTCGGAGACGACCGCGTAGCCCGCGATGGACAGGGCGTACGGCAGGTCGTTCTGCGGCTCCTCGAAGTGGAAGACGATGGTGCGGTCGTCCGGGGTCTCCAGGATCGAGTCGGGCAGGTGGTCACCCTCGTAGGGGCCCTCGGGCAGCAGCTCGCGGTAGTCGGCGCCGCCCGAGTTGGCCAGCCACTGCTGGAGGTAGGTGGGGCCCTGCGCGATGAACGGCGCGAACTGCCGCTCGAAGGTGTGCCGCAGGTCCGCGGAGGTGATGGGCGTGCCGTCGTTGAACGTGACGCCCTCCTTGAGGGTGTACGTCCATGTCCTGCCCTCGTCGGAGACCTGGCCCGAGTCGGTGGCCAGGTCGCCCACGACGGTGTAGCCGCCGTCGTTGCCCAGCCGGACGGCGGTCAGGCCGCGGTGGATCAGGCGGGCGAGGTTGGACTCGTGGGAGACGTAGATCTGGGCCGGGTCGAGGTGGTCGGGCGAGGTCTCCTGGAGCACGGTGACCGTGCCGCCCCGCTCGGCGCCCTCCACCTCCTCGGCGGGGCCCTGGGACTGTTCGGCGGTGCCGAAGGATATGGACGCCAGCTCCTCGGGGGCGGCGCTCTCCTCGCCGTTGCCCCCGGTGTCGCCGCCACCCCCGCCGCCGCCGCTGCTACAGGCGCTGAGGATCAGCGCGCCGACCAGGGCGAACGTCACCCCGGCGGCCCTTCCCCCTCTGCGCAGAGTTCTCTTGCTCATGGGTTGCTTGGCACCTGCCCGTCGTTGTGGTGGGAGATCATCGGACGGTCTTGGGGTCGAAGGCGTCCCTGACCGAATCCCCCAGGAGGTTGAAGGCGACCACGAAGATCACCATGGAGACCCCGGGGAAGAACATGTAGGTGATGTCGCTGCGGTAGACCTCCGCCGCGGTGGCGAACATCCGGCCCCAGTCGGGGGTCGGCTCGGTGAGGCCCACGCCGAGGAAGGACAGGGCCGCCGCGGTGGTGACGAAGTTGGGCAGCATGTAGGTGGCCTGCACCAGCATCGGGGAGACGACATTGGGCAGCAGCTCCTTGCGGATGATCCGCCAGGGCGAGGCGCCCGAGACCTTGGCCGCTTCGATGAACTCCCGTTCCCGCAGGGACAGGGTGGCCCCGCGCAGGATGCGGCCGAGCGTCATCCAGCCGAGTACCCAGAGGACGATGATGATGGAGACGACCTTCACATAGGTCGGTGTCTCCTCCCGCGGGTCCACGAAGAGGGTCGCGATGATGGGCAGGAACGCGACGAAGAACAGCTGTTGCGGGAAGGCCATGAGCAGGTCGATGAGGCGGCTGATGAAGTAGTCCCACCGGCCGCCGAGATAGCCGGCGGCGATGCCCAGCACGATCGCGGTGAGCGTGGCGAGCAGGGTCACGACCAGGGCGATGAGCAGGGATGTGCGTATTCCGTAGAGGAGTTCCGTGAAGACGTCGCGTCCGGTGCCCGGTTCGAGGCCGAACCAGAATTCGCCGTCGATGCCGCCATTGGGCTTGACCGGGTAGCCGTACTCGTTGAGCAGGCCACTCTCCAGCTGGCCGTAGCGGGTGTACGGATCCTTGCCGTAGAGCCAGGAGATGACGGGTGCAAGCAGACCGATTGCAAAGAAAAAGAGCACAACACATGCAGATATGACGCCCGTCCGGTCACGCCGAAAGCGCCGCCACATCAGCTGGCCCGGCGAGCGGCCGACCGGCGCGGCCTCGGCGGCCTGGACTTCGCTGGACATCAAGTCCCCCCGACAGTGTGGTCATCCGGCGTGCGATGCGAGTAGACCGGACTGTCGCAAGGGTCACAGTTTCCCGTCAAGCCGTAGCAATGGTATAAACCTATGGCATCTGATTGGTGAGCCAAGGTTATGCGGATTGACGCGTAAACGTGCTTGACGGCGACCGATGGTGATCGGAAATTTGGGGATAAGAGGGGAAGCGGCCTGTTAACCGGTCCGCAACACCCCAGACCCTATACCGATATGCGAACGGCCCAGACTGAGGCGGTACGGCCGTGCGGGTGCCGTAGCCCGGGGCGGCGCGACCATCAGGCTCGCGCCGCCCCGGTGCGTTCCCCGCTCCGCCCGACCCCGCCTAGGCACGGGCCACATGAGGCTTCTCCTCCGCGAAATGGCAGGCGGAATCGTGCAGGACGGGACCCGTTGCCCCGGCGAACTCCGCGGGCACCGCGAGCGGCGGCTCCACCTCGGCGCACACGTCCTGCGCCTTCCAGCAGCGGGTGCGGAAGCGGCATCCCGACGGCGGATCGGCCGGCGAGGGCACGTCCCCGGCCAGGATGATCCGCTCCCTGCGCCCCCGCAGTTCCGGATCCGGCACGGGAACGGCGGAAAGGAGCGCCTGTGTGTACGGATGCGTGGGGTGGTCGTAGATGGCGCGGTCCGTGCCGATTTCCACGATCTTTCCCAGATACATCACCCCGACCCGGTCGGAGATGTGCCGCACGATCGACAGGTCGTGCGCGATGAACAGGTAGGAGAGGCCGAACTCGTCCTGGAGCCGCTCCATCAGATTCACGACCTGGGCCTGAACGGACACGTCGAGCGCGGAAACCGGCTCGTCGGCCACGATGATCTCGGGGTTGAGCGCCAGACCGCGGGCGATCCCGATGCGCTGCCGCTGGCCCCCGGAGAACTGGTGCGGATAGCGGTTCAGATATTCGGGGTTGAGCCCCACCACGTCGAGGAGATCCCGCACCCGGCGCCGCCGGTCGCCCTTGGGCGCGGCCTCCGGATGGATATCGAACGGCTCTCCGATGATGTCGCCCACGGTCATGCGCGGATTCAGCGAGGTATACGGATCCTGGAACACCATCTGGATATTCCGGCGCACCGCCTTGAGCGCCCTTCCCGAAAGCCTGGTGATGTCCTCGCCCTTGTAGAGGATCTCGCCCGCGGTCGGCCGCTCCAGGTTCATCAGCAGCTTCGCCACCGTGGACTTCCCGCAGCCCGACTCCCCCACCACCCCC